>CAZGUU010000049.1:0-22755 GCA_964529315.1 uncultured Enterobacteriaceae bacterium
GCCCCGCGGCCTGCGGGTCTACGCTTCTTGTATGAGGGCAGATCGCAGGCGGCGTGGTCTTGCCCATCGCGCACCATCGGGCCTCGCCGGTGGGCGGCCGTCGCCGTGCCCCCAGCCTCTCTCTGGCCCGTGGCTGCTCGGGGTGCCACGACATGAGGCTCGCCTTCGGCTGGAGAGCGCCGCGCGCGGGCCGAATCGTGGCGCCGGATCGCGGCGCCGTTGCTCCGGGAGCAGTCCGCAGGTATCCGAAAGGTATGAAGGCGAATGCCAAGTCCAGCATCACGCTTCCGGTCACGGAGGTCCGCCTCGTGCAGTCGTTGAAGGCGCGCCTGAAGCTCAAGAGCAACGTCGAGGTGGTGCGTCGCGGGCTGCGCCTCCTCCAGGAGACGACCGAGCGCCAGGCATTGCGTGACGCCTATCGCGCGGCTTCGCGAGCGACCCGTGCCTCGCTCGCCCGAGAGATCGCCGAGCTCGACCATCTGTCCGGGGAGGGGCTGGATTGAGAGCGTCGATCCGACACGGAGCGCTCTACCTCGCCCATCTGGATCCGCGTCGTGGTACCGAGCCCGGCAAGGCGAGGCCGGTCGTCGTGGTGCAGAGCGATCTGCTGAGCGAGGCCGGCCACCCATCGACCTGGATCCTCCCCTGCACCACGCGGCTCACGGGCGAGAATCTCTTGCGGGTGCCGCTGCCTCGGGGCGTCGCAGGGAACGCCGCCGACTGCGAGATCATGATCGATCAGAGCCGCGCGATCGACAACGGTCGCTTCCGAAGGCCGCTCGGTCGGCTGCCGGGAGCGCTCCTGAAGGAGGTGAAGGACAAGCTCAGGCTCCTGGCCGATCTGTGAACGCCGTCGGCCGCCGCCGTGCCCAGCACCACCGCGCCCGTCATGGTGACAGCTCCTGGGTCGGCAGCCTCCGACGAGAGGAGAGCAACGAGAGCGAGGAGGCGCCAGGTCTCGAAAGCGCAGCGGCTCACGATTGCGACGCCATGCTGGCTGGAGCGTCGGCCGGTGCGCTCGTAGAGACCGCGGTGGTCGGCGAATGGCTGAAGCTCTTGCGCCAGGGGCGAAGGGCCCCGTGGCCAGGTCGTCTAGACGCGTCGGCCCATCGAAGGCCGGCGCCATGGCGGGGGCGGGATGATGGAGCTGCGACTCCCGGCACGGGCTACGAGACGCGTGGGCGGCGATCGCGAATGCGCCGATCGCTCGGGCGCCGGGCACGGTGGGGAGAGGCTCACCTCTCGCGCTCACGGGCACCCGCCCTGCCACGAGGCCCCGGAGCTCGGGGAGGCGGTTGCGTCGAGGCCGCGAAGGGCCGCCCTGCTCGCCCTCCGCTTGCTTCTCGCCTTGCCGGTGCTGTGCACCGCCGCGGTCGGCACCTACATGGTGGCCGACTTCCCGCCCCTCCATCTGCTCGACGAGGCGGGGCACCTGCATGCCGTCGCAGCGGTCTCCACGCTGCGCCTGCCCCGGGTCGGCGAGCCGTTCGACCGCGCCATCCTGTCTCTCGCGTTCGGGCCGGAGCGCGCGGCACGCGGAAACCCGCCCCCGTACTTCCTTCTCCATCCGCCCGCCTACTACGCGCTCGCCGCTCCCGCGTTCGCCGCGGCGGGCGGTGACTGGCAGCGTGGCCTGCGGCTGGCGCGGCTCACCAGCGCTGCTCTGCTTCTCGGCACGGCCGTCGCCGTGCCGCTTCTCGTGGTCCGCGAGAGCCGCCGGCTCGGCCACGTCGATCCGCTGGACGCGCATGCAGGCGCGCTCATAGCCGCGCTGCCGATGTTCGCACCCGGAGTGGTTTTCGGGGCCGCCTTCGTCACCAACCATGCGGCCGACGTCGTCTTCGGCGAGCTGCTCGGCGTGACCACGGCGGCCGCGCTCGCCTGCGCGGTGACGTCCGGAGGAGGCCCTGCGATGCGCCGCTGGCTCTTCGCCGCGGCCGTTCTCGCCGGCCTCTTGGCCGCGAGTCGGCTCAGCAACGCATGGGGGATCGCGGTGCCAGCGGCTCTCGTGCTGGCGAGCAGCGAGCGGCGGGGCCGCTCGGTCGCCGTGGCCGCCGCCGGCCTCGCCCCGGGAGCGCTGCTCGTCGTGGTCTGGCTCCTGTCCAATCTGGCCGCGAGCGGGGTCGCCGTGCCGAGCCGGCTCGCCGGGGCGCTCCAGGTCAGGATCGCCGGCTCACTGGCGACGACAGGCCCGACCGGCTGGCGGGCGATTGCGACAGAGCTCCTTCTCGGTCAGGGCAAGGCCGTCCAATGGGGTGACGCGGCCGTGCTCGGCATTCTCGCGGGCGGGCTCGTGCTCACGGTCTCCTGGAACGCCTGGCTCGCGGCGCGCTCGTGGAGCGAAAGGCGGCGTCCACGAGAGGCGTGCGGGACCGCGTCCACGCGTTTCGCCCGGGTGGCCGTCGCTGCCGCGGCGCTCGGACCGGCCGCGCTCGCGGCGAACGCGCTGCTGGTCGCCTGCGCGGGCCGGATGATGCCGGGAGTGTTTCAGCCGCTCGGCCGCTACTTCCTCGCGCCGGCGTGCTTTGGCGTGGCGCTGATCGGCGCGTGGACGGCGCTCGGTGGGCCGGCCTGCCCGCAAGGTGTCACCTCGCAGCCGGCAAGCGCTCGCGGCTCGCTCACCCGCGCGGCCGTCGCGGCCGGACTCGCGCTCGCGCTTGCCGCCGTCTGGCTCGCCCCTGGGCGCTTCACGCCCCCGCGCTGGGGAAGCAGCGAGGTGCGCGGCTCGACGCCGCTCGCCGCGGTCTTCGGCTTGCCGCGCCGCTGAGGGCCAGAGGCGCGGGCCGGCCCCTGATGGCCGGTGACCGTCTGCTCGTGCACTCCGGCATCGGCGCCCGCCATCCCACGGCCTGCACGCTGGCGCGCCCCACGCCGCCTGCGGCCCCGCTGCTTGGGACGGGCAGAATGGCGGACGAAATGACGGCATGGTGAGCAGGGCGCTCTACCCTCGCATTCTCGATCCGCCGAAGGGCTCGTTCTTTCTCTTCGGCCCGCGCGACGCGGGCACGAGCTCCTGGATCGAGACACGAATACCCGGCCCGCGGCATCCGCGGTCGGTCGCGGAACCCGCGCGGCGAGTCAATCCGCCGGCGCGCCGGGCAGCGGCGCCGACCGATCCAGACGCTTGATCCGACCGTAGAGATTCCTCGCTTCGGGAGCGTGTGAGCGGTAGAGGTCGATCAGATCGCCGATCCGACCGCTGCGTCTTGCGACCAGCTCGAATGCAGCGAGGAACTTCGGGTTCTGCGCGTCGCGCGGGAAGGCTCGGTGGAAGAGGTCGAACGCCAGGTCGTGGGCCTGGAGGTCGCGGCAGATCCAGCCCATCCGCGAGGCCGTCCGCGGGTCGAGCCGTGCAAGCAGCCGATCGACGAGAGCCCGCGCGTCGCGTGCGCGCCCGGTGCGCAGCAGCGCGCCGACCAGCTCCGGGTACGCTTCCGGCGAAACCTCCTCGTCGATCGCTTCGAGCGCCATCGACTCTTCGACCAGCTCGTCGGGCGAGAGCTGCCGTGCGCGCAGGCGCACGCGCTGGGCGACGGCGACCGGGTCGCGCGGATGGACCTCGAGGTAGGCTTCGAGGCACGAGAGGGCCCGCACGAGATCCCCCATGCGCTCGTAGAGCCATGCGAGGTCGCGCCGGCAGACCTCGCGGTCGGCGGCCAGCGCCACCAGGATGGCCTCGGCGTCCTCGAATCTCCCCGCCTGGGTGAGCGTCTGGCCGAGCAGGCGGCGGGTGGCCCAGTGTGGATGGAGCCGTTCGCTCTCCTGCAGCCGCTCTTCGGCGAGGCGGTAGTCACGGCGCCTGCAGGCGAGCTGGCCGGCGAGGAGAAGAACCCGGGGCGAGCCCGGAAAGAGCTCGAGGAGCTGGTCGGCGAGGGCTTCGGCTTCTCCGAGCTGACCCGCCCGGAGAAGCAGCTCGAGCTCGAAGCCACGGGTTTCGAGCGCCAGCGGATCCTCGCCGCGAAGCCGCTCGAGGAGCTCGCGCGCGGTCTCGAGCCGCCGCGCGCGGAGCGCCGCTCGGAGGTTTCGGCGCAGGACGTCGACGATCGAGTGGTGGAGCTTCGGGCGGGTCGCGACTCGGGAATCCACGGGATCAACCCGAGGGTACCTCGCCGGGAAAGGGCGCGGAAGCCTCCCGGCCCGCAAGGCTCCGGGCGCGAGAGGCTCCCGGCGCGGCAGGCTCCCGGCGCCGTAAGCTCGGCGGCGCGGCGAGCATGCCAGCCCCACGCCCGGGGGAGCCAGGGAGGCCGGCAGCCTCCGACTTGGTTCGCGGCCTTCGGCATGTGAATAACGCAGCCGGACCTTGATCTCGAAGGATGCACAGCGTTCGTCCGCCGCGGCCGTGCCGCAGGCGATCCGCGACGTCGTGGAGGTGCGGCGGCACCCGACCGTGGTCCGCCTCGACCACCTGGCCGCGCCCGATCGCGGCTGGATCACCGCCGCCTACCACCTCACCGAGGAGGTCCGCGCGCACCTCGAGGTCCTGGATCGGGTCCTCTCCGCCGCCTGCGGCTCGGGAATGTTCCTCATCGGGCCCTACGGATCGGGGAAGTCGCACTTCCTCGCCTACGTGGCCGAGGGCATCCGCGCCGGGACGCTCGCCGACGGCGGTCCCGACGTGGTGGCGATCTCGTTGGTCAACTTCCGCAGCGAGATGGCCCTCGAGGACATCGTCGCGGGCGCGCTCGGCGTCGCCGTTGGTGGCGATCGCCGGGTTGCCTGGTCGGAGCTCGGCGCGCGATACCCGCGCGGTCTGCTGCTGATCCTCGACGAGGTCTCGGAGTTCCTGCGCTCGAAGGCGGAGCCGGCGCGGTTCAACGAAGACGTGCGCTTCCTTCAGTTTCTCGGCGAGTGGGCGGCGGGGGTGAGGCTCTGGGTGCTTGCGGCAATGCAGGAGGCGCTCGAGCACTCCGGCGTCCTCGAGCGAGGGCTCTATCGCAAGATCAAGGATCGCTACCCGATTCGCTTCCTCCTCGGCGCCTCGCACGTCCGCGACGTGATCCGCGATTCCGTCCTGGTGAAGAAGGCAGGGTACGCCGCAGCGGTGGATCGCGTCGCGCGCGAGATCCGCGCCGCGCTCCCCGGCATGCCCTTCGACGAGGCGGCGCTGCGCGCCGTCTATCCGGTGCATCCGGCGACGCTCGAGCTCCTCGACGAGGTACGCGACCGCTTCTCCGAGGCGCGTGGCGTCGTCGACTTCGCCGTGACCCGGCTCGCCGGGGATCCCGCCCGCCACGTCGAGCCCTTCCTCGATCGGAGCCTGGGCGAGCTGCTCACGCCCGACGCGATCGTCGACCACTTCCACGACCTGCTCGAGATCCAGGCCGAGTTCGCTCCGCTCGCCGAGCGGGTGCTTCCGTACTACGCCAAGCGGCTCCCGGAGATGTTCCCCAACCCGGCGCTGCGCGAGCTCGCAGAGCGGGTGCTGAAGCTCTTGATCCTCGTCCATCTCGCTCCGGCCCGCTCGGGTCTCTCGGTCGACGATGCCCTGGCCTGGCTCCTGCACCGCGCGAGCCGGCTCGAGCCGGAGAAGAATCGGGGCGTTCTCCAGCGAATCCTCGAACGGCTCCGCGAAGAGGGGCGCTTCGTCGCGCATGCCGAGGGCGTCTACCGTCTGGATCTCGAGGACGGTGGCTCGGCCGAGCTCGAGCGCCTGCTCGCCCGCGAGAGGGCCGATCTCGAGGCGAGGGGGGAGGCCCTGCTCGAGGAGCTCCTCGCGACGCTCGAGAAGGAGATGCCGACCCCCTTCGGCCTGCCGCTCGAGAAATGGCAGCCGCGCGAGGTCCGCTGGCACTTCCACGAGCGGCGGATCGCGGTCTACCTCGGCGAAGAGCGGCCGCCGCGCCTCGAGTACGAAGCCCTGGCGCTGTGCGTTCGCCTCCCCTGGGGAGCGGACGCGCAAGTGAGCGAGGCCTTCACGCTGCGCCCGGCACAGATCGCTGTCGGGCCCGAGATCGCGGAGCTCGTCGCCGTCGAGCGGCTCCGCGCGCGGCGCTGGAGCCCCAAGGTGGCCGAGCGTCTCGAAGCCTTGCGACGCGACCGGCTGGAGATCCTCAAGGCCCGCATCCGCAGCGCCTACCTGGATGCCCAGATCACCGCTCCCGGTGCCGCACCCGAAGCCGCGCCGCGAATCGATCCCACCCTGCCGCTTGCGCGATGGATCGAGGGGTATGCCCAGTGGATGCTTCGCCGCACGTATCCGAGCTTCGAGCGCTTCGCGCCCAGCCACGGCCCGCTTCCCAAGGAGGTCTATCGGGCCTACATGCGGTTCGCTTCGGCACCCAGGCCGCGCGAGCTCGATCCAGGCGACGCCGTGAAGCTGGTACGCGAGGCGTACCTCGTGCCGATGGGGCTCCTTCAGCGCAAGGGGCACGAGTACGCGACGCCGCCGCGGCTTGCGAACCACGAGCTCGTGAAGCTCGTCGCCGCCATGCTCGACCACCGTCCCGCGCCGCGCGCCATCTACGAGCGACTCGCGGCGCCGGTCTACGGCCTGGTCCCGGACCAGGTGAGCCTGCTGCTCGCGTTCCTCTCGCTCGAGGGCTACCTCGAGATCGAGAAGGAGGGGCGAGGCTACCGCGAGCTCTACGAGACCCTGCCGAACCCGATCCAGTACGACCGGGTCAGGCCCGCAGAGGCCCTGCGCAGCGACCAGCTACGGGAGCTCGGCCGTCTCTGCGAGGGGCTCGAGGTGCAGATCCCGGCCCAGTGGAGCGTCCCCGCACAGCGGCTGGTGGCCACGCGGCTGCGCGATGTCGGTCGGGCGCGCTCCGCAGAACTCCGGGCTCTGCTCGCCCGGCTCGAGGCCGCCGGCGCCGACGACGCCCTCGCCGAGGAGGTGCGCAAGCTCCTCGCGCAGTGGTCGGCGCTCGACAGCGGAGCCGATGAGCTCCGCGGCCTCGAGCAGCTCCTTCGTGAGATCGGCTCGGCGAGCGCGTTTCTCGCGAAGGTCTCCTCCCTGGCGGACCTGCCCCGGCGAATCGATCGCCTGACGTCCGGCCTGCAGCGCTATCGGCATCTCCTCCACCACCCACTGCTCTCCGGCTCGCGCGATGTCACCGCACGGATCCGCCTCGAGGCGCTCGGCGAGCCTCCCGGGCTCGGGTCGCCCGAGGAGGTGGACGCCTGGCTCGCCCGGGCCGAGGCGACCTACGGAGCCTACAAGGAGGACTACCGGCGCCGCCACGACGCGTGGTGGCGGGAGTGGGGCGTGCACCCTCGGCTCGAGTGGCGCGCTCCCGCCGTCGCGCGCAGCCGTCACCTCGGCCTGACCGCGGACCTGGCGAAGCTCGAGGAGCTGCGCACGCGCGCCTCGGCCCTGCGCTGCCAACGTGCCGTCGACCTCGATTTCCAGCCGCTCTGCGCCTGCGGCTTCGACGGCGAGACGAGTCCCTTGAGGGACGTCGTGGCGGAGCTCGAGGTGCTCAGCGATCGCATCGCCAACGAGCTCGCGCGGTTCTTCGAGCGGGACGCGATCCGCGCCCGGGTCCGCCGATGGGTGAGCGACGGTCTCGGGGCGACGCGCGAGACCCTGGACTACCTCGAGGGCAAGGCGCCCCATCCCGGCATCGAGGATGTCCAGCTCCTGGATCGCTACCTGGCAGGCGTCGACGTGGTCGCCGAGGTCGATGTCGAGGCGCTGGCCCAGGCCTTCGGCGAGCGCACCTGGGAGGGGCGCGAGCTCGCAAGCGCGTTCTCCGAGTGGCTCCGGCGCTTCGGCGAGCGAAGGCTGCGCGTCGTCAAGCCCGCCGCCGAGAGCCGGGAAGACGTCGCCCTCTGGTGCGCCGAGCAAGCCCTTCGCTTCGGCGTCCGGTTGCCGCACGGGCTCCGCCGGAGCGCGCTCGAAGCCGCGGCGCAGGAGATTCGCGCGGAGTGGGTCGGGCGCGCCGCGCTGGCGGGGCTCGAGGAGCTGGGCCTGCCCGCGACCGTCGAGGAAAGCGTGCTCGGCTGGATCGCCGACGGCACTCTCCCGGCGCCGGAGCCGGAGGGGGCGTCCTCGCTCGTCCGCGCCGCCCTCGAGCTCCGCCGGGCGAGCATGCCCGCGACTGCCGCCGAGCTCGCAGGGATGGCCGGAGAGCTCTACCGGCATCATGGGAGGATGATGCGCGTCGCGCGCGACCGCTGGCTCGAGCGCCTGGACTCGCTCGCGACCGCGCCCCTGGCCGATCCTCCGCCGCGGCTCATCGATGCGCTCGGCGCGCGCGGTGAGATTCCCTGGCTGGTGATCGACGCTCTGGGCGCACCGCTCGCCGCGACGCTCGAGGGCGAGATCGGAGCCCTGCTGCCCGCCTGGCACCTCGAATCCTCGAGCTTCGCGCTCGCACCGGAGGGAACGACGACGGATGCGTTCTACCGCGAGCTCGCCGGCGCGGGCACGCGGCATTCGCTCGAGAAGCTGAACGTCCTCGACACGCTTCTCCACGATCGCTTCCCGGAGCTCGAGGACCTGGCGCGCCTCGCCACCGCGGAGCTCCGCGTCGCCTGCCGCGCCGTCGCGGCTCGCCTCGACCCCGAGCGCCCGCTTCTCGTGCTCGCGGATCACGGCTTCCGAATCGCTCGCGACGGGCGATCGTACGTGCACGGGGGTGGCTCGACCCTCGAGCGGCTCGTCCCGGTGTGGCTCCTGGTCCCGGCGTGAGGGCATCCTTGGCCGGGTCCGCGGAGTGACGTCGGACCTCCGAGCACCACCCCGAAGCGCTCGCTAGCCACCACGACCACGTCGGCGAGCAGGGTGCCGCGGTCCGCGTCGAGCAGCCGGTCGAGGCCGGGCCCGGCGGCCCTCGGGCGACACCCGAGAGCGGCCATTGAGCCCCAGTCGAGCTCGCCCGCCCCTCGACGAGGGGGTCGAACCGTGCGCTGCCCGTGCTCATCTGGTCAGCCGATCACGGCCACCGCCCGCAACCTATCACCACCCGGCCGATCCACCATCGCGATATCACGGCCCGCGCAAGCGAAACGGTGCCCCAGCCGCCGCCAGCGCCAGCGCGCGCATCGATCAGACCGATCTCGGGCGCGAAGCATGGCTCGAGCGCGAGCGAAGAATAGACGAATGTCCGATCGTCGTCGGGGGCAGCGGGACGGCCGCGGCAAGCGGTCAAGCTCGTTTGGCGGCGACGTTCACAGCAAACGATCGTCAGTAGATGCCCGGCAGCAGCCGGGGAGTGCATCGCCGATACTCGGCATGGTGGGGAAACGCCGCCGCGAGGACGGCTTCCTCGTTGCGCATGCGTCGGAACTGGCACCAGACCTGGACCGCAAAGATCGAGAGCGCGATCGTCGCGACACCGGGGGACCACAGGAGCGGCAACATGACGCCGACGACCGCAATCTCCTCGAACAGGTAGACGGGATGCTGCACGATCCGGTACGGGCCGGTCACCACCAGGCGCCGCGCTTCGGCCATCATACTGGAGGAGCGGCTCACGTGGCTCATCCCGTAGACGGCGAGGATGTTTCCGACCGCGATGCAGACGAGCGAAGCGAGGTTCAGGAACGCCGAGCCCTCGTCGCGCGGCAGCAGGCCGAAGCACGTGGGCAGAAACGTGCCGCACAGTGCCACGGCGCGCGCGCCGAGGCCCCGGGCCTTGGCGTGCGGCCTCGGCCGCAGGACGAAGAAGACCATCAGCAGGAGCAGAAAGGCCGCGAAGGCCAGCCGCGAGGCGACGGCAGTGGCGAAGACGAGGCTGGCGGTCGCTCCACCCCGGTGTTCACCGACGAACGCGACCAGGTTGCCGGCGGTGACGAGGAGCAGGAAGCCGGTCCACACCAGGCCGGCGGCGCGCATGGCGAGATCCCATGCGCGACTCCACAGCAGCCGATGGAGCGCCGACGAGAACCAGCCCCGAGCGGAGCGGTCAGCGGTGTCGACGGCTGATCGGATGTGCCCGTTCCGTAGCATCCGAGGACGGTATCGGCCGCTGCGAGCCGCTTCGCGAGGCTCAGCCGTCCGCCAGGCCGGGTCACGTCGGTGACGGGCGACAATCCTGCTACCCCGCGTTCGTCAACGCTCCGCCGGCCCTCTCCTCCCGCTCAGCCGACCTCCGTCAGCTGTCCGAGATGCCCGGAATCGGTGTCCAGCATCCGCCGGAACTGGTGTCCGGCTTGCTCCGGAATCGCTGTCCGACGAGGTCCGGAACACGCACCAGGTACGTAAACGTCTCGCGAACCCCATCTGCCGGTCGTTCCCAGGCAGCGCGAAGGTATCCGGCTGGAGGGAGCGAGATGCCGGGACCAGTGGTGGCGGCGGCAGCCGACGGCGCGGGCGCGCGAGATGGCGGGAGTCGTGGCGGAGGCCGAGCGCAGCCGTCTCTCTCTGTGCGAGTTCGCGCGGCAGCGCGGCATCGAGCCCGGGACGCCGAGCGGGCCGGCCGGGATCGAGCTGGTGGTCGGCAGCGACGTCGTCGTGCGAGTCGCTGCAGGCTTCGACGAGCCGACGCTACGCCGAGTGGCTGGGGCGTCAGCCACGTGAAGTCGGCCAGCGCCAAGCGAAAGCTGTGCGCGGCCTCCTCACCCAGGCGGTGCAGGAACCACCCGTAGGTCTCGGAGACGACCTCCAGTGAGGTGTGGCAACGGCGCGGCGGACGCGAGAGCAGATTGCGCGGCGCGTAGCGCCCGGCGCCCACGGTGTCTCAACCTAGTCTTCGGCGGAGCCCTGGCCGCCGTCCGGCGGCTCTACGGCTAGGATGAAGCGCCCCTGCGGTCAAGCATAGGTGCGCCCAGGCGCTTTTCCGAGATTGTCGTGCGCTGGCGAAGCCACGCTCGAGAGCGCGCGTCAGGAAGCGAACATCCGAGACGATCTCGAAGACGCCCGGCGTGCCGGTCATCTGCTTCGTGCTGGGCTGCTTCCCGCCGCCGGCACGCTGTTCGGCCGACGGCTCGTGCCGAACGCCATGCCCGCCCAGCGCGCCGGTCGTGGTGCGCGTGCCGCTTGACGGCTTCTTCCGAATCGTGGAGCACTCTCGCGCATGCTCGTCGGCCGACGAACAGGCGGGCTCGCGCAGGCGTGCATCGGCCGCCTCTCGGCGCTCTCCGCGGTCGACGGGCTGGTCTCTGCGCTGGTCCGCGTCGCCGATGTCCTGCCGGCCTTTCGCCCGGCGAGCGCCGAACGCCAGCCCTGCACCTTGCAGGACAGCCACCGAGCGGCACAAGGGCACGAGGTCGCGGCCAATATCCGCGCGGAGGCCCGGTGGGCGCGATGAGGGCTCGGACCCGCTCGGCGGCGCTCGCCGTCGCCGTCCTCGCAGCGCTCGCGCTCCTCGTGGAGGCGCTCCTTCGCATCGACCGCTTCGGCCCGTCCCGAGCGGCGTTCGGCCGCTGGAAGCATCGCATTCCGTGGGAGGCGGTCCGCTCCATCGACGGCGACGGAACCATGCGGCCGCGTCCAGGGGGCTGGGAGCGCTGGGCGCTGAGCGCCGGCGAAGAGGTGATCGACTACCGCTTCGACGAGCAGGGGCTGCGAGCCCCCGCACGTGGGGGCCATCTCGCTGCACCCGACGCGTGCCGGGTCCTCGTCGTGGGCGACAGCAACGCGGCCGGCTACGGCGTGCCTGCGGAGAGCGCCTATCCCGCACGGCTCCACGACCTGCTCGCCGCCCGCGGCGTGAGCGCGTCGGTCGGGAACGGTGGCATCTTCGGAAGCGATGTCGGCCACCAGCGGCGCTGGCTCGAGACGCTCTTGCCCGCGACGATGCCCGATGTCGTCGTCTTGACGGTCTCTCCGTGGTCGATGCGCACCGACCCGGCACCGACGGGCTACGAGGGGAGGCATTGGAGCGACAAGCTGTGGCGTGTGATGGAGGCGCGAGCGGCGACGCTTCGCGCCTACTCCGCTCTTGCGGACGACCTCTGGCGCCGCGGCTTTCACGCGCTCAGCTCGCTCATCGGGTGGCCACCCGACTCGAACGTTGCCTGGGAGATGATTCCGCTGCTCGAGCCGCGGACCGCATTCGCGCGCCGTTGGGAGGATGCGAGCCGCGACGTCGAGCGCATGGTGCAGATGGCGCGACGGCACGGCGCCGAGGTGCTCCTCGTCTTCGTGCCCTTGGACGTGCAGGTGAGCACGGAGCGCAACGAGCTGTATCGCGCCGAGCGGCTGCCGTATCCCTCCTTTGGCTTCGAGGACCGAGACTACACTCGGGACGAGCGTTACGCCGAAGCGCTCGTGCCTCTGGCGGACGGCCTTCAGATCGAGGCGCTCGACATGACGGAGGTGCTGCGCCGCGCCGGCGGGGACGTCTTTCTCGAGCGCGATTATCACCTGAGCCCGGCGGGCAGCCACCGGATCGCGAGCGCTCTGGTGGGGCTGGTCGCCGACCGTTGCGCGCGTCGTGCACGAGCGCCCCAGGCTGGGTGACGCACCCTGCAGGCCCGGGTGCCCGGGATCTGCCGTGCCGTCGCCTCGGGGTGCTGCCGGCGCGCTTGCGGCCACCAGGCGCGCCACGCCCGCCAAGCATCGGGCTTCCGTACTTGGGCTTGACCGCGCGGACCCCGCCGAGTAGGGTTCCGGCAGGCGTTCCGGGGGCTGCGGCGGGCGCAGCCCGCGGCTCTCGAGCGGCGCCGGAGCTGGGAGGGGGGATCGAGTCGACGAGCTCGTCTCCGCTGCACGTGGTCGGGTCGGACGAAGCGCGGTGCACCCAGATCGCGCCGCGCGCCCGCGGTGCGCTGCTCGGCCTGGTCATGGTCGGGCTCGCAGTGCGCCTCATGGTCGCGACGACGCACGAGGTCGTGACCAACGACAGCGGGAGCTATCTGCGGCTCGCCGAGAACCTCGCCTCGAGCGGTGGATACATCGGCATGCTCGGCGATCGTGAGCTCAAGTTCCCCCCGGGCTACCCGGCTGTCGTTGCGGCCCTGCACTCGCTCGGCGTTCCCCTGATCGGTGCGGGCCGTCTCGTGAGCGCGATCATGGGGGCGGTGCTGGTCCTGCCGATGTTCTTCATCGGGATGCGTCTCGGAGGGCCCGCCAGCGGTTGGCTGGCTGCCACGCTCGGAGCCATCGCTCCCCCGATCGTGTATCCCGCGAGCATGGCGATCGCCGAGGTGGGTTTTGCGACCCTGGCCGTCGGTGCCCTCGCGATGGGCTTGCGTGGGGGCGTGGGCGCGGCGCTGGTTGCCGGGCTGCTCGTCGGTGGCGCGGATCTCGTGAAGCCGGAGGCCTTCGCGTTCCTGCTCGCGCTCCTCGTGACGGTGCTCGTCACGAATCGCGATCACCGGCTCGCCGCGTCCCTGGCGCTCGTCGCAGGCTTCGTGGTCGTCGCCGGTCCCTGGATCGTCTCCCTGAACCGACACGTCGAGCCCTTCCTTTTCGAGGGGAAGAGCGGGATGTACGGAAACGTGTGCCGTCGGCTCGGGAGCGGGCTTGCGTACACCGCTGCCGCGCCGGGGCTGGTCAATGGAGTGCCGGGGCCGCTCGTGAGCTTCAACCGCTCGGTGGGAAGCTTCGTGTATTCGCAGGAGCTCTTGGCAGACCCACGCGCCTTCCTGGCTTGCTGGGTCAGGAATCTCGCAGCGATCGTCGAAATCGCGACACGTCGAGCTTACGTGAATCCGCTCCTCATTCTCGGCGCGGCGCTCGGCGGGCTGCGCCTGCTCGTGGCGGGCGGGAGCGCGCGACGCGACGGCGCGCTCGTGATGCTCGCAGGCGGCCTCGCCGTGGGGCAGATCGCCGCCGGCATGGTCACGATGTGGATCGCACCACGCTACTTCCATCCGACCCTCGTGCTCGTGACGATCATCGCTGCAGCGGGGGTGGCCTGGCTCCCGTGGCCTGCCCGCCGCGCTCACGCAGGCCCTGCTGGCCCGGTGCTCGCCGGGCTCGGCCTTTGCCTGGCGATGCTCTGGCACGCCACGGGGCTGCCGCGCGAGTTCGGCGAGCGCCTGCCGCGCACGGAGATGGAGGCCGGGCACGCGATCGCTCGCGATGCGGGAGGCCGCAGGACCCTGGTGATGTCGGCCTTCTCGCTGCCGCCGTTCTACGCCCACGGTGACTGGCTTCCGCTCCCACAGGGGAGCCTCGAGGACGTCCTCGGCTTCGCGCGAGCGTCGCGCGTCGACTACGTCGCGTTTCGCGAGGCGCACGGTGGCGAGCTCATGCCCTTGCTCGAGGCCCCCGAGGCTTTCGGGGTGCGGGTGGTGCACGATGCCCGGGGGGCGAACACGACGCGCGTGGTGGCGCTGCTCGAGCGGTGAGGGGGGCCTCGGGCTCGGGAGATGCCGCGGCTGTCTCGTCCGCCAGGTCTTCACTGCGACCCTGTCGAAGCCGCTCGCCGCGTGGCGCTCGGGAAGCCGGCTCGCCCCAGACGCGGTTCACCATGCCGCGCCCGATCCTCGGCGCTGGAGCGGGGCCAGGGGTACGGGCCTTGACTACGAAGCGCCACGCCGCTAATTGATCGCCGTACAATTACGCGAGCATCCCACGGCGAGGAAGGGTGAAGGTGGCGGTGCGCGGTGACGACGTCGCAGCCCGGCGGCCCTGGGACGCCACCTGGTACTGATCGCCGGCCAGGGGCGGTGGAATCGCATGAGGCGCACCGATGGGCTGGCGGGCAGGGCGAAGGCCAGGTCCGAGAGCGTTCGATGGGAGCCGACACGCAAGATCGAGCCTTGGTGGCAGCCGGGCGCAGTGGCCATCGCTCCGGGATCCGGAAGAGGGGAATCAGGTGCGTGTAGCAATGTCGCTGGCCTTCCTGCTCGGATTGACGTTGGGGGCGATGGGCTGCTCCGGGGACGGCACCGCCGGCTGCCCCACCGCTCCGGGAGGCGCGGATCTCGAGCCACCGGCCAACCCCTATCTCGTCGACTCGCCGTGGGGGGCGGCGCACCGAGGGAGCTACGCCCAGGCGTCCAGCGACCTGCCGGGACCGGAGGTGGGGCAGGAGATCACGGCGGAGAGGACGGTGATGCCCGGAGTGCCGGTCATCATGCAGCTCTCCGCGCGGTACGACGATGGTGGGATCGCCCTATGGACGACGGTGGCGAACACGCCAGATCGGCGGTCGGTGGTGAAGCTCGACCATGCGACGGGGGACATCATCGACACCTACGTCCCGGCCGACGAGGGCTTCGTCCCTCCCGCCAACGCGGTCCCGCTGACCGGTGCATACAACATGCTCGACCGCGACAACCACCTCATCGTGGGCTACGCGAACAGCTTCGAGGTCTACGGCGACGAACGTCCCGGCGATCTCCGATCGCCGATCACGCTGCTCGGTCGCTACTACTTGCCCGCAGGTGCGCTGTGCCGACCCGACGACGCCATCGTCGGGCAGACGATGACCTACGACGGATCGGTCGCGTTCACCACCGAGCTCGGCATGGTCGGCGTCCTGCCCCGCGACCCCGCAGAGATGAGCGAAGAGACCCTGCGGGTTCTCTCGCTCAACGGCGGCGCGTGCGGCGATCCCGCGGTCGCCCGCAAGGACCTGGAGATCGTCTCCAACAGCGTTGCGGCGGACGAGAGCGGCGGCATCTACGTCGTGACCTCCGAGCGGATGGTCCGCGTCGACTGGAACCCGGACGCGCGGCGCCTCTCGGAGGCTTGGTCGGCCCGGTACGAGACGGGTGCCCGGCTCTCGGATGTACGGCTGGCCGCGGGCTCCGGCTCGACGCCGACGGTGATGGGCACGGCCCGGGACGCCCACCGCTTCGTCGTCATCACCGACGGTCAGGAGCTGATGCACCTGGTGCTGCTGTGGCGCGACGAGATCCCCGAGGGCTGGGAGCCCATCGCCTCGGGCAAGGACAGGCGCATCGCCTGCGAGGTGCCCGTCCGCTTCGGCGACGACGATGCCGAGCGCACCGAATCGGAGCAGTCGGTCCTCGTCCGGGGATACGCCTCGGTGGTCGTGAGCAACCGCCTGGCCAACCAGACCGAGATCGACGACCTCCCGGACGCGCTGCGACTTGGGGTCGCAGGCCTCAGCGGCGGCGACCCTGCGCTTGCACCTCATGGTCTCGAGCGCATCGACTGGGACCCCGCCACTCGGACCTGCCGTACCGTCTGGGTCAACACCGAGGTGAGCATCCCCAACGGGATCCCCACCATGAGCGAGCCCAGCAATCTCGTCTACGGCATCGGCCAGCGCGACGGGCGCTGGGGCCTCGAAGGCATCGACTTCACCACCGGCGAAGGCAGGCTGTGGGTGCCCGCCCCCGCCGAGGACGGCTGCGCCGAGAGCGCTCTCGCGCAGTTCGTGGAGGCTACGAGCACCGTCTTCGGCCCCTACCTCGAGCGGATGCCGCACTCCTGTGACAACTCCTTCTACTCGGCCACCGAGGTCGGGCCCGATGGCACCGTCTACACCGGCAACTTCACGGGCCTCACCGCCTTCCGGCCCACCTCCCCCGCCGGGTCGCATGCGGGCTCGTGCCCGTGATGCGCGGGCGGGCCTCTAGCGCGGTGTCGATTGACGAGGTCGGACCTCACCCGGGTCTCTCCACCTCACCATCCCGGCGTGACACCACCGGTGAGAAGCCCCCCGCGGCCTGCGGCCATCAGGATGGCTCGGCCTGGCGCGCCGCGGCAAAGCCGTGGAGCATGGCCAGGATCGTGCGTTCGAAGGTCGCCGTCAGGTCGACCCCGAGGACGAGCGGGACCATCTCGGTGGCGAGGGGCAGCATCTCGGGGGTGACCAGGTCGACGAGGTGGCGGCGAAACGCCCGGCTCCTCGTGGGCAGCCCGCGTTCGGAGCGGCCGACCTCCATGGTGACGAACCCCACCGTGGCGTAGAACAGCCCGAACAAGATCTCGACGTTGTCCCGGTCGCGGAAGCGGGCGTCGTGCAGACGGCGGCCGAGCTCGGCGGCGAAGGAAAGGAAGCCGAACGGGAAGACTTCGCGAAAGCCCCGAGCCGTGACGATGTGCGGGTGGCGAAGCAGGCCCGCCCGGAGCGCCGCGCAGAGCTGGAAGACCTGCTGCTGCCACGGCCCCCTATCGGACTCGGGAATCGCGACCTCGTCGATCACCAGCTCGACGACACCACGCAGGAGATCGTCCTTGTCGCGCACGTACGAGTACAGCGCGTTCGGCGTCACGCCGAGGTCGGCGGCGAGCCGGCGCATGCTCAGGCTCTCGACGCCCTCTCGGTCCAGGTGCCGGAGGGCCGTGCGCACCACGCGCTCCCGAGTGAGCCTCGGCTGGGCGTGCTTTGCCGGACGTCCAGGGCCCCGAGCAGCGCCGCCGTGCGCCCGCGGGCGTCTCGCCACCCCCATGGACGGAGGTGCCTATGTGACCGGGGCGACCGTGTCGAGACTCGACTCGGAAGCTCGGCGCGAAGGTCACGTCCTGCCCCGCCATCTGGCGCGCCGTCCGCGCATGGCGGGCCATACGGCTCACTTCGCCGCCACCCTGTCGAAGTCGCTCGCGTCGTGGCGCTCGGGGAGCTGGCTCGGTGGCTCGCCCCACACCCGGTTCACCATCCGTCCGCGCTGCACGGCGGGGCGCTCGGCGATCCGCTCGGTCCAGCGGATGACGTGCGCGTACTCGTGCACGCTCAGGAACTCGCCGGCGTCGTAGAGCAGGCCCTTCACCAGCGCGCCGTACCAGGGCCAGATCGCCATGTCGGCGATCGTGTACTCGGCGCCGGCGACGTACTCGCTCTCGGCCAAGCGGCGGTCGAGCACGTCGAGCTGCCGCTTCACCTCCATGGCGTAGCGGTCGATCGCGTACTCGATCTTGCTCGGGGCGTAGGCGTAGAAGTGGCCGAAGCCTCCGCCGAGGTAGGGCGCCGCCCCCATTTGCCAGAAGAGCCACGACAGGCACTCGGCCCGCGCCGCGGGCTCGGCCGGCAGGAACTCGCCGAACTTCTCGGCGAGGTACGTCAGGATGGCGCCGGACTCGAAGACCCGGATGGGCGCCTCGGGGTTCGAGCGGTCGAGCAGCGCCGGGATCTTCGAGTTGGGATTCACCGCGACGAAGCCCGAGCCGAACTGCTCGCCGACGTTGATCGGGACGAGCCACGCGTCGTACTCGGCGCCCGCGTGGCCCTTGGCGAGAAGCTCCTCGAGCATCACGGTCACCTTCACGCCGTTGGGCGTCGCCAGCGAGTGGAGCTGGAGAGGATGGCGGCCGACGGGTAGCTCCTTCTCGTGCGTCGGGCCGGCGATCGGCCGGTTGATGCTCGAGAAGCGATGCTCGCGCTCCTTGTTCCAGATCCAGACTCGAGGCGGCGTGTAGTCGGGCGTGTCGCTCATCTCCGAGAGCCTCCGTGGCGGGGGTGGGGAGCTCATCTTGCGCCGTCGGCCGGCGATGGCAAGGAGTTCGGCCGGATTCCGCCGCGGCGCAGCAGCGCCAGGCCGAGCAGAAACACCGGCACCGGGAGCAGCGCGAACAGGTAGGCGCCGCCGAAGCCGCGGACCACGACCACGTCGGCGGGGTCGGCGGGATCGTACCAGCACGGCACCGTCGACCCGACCTGCCAGGCCGCGACGTCCCCTTGCCGCCCCGCCGATCCGCCGACGCGCAGCGACGAGCCGGTGTCGAATCCTGTCGAGTAGCGCTCGCGACCGTCGACGGTGTAGCGCAGCGCCAGCTCGGGCTCGTACACCGTGGTGTCGCGGGGTCGACCGGATGAAGTCCCCGGCGACGAGGTCGAGCTCTGTGCGACGATGCGCCGGCCGAGGATCGTGCACGTCGTCTCGGTCCAGGCGGTGAGCGCCCGATGATCGCGCCAGGCCATCGCGGCGAAAATCATCCAGAATCCGACGGCGATCATCAGTGCGGCGACCGCGGCGGTCGGTCCGAGGCCGAGCCGGATGCTCCCCGGCGAGCTCGAGCTGCTGGGTGCCTGCGGGCGGCCGGGCATGCGCAGCCGAACGATGAGCCAGACGACGGATCCGAGAATCAGCCAGGCGACGACGGCGAGGCCCGCCGGACTCACTCGGTAGGCCCCGATGGACACGCCGTCTGCGCCGACGCGCGTGTCGACGGTGATCGTCTGGCGATCCCAGAGCTCGGCGCCGCTGAAGTAATGGGCGACGTGCACGGCCAGGGTCAGGGCGTCGCCGCCCGAGTCGCGCGGCGCGAGCACGCGGACGGTCAGGACTCGCGACCCGCCGGGAGGCAGGGCCAGGGAGGCCCGAATGCGGCGCGCCTCGGGATCGATCTCGGCGGCGTCCAAGCCGTCGAGGTCGACGAAATGACCCATCAGCGGCCACTCGATCGTCACCTGCGCCGGATCCGCCGGCTGGTCGCCGGTGTTGCGCAGCGTCACGGTGAAGGCGGCGAGATCCCCCTCGACCGGCGGCTCGGCCGGCAGTGCGATCGAGGACTGCGAGAAGTCGGGCACGGCCCAGGCCGAAGTGAAATACATCGCGGCCGCCAGCACGAGCCCCACCACCCGAAAGGTCGCCGCCAGCCGCCGCCCGCTCCACGAATCGAACATCATCCCTGTGCTCTCGTGGGGGCGCTCGGTGTCAGCTCGCGGGCGAGGCACAGACCACGCGCTTCACGTGACGAGTGGCTCCAGGCGCGCGAGAACCTCGCGTACTACGGCGTCTGGAGCACGCGCGACGAACTTGGCCCTCCGTGCGCGCCAGTCGAGGGAGCGAATTTGGTCCGTTAGGATCACACCGCGGATCGCGAGATCGTCGGGAAGGGAGACCTCGAACGGGTACCCCTTGGCCCGAGAGGTGATCGGGCAGAGCAATGCGAGGCTGCTTGCTCGATTGTACGTTCTCGGCGAGACGACGAGAGCCGGCCGCCAGCCGGCTTGTTCGTGACCGGACTGGGGATCGAAGCTCATCTTCACGACATCCCCGCGCTCGGGGACGAAGATGGAGCGGCCGCTCACCAGATCTCACGTCCCATGCGACGACCGAACTGGACGCGTTCGGGCCTGTTTCGCTTCGTAATTCGGGCTACGAGCTGCCTGAGCGTGTACTTCTCCCGGTCCTGCCGTTCACGCACCAGGACGATGGCGCCCGCTTCGTGTCGAACGTCGAGCTCGGTGCCCTCGGTCAGGTCGCAAGCCTCTGCGACATCCGCCGGAAGGCGCACCGCCAGGCTATTCCCCCATCGCTGGACCGTCCGCCGCATTGGAGCCCCCTCGCTAGGTATCTACGTTGTAGATACCTAGCGAGGGGGGAGCAAGTGGCCTCTCGAGTCTGGACCGGCGAGCAAAGTTGCGGACCTGCGGATGTCGCCCCCGAGAGCCGACGCGTCCACTCCGTGGGCGTGGCGCGCGACAATCATCATCCCCGTGCTCTTGCGGGGGCGCACGGCGTTGGCTCGCGTCCGTGACCCTGCCCCCGCGACGCGATGCCCATCACCGAGCGGGGGAGCGACTCGAGCCGGCGTCGCGCCCCGGGCGATGGCGGCGCGGCTGGGTGCGGGGGCATGCGCCCGAGGGCGTGCCCGCGAGACGATGTGCTGCGAGACGATGTCCTTGACAGCCGGCGACGGCGAGGCGTACGCTCGCGCAGTCGGCCGCCCCAGAGCCGCCTGCCCTCCCAGGCCGACACGTGAGGCGACCATGACCACCGGGAGTCGGGAGGCAGCATCGGTGCGCCGCCGCGCGGTGGTACGCTCGGCAAGGTACGCCGTGGCCGGGCTCCTGCCTGCCGCGGCGTTGGCGCCACGGCCCGCCTCGACCGGCGATCCGCTCCCGGCGAGCAGGTGCAACGACATCCCCGCCACGATCGTCGGCCAAGGTGGCATCACCGGCACCGAGGGCGACGACGTCACGGCGGGCGCCGGGGACGACTACGTCGAAGGAGGAGCCGGTGACGGCGCCATCCTGGGCGGCGAGGGTGACGACACGATCCGCGGCGGCCCCGGCTGGGGCTACCTCGACGGGGGGCCGGGTGGCGATGACATCACTGGCGGCGACGACTGGGACGTGATCTACGGTCGCGACGGCGAGGACATCCTGCACGGCGAGGACGGCGACGACTTCATCAACGGAGGCAATCACTCCGACCAGATCGGCGGCGGAGGCGGCGCCGACCGCCTGTTCGGCGGTGCTGGCCACGATCTCCTCGTCGGCAACAGCGGCGACGACGAGCTGCAGGGTGGCTCCGGGCGGGACTACCTCGATGGCGGCACCGGCTGGGACACCTGCTCCGGCGGCACCGGCGACGACGCCGAGGTGGCGTGCAACGCCTGACGGGTCTGGCGGTCGGCTGCGATCCGCAGGTGGTGGGGGGCGCGCAGTGAGCGGACGCGGCGCCAAGGAGGTACGGCCATGAGGCGACGTCGATTCCTCGGTCTTGCGGCCGGCGCGGCGGGTCTCGCCGCCTGGCCACGCCTGGCGCGCGGCGAGGCGGCCGTGCGGCCCAACGTCCTGCTTCTGGTGACCGACGATTGGGGCTGGCCCTTCTACGGCTTCATGCGCTCGCAGGTGTCCGCCTGCATGGGAGCGCCGCGCGCGAGCTGCGACCCGCAGGCGGACCCGAGCTGCCAGCCCTTCGCGTTCCCCTTTCCACGCACGCCCAACCTCGACGCCCTGGTCGACGGCGGCATCTGCTTCCCGCTGGGTCTGGCGACGGCCCCGAAGTCGGCGTGGTCGCGCGAGTCGATCCAGAGCGGCCTCAACCGGCGCGACCTGCCCAAGGACGGCACCTTCTTCGTGCAGCGCACGAGCGACATCGCCGCGGGCGTCGCGGCTGGCGGCCGCGTGACCATCCCGGTGGCGCTCGAGGGGCTGGGCTACAAGACCTATGCGCTCGGCAAGTGGGAGGTCGGCGGCGCCGGGTCGCTGTCGAGTTTCTTCAGCCACAATCCGCCGGGCAGCGGCGTCGAGAGCATCGAGAGCACCAACCTGCAGGGTCCCGAGCTACTCGCGGGCTTCCTCGACGGCCCGGCGCAGGGGCCCGAGCCGTGGTTCGTGCTCTTCGCTCCCGAGATCCCGCACACGCCGTACATCACCGGTGCTTCTTACGACTACGATGCCTTCTCGGCGGCGCTGCTCGCCACCTGCGGGCCCAAGCCGATCGCCTTGAGCGACAGCCTCCTGCGCCGCTTCCTGGCCAGCTGCAGCTGGTTCGACACGATGCTCGGCGAGGTGATCGCCGTGCTCGAGGCGCGCGGCCTGCGCGAGACCACGCTGCTCTTCTACGCGGCGGACCACGGTGCGGGGCTGGTGCGCGGCAAGGCGAACTTCACCGAGGCCGGGCTGCGCACGCCGATCCTCGCGAGCTGCCCGGCCCCCCTCGGCACCCCGTGGCGCATCCCGCCGCGCGGCCTGCACCCCGCGCTGGTCGGGACGATCGACCTCTTCCCGACGATCCTCGACTACGCCCGGGAAGGCCAGGCCGAGATTCCGTCGTGGGTTCCCGACCCCGCGGACACGGCGCGCTTCCCCGATGGGCGCAGCTTCCGCGCCATCGCGTCCGGCCTGGGCGGCAGCCTGCCGACCCTCCAGCTCTCCAACATGACGCCGGGCGGCGACGTCGCCGTGCGCGAGGCGGCCTACGACCCGGGCAGCGGGGCTCTGCTCGCGCTGCACAAGCTCTACGTGAGCAAGGCGGGCAAGGAGAAGCAGCTCTACGACCTGCTCGGCAACCCCTTCGAGAATCCCAAGCAGAACCTCGTCAAGCAACCCGAGCAGGCTGCCCGGATCGCCGCCCTCAAGCAGGCGGTCGCGCAGTGGTGAGGCGCTCTGGCGCCGTGGTGTGCAGCGCATCGGGAATGCTCGGCCGGTCGTCCTCGTCGAGCCGACGGGCGCGCGCCGGCGGCGACCACCGCGGGAGCCTGCGGCGGCGTGCCGCAGACCGGCTCGTGCCGCGGGTCTCGCTGGCAGCCGGGCGGCGCTGTGCGGCTGC
>CAZGUU010000050.1:0-22657 GCA_964529315.1 uncultured Enterobacteriaceae bacterium
CGTCGCCGGCCGGTCGTGCCGCGCCTACGGGGCGAGGGTCTTCCGGCTCACGCTTTCAAGCGATCGGTGATGCCACCGGCTTGCTCGCACGCGTCGCGCTCCCCTCGGCCGCTGCGGCGCCGTCCTCCAGCGCCAGATCGAGCACCTGGCCGAGCTCCTCGACGAAGCGGAACTCCATCTCCTGGCGCACGCTCTCGGGCACGTCGATCAGGTCCTTCTCGTTGCGCCGCGGCAGGATGACCGTGCGGATGCCGGCGCGCCTCGCCGCAAGCACCTTCTCCTTGACGCCGCCGATGGGCAGGACGGCGCCGCGCAGCGTGATCTCTCCGGTCATCGCGACGTCGGGGCGCACCGGACGGCCGGAGAGCAGCGAGGCGAGCGACGTCGCCATCGTCACCCCGGCCGAGGGCCCGTCCTTCGGAACCGCACCGGCCGGTACGTGGATGTGGATGTCGGAGCTCTCGAAGAAGTCGGCCGCGATGCCGAGCGATTCGGCGCGCGAACGCACCAGGGAGAGAGCGGTCTGCGCCGACTCCTTCATCACGTCGCCCAGGCTGCCGGTCAGTGTGAGCCCCTTCTTGCCCGGCATCCGCGTCGACTCGATGAACAGGATGTCGCCGCCGTTGGCGGTGTACGCGAGCCCGGTCACCACGCCGGGTACGGCCACGCGCTCGGCGATCTCGCTGAAGAACTTCTCCGGACCGAGATAGTCGTGCACCTTGCCCGCGTCCACGTCGACCCGCTCGGAGCGGCCCTCGGTGACCTCGCGCGCGACCTTGCGGCAAACGCGGCCGATCTCGCGCTCCAGGTTCCGCAGCCCCGCCTCGCGGGTGTAGTCGCGGATGATCTTGGTCGCGCCCTCGTCGGCGAAGCAGATCTGCTCGGCCGTCAGGCCGTTCTCGGTGACCTGCTTGGGGATCAAGTGGCGCCTGGCGATCTCGAGCTTCTCCTCCTCGGTGTAGCCGCTCAGCTCGATCACCTCCATGCGGTCGCGCAAGGCGTGCGGGATCGTGTCGAGGTAGTTCGCCGTGGTGATGAACATGACCCGCGAGAGATCGAAGGGCACGTCCAGGTAGTGGTCGACGAACGTCGAGTTCTGCTCGGGATCGAGGACCTCGAGCAGGGCGGAGGACGGATCCCCGCGGAAGTCGGCGCCGAGCTTGTCGACCTCGTCGAGGACGAAGAGCGGGTTGTTCGAGCCCGCGGTGCGCAGGCTCTGCACGATGCGCCCGGGCAGCGAGCCCACGTAGGTGCGCCGGTGACCTCGGATCTCGGCCTCGTCACGCACCCCGCCCAGGGAGAGGCGGACGAACTTGCGCCCCATGGCGCGTGCGATCGAGCGCCCGAGGGATGTCTTGCCGACGCCTGGCGGCCCGACGAAGCAGAGGATCGGGCTCTTGGGGTCGCGCCGCAGCTTGCGCACCGCGAGGTACTCCAAGATGCGATCCTTGATCTTCTCGAGCCCGAAGTGGTCGTCGTCGAGGATCTGGCGGGCGTGCGGGATGTCCAGGTTGTCCTCGGTGGAGACGGTCCACGGCAGATTTGCCAGCCACTCGAGGTACGTGCGCACCACGGAGTGCTCGGCCGACTCGGGCGGGATGATCCGCAAGCGCTCGATCTCGGTGTCGGCCGCCTTGTGCGCCTGCTCGGGGAGATTGGCCGCGTCGAGCTTGCGGCGCAGCTCCTCGATCTCCGCCGAGCGCCCGTCGCCCTCGCCCAGCTCGCGTTGGATCGCACGCATCTGCTGTCGCAGGTAGAACTCGCGCTGGTTCTTCGACAGCTCGGTCTGGACCTGGCTCTGGATCTTGGACCCGAGCTCGAGCAGCTCGATCTCCCGATTGAGGATCCCCGACAGCCGCTGCAGGCGCGTGCGCACGTTGAGCGTGTTCAGCAGATCCTGCTTCTCCTCCAGCGAGATGTTCAGGTTGGAGGCGATCAGGTCCGTCACCTTCCCCGGATCCTTGATGTTCATCACGACCAGCTGGAGCTCGTCGGGCAGGTAGGGGATCATCGAGACGAACTTCGCGAACTGGTTGACGAGGTGCGCCTGGATGGCGTCGAGGTCCTTGGACGCCTCGTATTCGTCGATCAGCGAGTGGGCCTTGCACACATAGAAGGGCTCGGTCTGGACGTAATCCGCGATTTCGATGCGGCGCAGCCCCTGAACCAGGATTCGGACGCTCTGGTCGGGGTACTTCAGCATCTTGAGCAGGCGTCCGGCCGTGCCCCTGCTGAACAGGTCTCCCGGACCGGGCTTCTCCTCGTCGGCCGTCTTCTGGGCGACCAGGCCCAGGATGCGGTCCCCGGCCAAGCAGTGCTCGACCAGCTGGAGCGACGACTTGCGCGAGATCGGCAGGGGTACGATCGCGGAGGGGAAGATGACGACCCCGCGCAGGGGCAACACCGGCAAGGTCTCCGGGATCTGGACTGCGCTGGTCTCCTCTTCGAAGCCGTAGAACCGCTGCCCCGCTGCGCCTTCGATCTCTTCCTCAGTCATGCGCTCGCCTCGCTCCGCCCGGCATCCGGCCCGGGAGGCGCCCAGTATAAGCATGATCGCGCCACATGCGAACGGGCGGCGGGCCGGAAGCCCAGAGCCCCGGGCTCGTCGCCTGCCCTGGTCGGGCCGGACCCGCTCGCGGCGCCGGCCTGGCCGGGACGTGTCGCGCGCCCTTGCCACGAGCCGACTGGCTCGCGGCGGCTCGCCCCGCGCAGCGGGCCCCGAGGGTCGCGCTCAGGGCTCACCACCCCCCGACGCCAGCGGGCTCCCCTCGGTCGCAGGCGTCGAGACGGTGCGCGGGGCGCACTCCGCGACCCGCAGCGCCGTGGTGACGAAGCCAGTGTGGGCCACCATGCGATGGTCCGGCCGCACCGAGTTCGCCGCAACGTGCCAGGATCGCTGCAGGGTCTCGAAGGTTTCCGCCCCGGCAAAACGCGGCTCGCCGCGCAGGGCATCGCCGAGATCCTTGAGCTGGTTGGTCGTTGGGAGGTAGCAGACCAGGATCCCCCCGGGAGACAACGCCTGCGCCGCCGCCGGGATCAGCGGGCCGGGCTCGGGCAGGTCGAGAATCACCCGATCGGCGCATTCGAGCGCGAGCGCCAGGGCGGCGTCGTCGAGGACGACGCGCCAGTTGGGCGCATCCCCGTGGAAGCGCGCCACGTTGTCACGCGCCATGCGCACGTGGTCCTCGCGGCGCTCGATCGAGGTCAAGCTGCCGGTCGGGCCGATCGCCCGGAGCAGCGCGAGCGTCAGGGCCCCGGGACCTAGGCCAGTCTCGACGACTCGTGCCCCGGCGAAGACGTCGCCCCAGACCAGGATCGAAGCGGCATCCTTCGGGTAGATGACCTGCGCCTGTCGAGGGAGGTTCGGGATCAGTCGCGCATAGGGGGGACGGAAGGCGAGAAAGGGCTGTCCGGTGGACGAGAGCAGGCGAACGGCCGCCGGCCCACCGATCAGCTGGTCGGCGTCGACCACGCCGGCGTGCAGCGAATAGCGCCGTCCCGGCCGCAGCTCGCGCAGGTACTCCCGGCCCTTGGGGTCGACCAGCAGGACGGAGTCGCCGACGCGCAGGGCTCCCGCTCGGCTCGAGCTCGGCGGGGAGCAGCAGGGTTCGTCGCTCATCTCGGATCCACGGGATCGACGGTCGTTCCCGGTTCGGCCGGCGGAGCGCGCAAGCGCAGCTTGCGCTCGACCTCTGCGCGCAGCGAGCAGAACGAGCACAGCTCGGCGAAGCACGGCATGCCGCACCCCGCACAGCTGCGCGTCGCGTCCCGCGTCGCGCCGGCCTCGAACCCGGCCCGGCCGCGTGCCAGGAACTCGCGCACGAAGGAGAGCTTGCTCCCAGGCGATGTGCTCTCGAGATCGTCGAGCAGAGCCTTGTGGGTGAGCTGTGTGGCACCCACGGCGTTCGGGCACTCCTCGACGACGTAGTCGATGCCGCGCATGAAAGCGTAGGTGGCCGTCTCGAGCTCGCTCGTCAGGTAGAGCGGCTTCACCTTGCGCACGAATTTCGGATGGCGTGGCTGCATCACCGGCTGTTGCCGCGCCAGGTGATCGACGTGCCAGTGAAGCACGTTGCCCAGGAGTCGAGCCGCCTCGTCGTCCAGGTTGTGGCCCGTGGCGACGACCTGGCAGCCGAGCTCGAGCGCGGCTGCGTCGAAGTAGTGGCGCTTGATCGTGCCACACGCGGAGCAGGCCGGCCGGCGCGTCGCGCCCACCACGTCGGGCACGGCGAGGCCCTCACCGGCCAGCGAGTGGGTCACCAGGCGCAGGCCATGGTGCGCGGCAAAGCGCTCGGTGCCTGCACGCGAGCGCTCGGAGTAGCCGCCGATGCCCAGGGCGAGATGAAACCCCACGGTGTCGAAGCCGGCCGCGGCCAGCACGTCCCACAACGCCAAGCTGTCCTTGCCGCCCGAGACGGCGACGAGCACGCGCTCGCCGCGCTCGATCATCCTCTCGTGCTCGACGGCCCGAGCCACGCGACGAGAGAAGAAGAGCAGGAAGCAGGCCCGGCAGAAGGCCGAATTGTGCGCCCGCAGCTTGACCTCGGCGGGCTCGCGGCAGCGCGTGCACTTCATCTTCGCGAGCCCCCCGCTGGCGTCCGCGGGGCGCTCACCCGCCGCTCACGACGGAGCGCAGCTCGATCTCGTCGGAGGCGCACAGCGCCGCGTCCTCGGTGAGCAACCGGTCGCCGCGGATCACCAGAACGGTTCCCGGCAGGATCCGAAGGCGGGCGAGGAGGTCGCCCACCCGCCGCACGCCGTCCACCTCGAGCTCGCGCCCCGCAGGGTTCAGCCGAACTCGCACGCGGATGCGGGTACCAGACCCGATGAGCGACCGCCACCTTGATTTCGCACAGACCATCGCCGACAATCGTGACGTGGCGCGCGCCCTCGGCGCGGCCTCGAGCGGGCGCGCGGGGCGAAGCCGCACGCGGGGAATGAGGGGACGCTGATGCCTCGCACCACCAAGAAGAGGGAGAAGGCCAAGGCCTCGAAGAAGGGCTTCAGCATCTTCGACGAGGACGAGCGACCGCGAGGCGAGGACGAAGAAGACCTCCCCAAGGACGAGGTCGGCCGGCGCAAGATCAAGCGCCAGTACGAGGAGCTGCTCGGGATCCGCATCGAGAAGCTGCGAGGCCGAATTCTGAACCGCGAGCGAATCGACAAGGCCGTCGAGGGCATCTATTTCATCTGTGCCGTGTGCAAGAAGGTGTGTCACAACCTCGACGAGGGGTTGGTCGAGGATCCCGACAACCTGAAGAACACCTGCAACGGCTGCGCGACCAAGGGCGACAACGGCAAGGAGCACAAGGGGCGGGCTGCGTAGCCGGCGGTCCGCTGGCGGCGTCGCACCTCCCGAGCGACTCGACACCCGCGCCTCGTCTGCGAGCCACCGGCCCGGCCGGCGACCAACGTGCCCGGAGCCGCTGCGCTCGCATCAGTCGCCGGCCAGGCCACGCGCGAGTCGCGCGAGCGCCGCCGCCCAGGAGTCGGGCGGCTCGATGCGATCCTCCTGCCGCGAGTCGCTGCGCGGGTCGCGCCAGCACAGGCGCTCGGCGTGGAGGAGAAACCCCGGGAGGGCGGCCTGGGCCGCGCCGCCGTAGAGCGGGTCGCCGAGCAGCGGATGGCCGACGTGGGCCAGATGGACGCGCACCTGGTGGCGCGCTCCGCTGGTCGTCGTGGCCCGCACGAGCGTGGCGGAGCCCACCCGGCGCAGCGGCTCCACCTCGGTCAGGGCGTCGCGGGACGAGTACCGCCCGCGAGCCTCGGGCTTCTCGACTGCCCGCACGCGGCGGCGGCTCTTGGGGTGCTGCCCGATGGGCACCGCGATGCGCACCGGCGAGCGCACCTCGCCTGCGACCACTGCGAGGTAGGACTTCTCGACGGCGTGACCCGTGAACTGGCGGCGCAGCGAGCGGTAGGCGTGCTCGCAGCGCGCCACCAGGACGAGCCCGGAGGTACCCGTGTCGAGGCGGTGGGCGAGGCCGCATTCGCCGGGCGCGCCAACCGTCGCGCACTCCGGATGCTGCCCTGCGACCCAGGCGGCCAGGCTCGGGGTGGGCCGGCCGACGACGCCCACGCTCGCCAGGCCGGCCGGCTTGGCCAACACCAGCACCTCCGATGTGACCCGCACCACGGTCGCCCCGGCGGCAGCACCCCCAGGAAGGCTGTCCTGTACGGGCGCGAGGACCTCGTCGCCGGACGCGACTCGCTCGCCCTTCGTCGTCGGCCGGCCATTGCGCAGCGCTCGCGAGACGAGACGCGCACTCGCGCGACGGCCGAGCCCGAGACGCTCTGCGAGCCACAGATCCAGCCGACGGCCGGCCTCCCGGTCCTCGACCACCAGCCGCAGCCAGCCGGGCGGCGCCGTCGCTCCTGCCTGGGAGGGGGTGGATTGCACGGAGGCCACCTGCTCAGGTTAAGCTTTCGCTCGTGAGCGATCGAGTGGCTTCTCCGGACTCCGAGCGCGCAGGGGGGGCGAGCGTCGCGGGCACCGCTTCCGGCGCGCTGCCCCCGTCGCCCTGGCGCTCCCTCTTTCCGCTCGCCGACCGCTGGCTGTTCCTCGATCACGCGGGCGTGGCGCCGATCTCGACACGGGTGCGCGAGGCCGTCACCGCCTTCGCAGACCAAGCCTGCGACGAGCTGCCCCTGCGCTACCCGTACTGGGAGGAGCGCGCCGAGGAGGTCCGCCAGGCCTGTGGCCGACTCGCCGGCTGCGCGCCGACTCAGGTCGCCTTCGTCAAGAACACCTCCGAAGCCCTCTCCCTGGTCGCCGAAGGGCTCGACTGGACGAGCGCAGACGCGGTGCTGGTCGGCGACCGCGAGTTCCCGTCGAACGTGTACCCCTGGTGGGGACTGCGCCGCCGCGGAGTCCAGGTGCGAATGTTGCCCGCCACCGACGGCGGGATCGCGTCCGTCCAGGACGTCGAGCGCGCACTCGATGGGTCCGTGCGCGTCGTGGCGCTGTCGGCCGTGGCCTACGGCACCGGCGACCGCCTGGACCTGGGGGCGATCGGACGCCTGTGCCACGATCGCGGTGCGCTGTTCGTCGTCGACGGCATTCAGGCCCTGGGAGCGATCGCCGTGGACATGCAGGCGAGCGGGCTGGACTGCATCGCCGCCGACGGGCACAAGTGGCTCTGTGCACCCGAGGGCTTCGGCTTCATGGCGATCTCGGAGCGTCTTCTCGAGCGCCTACGACCCACACAGCTCGGGTGGAAGAGCGTGATGGGCGCCGGCAGCTTCTACCCCTACGACCTGCGCCTGCGTCGCGACGCGGCGAAGCTCGAGCCGGGAAGCCTGAGCTTGGTCGGCGCGTACGGATTCGGCGCCGCGGTCGATCTGGCCCTCGAGGTGGGCATCGATGCGATCGAGAGTCGGCTCGAGGCGCTCACCACCGCAGTGGTCTCGGGCCTGCTCGCTCGCGGCCACTCCATCCTCGGTGCGCGGTCCGACGCCCAGGGAGCCGGCCGCCTCGCCGGATCTCGCGCGCGTGCCGGGTCGGGAATCGTCACGTTCGTCCCGCACGGCCGTCCGGAGCGCGTCCGCCAGGAGCTCTGGGCGAGAGGCGTCGTGACCAAGGTGCGCTTCGGTGGCATTCGCGTGGCACCGCACCACTACCAGGATCTCGGCGACGTCGAGCGCTTCCTCGCCTGCCTCGACGAGGCGGAGGCGGCCGCCGCATGAGCGACACCGTGCACCCCTCCGGGATGATCGAGCGCTTCGGCTGGCTCCAACGGCGCATCGCCGAGCGGCTCACCGCGCAGGTCCACATCGACGACAAGGCCGTCGCGCAGCTTCGCACCCTGGGACAGACCGGGACGATCGTCTACGTGCTGCGCAATCGGTCGCTTCTCGACTACCTGCTGGTCAGTTGGCTCATGGTGCGCGAGGGGCTGCCGCTGGCCCGATTCGCCAACGGGGTCTCGTCGTCGCTCTTCCTGCCCCTGCGCAAGCTACTCGAGCGAGCGCGCAGCGCGCTGCGCTCGGCTCGCCCGGCATCGCGCGAGGTGCGCCGTGCGGCGGATCGGCGCCACGCGGGGGACCTCGTCGCCAGCGGAGAGCCGATCCTGATCTTCCTGCGATCGCGAAGCGCCCGGCTGCTGTCCAACCGGCGGGCGCGACTGGCGGCGGCGCGACCCGGTGCAGAGTACCTGCTGGAGATCGTGCGCAGAGCAACATCGCTCGAACGGCCGGTCTTCCTGGTCCCGGTCTCGTTCTTCCGCGGTCGGACCTTCCGCCGCCAAGCGGGCCGTCTGTCGGCCTTCGCCTACAGCGTGCACGACGCGCCGAGCGATTTGAAGAAGCTGGCGACCTACGCACTGAACCGCGAGGACCTGCTCTTCACGCTCGGGCGCGTCCTGCCGTTGCAGCAATTCCTCGGCAGGAACCGGATGCTCGGCGAGGCCCGTGCGGCCCGCCGCCTGACCAACTCGCTCCAGCGCGAGCTCGCCCAGGAGGAGCGGGCCGTGTGGGGGCCGCTGCTGCTCCCCCGCCACGTGCTCGCGGAGCGCGTCTTCGAGGGGCCCGAGGCTCGCAAGACGATCGAGGCCCTCGCGCGAGAGCGAGGCGTGGCGGAGCGCCGCGTGTGGCGCGAAGCGCGACGCGACTTCTGGGAGATCGCCGCGAACTTCAACGGCCTCGCCTTCGGCATCATCGAGCTGGCCTTTCGGCAGATCTGGCGACGCGCCTTCAGCGGCCTCGAGGTGCGCGGGCTCGATCGAGTGGTCGAGCGGGTCAAGCAGCACCCGGTCGTCCTGGTCCCCTGCCACCGCAGCCATTTCGACTACATGGTGCTGTCGTACATCTTCCGCGAGAGCTTCCTGTCGCCGCCGCACATCGCCGCGGGCATCAACCTCTCGTTCTGGCCGCTCAGCTCGTTGCTGCGCGGAGCCGGGGCCTTCTTCATCCGGCGCAGCTTCGAGAACGACGAGCTCTACAAGCTGGTCTTCCACCGGTATCTCTCCGTGATGATCCGCCAGGGCTACACCCTGGAGTTCTTCATCGAGGGCGGCCGCAGCCGGACGGGAAAGATCCTGACGCCCAAGCTCGGCATGCTCGCGGGCATCGTCCGCGCCTTCCTCCAAGGCGCACGACGCGACCTCTACCTGGTGCCCGTCTCCATCCACTACGGGAGGATCGCCGAGGAGAGCGCCTACGACGCAGAGCTGGCGGGCGCCACCAAGCAGCGCGAGTCGTTCGGTGCCCTGCTGCGCGCCCGGCGCGTCCTCCAGCAGCGGCACGGCACGGTCTACGTCAGCTTCGCGGAGCCGCTCTCCCTGCGCGAGACGCTCGGCGACCGCCTGGGGCGATTCGCGGCCGGCGCCGCAGACCCGACGGTCCAGGAGGAGCAGCGACGCTTCGTGCAGAAGCTCGGCTTTCGCATGCTGCGCGAGGTCAACGAGGTCGCCGTCGTGGGGGCGACATCACTCTCCTCGACGGTGCTGCTCTCGGCTCCCCCGGGGCCGACCCGCTTCGAGGATTTCGTCGCGTCCGCGCGCACCCTCGCGCAGCTCCTGCGATGGCGCGGGGTGGCGTTCTCGCCCTCGCTCGAGCGCAACCTGACCACCGCGAGCTTCGGGGAGATCACCTCATTCCTGGCGAGCTCCGGCCTGATCGATTTGACCGAGAAGGACGGCGTGCGCCTACTGGACGTGCCTACCGCGAAGCGCAAGACGCTCGACTTCTACAAGAACAACAGCATCCACTTCTTCCTGCTGCCCTCCCTGGTCGCGCACGCGGGCCTGCGCGGACTCCCCCGGTCCAGCTTGAAGGGGGAGCTCTGGTGGTGGCTCGAGCTGTTCCGTTGGGAGTTCGCCCTGCCGGAGCGGGAGGCGGTGGCCGCGGAGGTCGGCCGGATTCTCGAGTACTTCCGCGCCCACGGTGCCGTCCTCGGCGACGATCTACGGGGATCCGCGCTGATCCGAGCCCTGGCGGGCATCCTGGAGAATTTCCGCGAGACCTACTGGATCGCGGTCCGAACCGCCCGCCAGCTCGACGGCGGGGGGGTCTCGGAATCCCAGCTCATCGAGCAGATGCGTCGCCGGTTCGACGCGGCGTTGCTGCTCGGCGAAGTGAGCAAGCCCGAGGGCTCGAGCCAGGTGACCTTCGGCAATGCGATCTCGCGCCTGGTCGAAGTCGGATGTCTGGAGCGCGAGACGCGAGCCGGACAGCGAGAGCGGTGGCTGCGACGCGGGCCGGTCTTCGCCGATCTCGAGGGGATCGGGGCGCGCCTGCGGGGAGCGCTTCTTTCGGAAGGCGCCGGCGGAGTGCGAGAGGCCGGGGGCTCCGCGGATGACCGCGCAAAGCGTGGCGCCCCGTAACGACGCGCGCCGCCCCCCGAGGTCCGGAGCTCGGGCTCGAGTCGGATCGCGTTGACAACGCGGGGTGGGTCCTCTATCCGATCTGGGATCCGGTGAAGGATTTGGAGCCTCGTCCCGGCGGGGCCCGCGGGGAACGGCCATCGAGCGCAAGGGAACTGACGCAGCCGACTCGCGGGTGAATCAGCTCACCCGGGAGCTGGCCGCCGCGATCCGCGAAGCCGACCCAGCCGGTAGCACGGGAGTGCGCGACTTCGCGATCGAGCTGCTCAGGGAGGAGTCCGAGCCCTCGGGGGCGCCGTCGCCTCCTGGCTCCGGCCAGCTCGCACCTGGCCCGCTCAATCCCTTCGCCTTTGGGCTCCCCGTACTCGTCGTGGGGGGCCTGCTCACGTTCCTGTTCGCCCCGGTGGGTTTGCTCCTGGTTGCCGCCGGAGCCGTGATCTGCGGTGTCGGGATCGCCCTGGCCGTCGGACGCAGCCTGGCGCAGCGATGGCGAGGCCAGGGACCGCCGGCCACGGTCTGACAGACGGCCTAATGCGGGCATCGATGGACTTTTCATTGGAGAGCGAGCGGGCGGGAGACTAAGTTCCGCCGGCTGCGCTGCCGGCTGCGCCGCACGGGGTTGCGCGAGGCGCGCTGGAAGACGACAACGGAATCTCGATGGCAACTTCGGAAGCGACGGCAGTCAAAGGAGCGGCGGGCGAGCCGGACGACCTCGCGGGGCAACGCCGCGAGGAGCAGCGGCGAGAGCGGGCCAAGCGAGAGCGCGAGAAGGCGGCTTTGGGCGGGCTGTGGTCACGACGCGACGTCGTGGGACGGCTCGGCTGGGTGCTGTTCGGCGGGTTCTCGCTGGTGACGCTGCTCGCGTCGTTGCGCTCGGCCTTCCCCCGCGTCTTGTTCCTCCCGCCGAGCACGTTCAAAGCGGGGCTTCCGAAGGACTTCGCCATCGGCGAGGTGAGCGAGAAGTTCAAGAAGGACTACCGGGTGTGGATCGTGCGCGAGGAGGAGGGCTTCTACGCCCTCTGGGCCAAGTGCACCCACCTCGGCTGCACGCCGCGCTGGCTGCTCGCCGAGAACAAGTTCAAGTGTCCATGCCACGGCAGCGGCTTCTACCGTAGCGGGATCAACTTCGAGGGACCGGCCCCCCGACCGCTCGAGCGGCTCAAGATCTCCCTGGCGGACGATGGCCAGCTGGTGGTGGACAAGAGCGTGAAGTTCCTCTTCGAGAAGGGCCAGTGGGGCAAGCCCGGCTCCTTCCTGAATGCCTGATGTCCTGATGACGGTCGGGCGCGACGGCGGAGCGCAACGCGTGGCCCCTGCGACGGGGCGTGGGGCGGGCTCCGAGGGCGCTCGCCCGGAGGGAAGTTCGTGAGTTGGTGGCAAGAGATCAAACGGCAGATCACCGAGTCGCAGGTCTGGACGTCGATCTTCCGGCACGGCTACGACGATACGCCGCGCAATCGGATCCTGATGGTTTCGGGCAACGTCTGGCTGCACCTCCACCCGTCGAAGATCCGGCGGCACGCGGTGCGCCTGCGCTTCACCTGGTGCATGGGGGGGATCACCTTCTTCCTCTTCCTGGTCACCGTGGTGACCGGGATCTATCTGATGTTCTACTATCGTCCGGTCGCGCAGTACGCCTACGCGGACATGAAGTACCTCGAGTTCGACATGCCCTTCGGCATGCTGATGCGGAACATGCACCGCTGGGCAGCCCACGGCATGGTGATCGCGGTCTGGCTGCACATGTTCCGCGTCTTCCTGACGGGATCGTACAAGCCGCCGCGAGAGTTCAACTGGGTGGTGGGCGTCATCCTGCTGGTGCTCACGCTGCTGCTCAGCTTCACGGGATACCTGCTCCCCTGGGATCAGCTCGCGATCTGGGCGGTGACCGTCGGCTCCAACATGGGCCGCGCCACGCCGGTGCTCGGCCACGAGGGTCCGTTCAACGAGCTCCTCGGCGTGAACCCGATCTACGACGTTCGCGCGTTCCTCTTCGGAGGCGGCGAAGTGGGTCCGGCGACGCTCTTGCGCTTCTACATCCTGCACTGCGTCTTCATTCCCTTGGTGACGAGCCTGTTCTTGGCGGTGCACTTCTGGCGCATCCGTCGCGATGGATTCTCCGGGCCGGCGCTCTGAGCGCACTGGCGGTAGAGCGGGCCGCGACCTGCGGGCCAACGAGGTTTCGGCGATGAGAGTTCTGGTTCTTCCGATCCTCTTCGGGATCGCGCTGTGGGCCCTCTACGTGGCGGCCAAGCCGCGCGGGCTCTGAGACGTACACAGGTCACACGGAGCGCAGAAGATGGCGAGCGCGGCAGCACCGGCGAAGGCCACAGCACCGGACAAGCGGATCGAGGTTTCGATCAAGAAGGCCGTCGGCCCGGGCGACGACAAGGTCCACACCTGGCCACACCTGGTTCGCGAGGAGTTCATCGTCGCGGTCCTGATCACCGTGGGGCTGATCGTGTGGGCCCTGCTCGTCGACGCCCCGCTCGAAGAGCCAGCCAACCCGTCTCGGACCCCCAACCCGTCGAAGGCCCCGTGGTACTTCCTCGGGCTGCAGGAGATGCTGGTCTTCTTCGACCCCTGGCACGCCGGCGTCGTCCTGCCGGGCTTCATCATCATGGGCCTGATGGTGATCCCCTACATCGACATCAACCCCAAGGGGAATGGCTACTACTGCTTCCGCGACCGGAAGTGGGAGATCCTCACCTTCTACCTCGGCTTCCACATCCTGTGGATCTCGTTGATCGTCATCGGGACGCTGCTGCGCGGGCCTGGCTGGAACTGGTTCTGGCCCTGGGAGTTCTGGGATCCGCACAAGGTCGAGGCGCTCACCAGCGTCAACCTCCCCTACCTCCTCGGCTTCCGCGACTACTTCTGGTCGGCGGTCTTCGGCCTTGCCCTGACCGTCGCCTTCTTCGTGTTCGGAACCCTGGCGATGTACGCCTGGGTGGTCTGGCTCAAAGGGCGGGAGTTCATGGCTCGCTGGGGGATGGCGCGATTCGGGATCACGGCCTTCCTCTTCCTCAACATGGTGGCGGTCGTGATCAAGATGCTCATGCGCCACATGTTCAACATCAAGTACGTCATGGAAACGCCCTGGATCAACATCTAGCACGGATGCCGTGCGCTTCTACGTCGCAAAGGCCGTCCAGCTCGTCGGCATCTGTAACGTCGGCTTCGGCTTGGCGTACGGCCTGACCAACGAGGGGGGCCTGCGCTTCGAGCTGCGGATGCTGATCGTGGGTTCGGTGATCTTTCTTCTGGGGCGGATGATCGAGGGCCGCGGCCCGGCGTGACTCCCGCCGGCCACGGGATGAAGAGAATGGCGAGACGAGATCTCAATGTCGACGAGGAGAAGCGGAACTACGCCGCCCTCTGGCTGCTTTCGGCGGCCCTGCTGGTGGTCGGCGCGGTGTGGTCGATCCTGGACGACTCCTTCCTGCGCCGACCGTGGAAGGAGTTCCAGAACACCTTCTTCCGGATCGAGGAGGAGCGGGCCCGCGAGGTCCTGCAGAAGGAGCAGGAGAAGCTCCTCGCGGACCCCGAGTACGTCGAGCTCGAGAAGCAGCTCGCGGCGGCCAACCTCGAGGTCGAGTCGGGCGAGGGGGCCAAGAAGCTCGCCTCCCTGGAGCGCCAGCTCGACACGCTGAAGCTCGACGAGTACGACGCCGACATCCGCGTACGGTTCGTCAAGAGCGAGCTCGAGGAGGCGTGGTACGAGTACGACCACGCGATCGAGTCCGGCGGGGACGTCGAAGGCGCCCGCAAGCGCCGGGACGAGCTCGCGGCAGAGCGCACCAAGCTCGAGGGCGAGTGGGCCGTGTCCCAGAAGAAGCTCGCCGACGTGCAGGCCGAGATCGCCGAGATCCGCGCTCCGGCCAAGTCCGTCGAGGCGAAGCTCAAGGAGAAGGCGGCGGATCGCGAGCGGATCGCACAGAAGATCGACGGCATGAAGTCGATCGTCGCGAACCTCGAGCTCCCGCGGATCCCCACCATCGAGCAGATCGTCCTGCCCGACTTCGACAAGAATAATTTCGAGGAGCCAGTGGACCGCGTCGACCGCTGCACCTCGTGCCACGTGCCGATCGCCAAGCAGGGCTTCGACGACCTGCCCAACCCGATGAAGAGCCACCCCGACCTCGACCCGCTTCTGCTCAAGCACCCCCCGGAGAAGTTCGGCTGTACCCCCTGCCACGAGGGGCAGGGGGTCGCGCTCAACTCCGTGAAGCAAGCGCACGGCAACGTGCCGTTCTGGGAGCACCCGCTGCTCGAGGGCGACGAGAACCAGTCGCGCTGCCTGGGTTGCCATCTCGACGTGTCCCTGGTCCCAGGGGCGAGCACGCTCGCCCGTGGCGAGTACCTCTTCGAGCAGCTGGGCTGCCACGGCTGCCACCTGGTCCAGGGCTACGACGGCCTACCGGGCGTCGGGCCGAGCCTCAAGCGCACCGCGGCCAAGGTGAATCCGCAGTGGCTCGTCCGCTGGATCCGCAACCCCTTCGATTTTCGGCCGCGAACCAAGATGCCGAACTTCCTGCTCACCGAGGAGCAGGCGACGGCAGTCGCGGCGTACGTGTGGTCCTCGAGCAAGCAGCAGGGAGAAGAGTGGCTCGCCTCCCATCCCGACCCCGGGGGAATCGACCCCGCCAATCCCGAGCAGGTCGCCGCCGGCCAGGCGGTGTTCGATTCGGTGGGGTGTCGCGCCTGCCACGCGATCACGCCGGACGAGATCGCCACGCCCCTGGGCGCCACGAAGGACTGGGGGCCGAATCTCGGGCGGGTGGCCGAGAAGGAGAGCGCGCGGTTCATCTACTGGTGGGTGAAGAACCCGCACGACTATTCGCCGTCGACCTTCATGCCGAACCTGCGGCTGTCGGACGACGAGGCTCGATCCGTCGCCGCCTACCTGATGAGCCTCGCCCCCACGCGCGGGGATGCGCCGAAGGTGACGGCGGCCACGCTCGAGAACCCGGAGATGGTGGAGCAGGGCAAGGCCCTGGTCCGCAAGTACGGCTGCTACGGCTGCCACGAGATCTCCGGGATGGAGAAGGAGTCGCGGATCGGCGTCGAGCTCTCGACATTCGGCGCAAAGGGGCTCGAGGAGCTCTACTTCGGCAACCAGCCACACATCCCCCGAACCTGGAACGCTTGGACATTCAACAAGCTGAAGGATCCACGCATCTACGCCACGGAGCACGTCGAGCAGCTGATGCCGAATTTCCAGCTCGACGACGAGGACGTGCTCGCGCTGCGCGTCTGGCTGCAGAGCCGCGTGGAGCGTGTGCCGCCGGAGAAGTACCGCGACCCACAGAACCAGGATCGCTGGCTGCGCGTCCAGCAGGGCCGCCGGGTGATCGAGGCGTACAACTGCCGCGGCTGCCACGTCATCGAGGGCACGGGCGGATACATCCGCCGGCTCTACGAGGAGAACCCGACGGCCGCCCCACCGATCCTCGACGGCGAGGGGGCCAAGGTTCAGCCCCAGTGGCTCTATGGCTTCCTGCAGGATCCGACGCGCCAGCCGCTGCGCTTCTGGCTCAAGGTGCGCATGCCGACCTTCGGCCTGAACGACCCGCAGACCACCAAGGTGGTGGAGTACTTCAGCGCGGCCTCGCGCATGCACGAGCCCTACTTCTTCTGGAATCCGGCGATCGACTCGACCACGCAGCAGATCGCGACGGGCAAGCAGCTGATGTCGGATGAGTACTTCTCTTGCTGGTCGTGCCACGTGCGCGGCAAGGAGACCCCCGGTGGCCCGCCCGAGCAGTGGGCACCAAACCTCGCCTACGCCCACGAGCGCCTCAATCCCACGTGGATCGTGCACTGGATCAAGAATCCGCAAGCCCTGATGCCGGGCACCAAGATGCCGGCGTTCTACGAGGAGGGCCAGGTGGGGCCCGAGGACATCTACGGGGGCAACGTCGACCAGCAGGTCGTCGCCATGCGCGACTACATCATGTCCCTCGGGGAGCAGCCGGCCGGCGCCGTTCAAGCCGCCGAGCAGGCCCCTGCACCGAGCCCGGCTGACCAGACCAGTGCCCAGCCTGCCCCGCAGGGGCCGGCTCCCGGCTGACCGCGACCCGGCCGACGGGAGGGGCGAGTCCGGGGGGGGGCTTGTCTGTTTCTTGAATCGGCCGAAAAGTTGTATAGAGATGGCTCGGAGGAGGAGGCCTAGGTGGCGTGCGAGGAGAGCTAGGGCACTCGCCATAGGGGGCTTGTCGCGCCCACGGTCGAAAGGGCAATCAAGCCATGTTTGCTGGACGTGGAGACTCAAAGAGGAGGTGTCTGATGGCAAGGAGGTTGGTAGCGGGGTTGCTCCTGGCAACCTTCATCACGGGCTGTGGCTGTGCCCGTAAGGAGTGGGGGTCGGGGGCGGTTGGCGGTGCGGTCGTCGGCGCCACGGCTCTAGGCATCACGGGTGGCGCGATCGCGAACAACGTCAACCCGCCGTTCAAGGCACAGGACGAGGATCGCGGCGCAGGCATCGCGATCGGCATGGTGACCGGCGGTATCCTGGGTGCACTGGTCGGTCACTGCCTGTTCGATGCGGAGCCGGCCCCGCCGCCGCCCCCGCCGCCCCCGCCGCCCGCGCCCGTCGCGAAGAAGAAGATCGTGCTGCGTGGCGTGAACTTCGACTTCAACAAGGCGACGCTGCAGCCGGCGGGCAAGCCGATCCTCGACGAGGCGGCACAGATCCTGAAGGACAATGCGAGCGTCAACGTCCAGGTTCAGGGCTACACCGACGCGATCGGCAGCGTGGCCTACAACCTCAAGCTTTCGGAGCGCCGTGCCCAGACCGTGAAGGGCTACCTCGAGAGCAAGGGCGTGGCCGCTTCGCGCCTGACCACCAAGGGCTTCGGCAAGTCAGACCCGGTGGCGACCAACGACACCGCAGAAGGGCGCGCCCAGAACCGGCGCGTCGAGCTGGTGCCGATGAACTAGCGACAGCGAAAGGGGCGGGTGCGCCATCCAGCGCGCCCGCCCCGTCCGAATCCGGCGCCTCGCCGCAGCCGCGGCGGGGCGCCGCTTCGTTTCACCGGCCAGACCGACGCGCAGCAGCGCGGTCTTTGGCCCCGACGCGCCGCTCGCGGAGCAGGGCGGCGGCGCCAGCAGCAGTTCGAGGGCAGAGTACCGTGCAGAGCTACGTCGGCCCCGCCTCGCTCCTGGCACTCCTGCTCGGCGGGCTCAGGCTCGATCTCGCGACCTATCGTCGTGTCTCCCTGGATGCGGCGGCCACTCACCAGTGCATCGCCGTGGCCCTGCTCGGAGCCATCGCCCTGGGCTTCGATGTCGCGGGGCCGCTCGGATTCACACCCACGCTGATGATCGCCTTCGAGATGGTACGCGCGCTGGCCGTGCTGGTCGCCGACGCGTGCGTCGTGTGGATCCTGGGAGGGATCTTCCTGCGCCGGCGGAGCGGCTTCGCAACCGTCCTGCGGCCAATCGCGCTCGCCGGGGCACCCGGGGTCCTGTTCGTGATCCTGGCCGTGCTGCGTACCGCTGCTCCAGCAGCGGTCGCACCGGGGGGCTTCGCCGTCTCCGTTTGGCTCCTGGCCGCCTTCGCCGTCGCCATCCGCGCTGCTCTGGATTGCGGCCTGGGGCTCGCCGTGGCCCTTGCGGTCGCCGTCTGGGCGATCGAAAAGGGCATGTATGCGCTCGCCGAGCAGCTCTGAGAGCCCGGCCGCCGAGGAGCCCTCGAACGTGCCATCGGGGGCGCCGGACGGCGAGCCTGGGCTCGACGTCACGGCCTTGGTGCGCGAGCTGCGCACGCAGGCCGAGGAGCTTCGCGATCGGCTCGGGGCAAGTGCCCTGCCCGCGGCGGAGAGCCGCTCGGAGGTGCTCGCCGCGGCAGCTCTCGAGAGGGAGCATACAGACTCGGAACCCTGGGGTGGATCCACCTCTCGCGCCGTGGTCAAGGTCGAGCACCTCTCGGCGCTGGCCGATCCTGGAGACGCGGAGATCCACTCGCACCGCGTTGGCCTGGGGCGGGCCGTCATCACGGCGAAGCGGCTGCTACGACGCCTGCTCACACCCGTCCTCGACCGCCAGGCGGCGTACAACCGGGCCGTGATCCAGTCGTTGGCCGATCTCGAGTCCGACGTGGCCGGGAGGATCACATCCCTGCGGCGTCACCTGCTTGCGCTCGAGGCGGCGCTCGAAGCCTCGCCCTCGCTCGGGGCGGGAATGGCCGAGGCGTTCGACTACGCGGCCTTCGAGGAGGCCTTTCGCGGCCCGCGGGACCGCGTCCGGGAGGCGCAGCGCCGCTATCTCGCGTACTTCTCCAGCCCGGAGTCGGGGCCCGTGGTCGACCTCGGCTGTGGGCGCGGCGAGTTCCTCGAGCTGCTGCGCGCCGCAGGCGTCGGCGCCTGGGGCGTCGAGAGCAACCCGGCGCTGGTCGAGCTGGCTCGCGCCGCGCGGCTCGACGTCCACCACGACGACCTGACACACGCACTCGAGGGCGTCGCCGATGCCTCGCTCGGCGGCGTGGTCTGCTTCCAGGTCGTCGAGCACTTGTCTTTGCCCAGGCTGGTCGAGCTCCTGGCCCTGGCACGGCGCAAGCTCCGGCCTGCAGGCTGCCTGATCGCCGAGACGGTCAACGTGCAGAGCCTCTTCACCCTTGCACACGCCTGGACCATCGATCCGACGCACCGCCAACCCCTTCACCCCTTGACGCTGCGGTTTCTCGCCGATCAGGCGGGGTTCGCGCGCTCGGAGCTGGTCTTCTCGGGAGAGGTCGACGAATCGGCCCGACTCGAGGACCCCGGCGGAGACGATCCGGCCTCGCGCAACGTGCGACGGCTGAACGAGCTGCTCTACGGGGCACAAGACTATGCCGTGGTGGCCTGGGCATAGGCCGCAACGAGGACGGCGTGCGGCGATCCTGGTGCCGTCGCTGTTTCGCGCCGACGCGACCGGCAACGACGCGCTGGCGATGCGCGAGGCGCTCGCCGCGGAAGGTTGGGATGCGCGGCTGTTCGCCGAAGCCAGCGACCCCTCCCTGGGCGCGCAGGACGTCGAGGCCGCGCGGCGCTTCCTCGGACGCGACGGTGCCGTGGCCATCTTTCACCAATCGACCCGCTGGGACCGGGGCCTCCAGCTGCTCCGAGGGGCGCGTGGCCCCATCGTGGTGCGCGACCACAACGTCACCCCGGCCGGCTTTTTCGCGGGTCTGAGCGAAGAGTTCACCCGGGCTTCGATCGTCGGCGCGCAGCAACGCGAGCGGCTGGCCTGCGACCGCAGCGTGGCGCTCTTCCTGGCCGCCTCGCGGGTCAACCAGGCCGAGCTGGTCGCTCTGGGCGCCGATCCGGCGCGGGTGGCCGTGGTCGCGCCGCTGCACGGTGCGCAAGCGCTCGCCGACCTGGCGCCCGACGAGCCGGCGCTGCGCAGGTGGACCGGCGGACCGCCGACAGCGCTCTTCGTCGGACGCCTGGCGCCGAACAAGGGGCACCGCCGCATGCTTCGTGTCGCGGCTGCCTATCGCGAGCTGTTCGGCGAGACGTTGCGCCTGCGCCTCGTGGGCCACCGGGACCCGCGCTGGTCGCGCTGGATGAACGTGCTCGATCGCGACCGGCGCAGGCTGGGAATCGATACGAGCGTCGAGCTCCTCGGGACGCTGAACGATGCGGAGCTGAAAGCGGCCTACCTGACTGCCCACCTGTTCCTCTGCTGCTCGGAGCACGAAGGGTTCTGCGTCCCGTTGATCGAGGCCTCGATCCTCGGGGTGCCGGTGGTCGCAACGCACCTGCCCGCAGTCGCCGAGACGCTCGGCGACTCGGGGCTGGTGCTGCGAGACGCAAGCGACGACCTGCTCGCGGTCGCGGTGCGTCGCGTGCTCACCGACGGTGCGCTGCGCGCGCAGCTGGTTGCCGCCCAGCGGCGCAACGCTCTCGCGCGCTTCTCGCTCACCTCTCTGCGCCGCGCTGTAGTCGAGGCCGTGGAGCCGCTCGCGGCGACCGGGACGGCCTGAGCCCACCTCGGTGCGGATCGCCGTCGTCGTCCAGCGCTACGGTGCCGAGATCCTCGGCGGCGCCGAGACGCACGCCGCGCTCATGGCGGGCATCCTAGCCCGCGACCACCGCGTCGAGGTCCTCACGACGACGGCCCTGGATTACCAGGAGTGGCGCAACCACTACCCGACCGGATTGAGCACGGACGGTCGCGTGATCGTGCGGCGCTTTCCCGTGCTTCGCGGCCGAGCGCCAGGGTGGCCGGCCATGAGTCGCCTGCTGCACGACGGCTTCGAGCCGAGCCGCTTCCGGCGCCTCCCACGCCAGGCCCGGGCGGCCTTCGCGGCACGCGTGCGGGCCTGGCCCGATGCGCTGCAAGAGGAGTTCATTCGCGGTCAAGGGCCAATTGCACCGGGGATCGTCGAGCATCTTCGAGCGGCACGTCACGATCGGGTGCTGTTCGTCACCTACCTCTATCCGACCACTTACGACGGCCTGGCGGCCGTACCGCGCGGTCGTGCCCGGGTGGTGCCGACGCTGCACGACGAGCCACCGGCCTACCTGCCGGTCTTCGGTCGCCGGCTCGGGTGCGCCGAGCTGCTCTGCTCGACGCAAGCCGAGGTTGCGCTGGCGAGCCGCCTGTATCCGCACGACCCGCCGTCCGCGCGCCTCCTGGGCTACGGGATCGAGCTGCCGCCACGAGAGGCGTGCGATACGACTGCTGCGACCGCCAGCCGCCGCATCGCACATGGGCACCTCCTCTACGCCGGTCGCATCGATCCCAACAAGGGTGTCGGCGATCTGATCGACTGGTACGCGGCGCTGCGTCGCGAGATGCGCAGCCCGCCGCGCCTCGTCCTGATCGGCGAGGCGGCGATGCCTCTGCCACGAATCGAGGGTCTCGAGGTACGGGGCGTGGTCGACGACGCGGAGAAGCTCCGCCTGATGCGCGATGCGCTCGCCCTGGTGCACCCATCACCCTTCGAGAGCCTGGGGATCGTGCTGCTCGAGGCCATGGCCTGCGCGACGCCGATCCTGGTCCGGGCGGAGTCCGAGGTGATGGTGGAGCATTGCCGGCGCGGGGCGGGCGGCCTCTGGGTACGCGATGCCGCCGAGTTCATCGCCGCCACGCGGTGGCTGATGGCTTCGCCGGATCTGCGCTTTCGGCTGGGGCGCAACGGTCGGATTTACGTCGAGCGGGAGTACGCCATGGAAGCCTATGCCCGCCGCCTCCTGGCCGAGTTCGCCGGATGAGGCCGGAGGTGGGCGTCTCGACCGAGGAGTGTCGCCCGGGCCGACCCGCTCGGGCGCCGAGCCGCGAGCGTCTCCAGCACCACCCCCCTTCGCGTCGTCGAATTCACGGAGTCTTCACACGATCTTCACTCACGACGGCCCAGCCGGCGCTAGACTGGTAAGGAAGCTAGCGAGGCGAGTGATGCGGAGCACGAAGGGAGCACGAGCCCCGTGCGAAGCCTCGCGAGCTCGAGGAGCGGGCCCATGGCGCTGCGCTGTGACGTGCAGCTTGCACGTGCCCGCCGGAGGGGCGAATGACGGTCTTCGAGTCGAACGCACGTAGCGGCTCTCTGGCTCTGGCAAATCACTTGATGCAGTTCCCGGAGGACCTGCGCGATATCCGGCGCCTGCAAAAGCGCTTCCGGACGAGCCCGGCGGAGGCGGCGCGAGCCCTGGAGCGCTGGCGCACCGTCGAAGAGGTGCTCGATACCCTCCGACCGCTGGCACACTAGGGATGAAGCCCAGCGCCAGGACCCTTCTCTCGGCCGCGCTACTGCTCGGCATCGCCGGCACCTCGGTAGCGGGCTGCTCGGCAGTCGACGCTACCGCCGTGAAGGCGCACCGGTCCAATGGCGTCACCCGACGCTACGATCGACCGCCCGCCGAGGTGTACGCCGCTTCCCTCGCGGCCGTGGACCGGATCCGCGCCGAAGAGGCCTACTGGAGCGGCCTTCGCGTGATCGAGCAGGATCCAGTGCGCGGCACGATCGTCGCACAGCAGAGCCTCGACTCGGCCGTCATCCCCGGACTCGGAACCAAGGACGCCATCGGCATCTTCGTTGCCGACGCGCCCGCGGGATCCAGCGACGTGACGGTCGTTGCCCTGGCGAGTGACCAGATTCCCGGCGGAGTCGGCGCCACCCTGGCGAGCCTGAACGGAGCCGAGGCCTTCGTCTTCCCGGCGATCGACGCATCGCTGCCACCAGATGGGAGATCCGGATCGTCGTCCGAGACGGGCCGGGTCGAGGCGGACGCCGAGGGCGCGAGCACCGCCGCGCCGCCCCGGGCACCTGGCACGGCGACCTCGCGAGGCCCGGCCGCGCCCCCCGCAGGCGCTGCGCCGACGGCTCTTGCCGAGTCGTCCAGGGCCGCATC
>CAZGUU010000051.1:0-3429 GCA_964529315.1 uncultured Enterobacteriaceae bacterium
GCCGCGGCGAAGGGAGGGCGAGGGGGCGAGGTCGAGGCGAGCCGAGCGGCGGGCGTCGCGGGGCGCAGCCGCATGGGCTCTGCAGCCGGAGCTCCGGGGCCGCCGCGTCCGCCCGGGCGGCCTGCCCGGCTGTCGCGCGAGGCGGTCGTCCGGGCGGGGCTCGAGATCGTGCGCCGCCGGGGCTGCGACGCCCTCACCCTGCGGGCCGTGGCCGAAGCGCTGGGCGCGGCACCGATGTCGCTCTACTCGCACGTCCACGGCAAGGACGACCTGCTCGAGGCCGTGGCCGACTCGGCGCTCGAGCGATTCGTCGTGCAGTTCGAGCGGCGCGGCCCGTGGACGGAGCGGATCGAGGAGTGGATGCACAGTCTGCGCCGGGAGCTGCGCGCTCACCCGGAGATCCTCAAGCTGATCCTCCGCCAGCACTACACGTCGCCGCAGCTACTGCGCGCGGCGTCGCTTGCGGCGTCCCTGCTGACGGAGGCGGGACTCGCGCAGCCGGCCGCGGCGCAGGCCGCGCAGAGCCTGCTCTGCGTCGCGGTGGGCTTCGTCGGCGTCGAGGCCGTCGAGAGGCGCACGGCGTCGGCCGAGCCGCGCGCGCGGCAGATGGCGGCTGCGCTCGAGTCCTTGAGGGGGCCGGCCAGGGCGCTGGCCGCGCGCTTCGTGCCGCACTTCGCGCTCGAGCGGTTCGACGAGCTCTACGCGGCTACCGTGAGACGCCTGATCGCCGGCCTGGCGGTCGAGATGCGCTCCGCCGGCAAAGCTCGCGTCGCGCATTCGGGCGCCCGACGCGCCGGGCGGTGAGGGTCGTCTCGCAGAGGCTGACCCGCGCGGGTCAGCTCGAGGCGACGGCGCTCGGGCGCGCGGCGACGCGCTCGAACCAGCCCGAGACCCAGGCGAGCTTGGGGTCGATCGGCTGGCCGACCGTGCGGCCGAAGTCGAGGAAGGCGAAGAGCAGGATGTCGGCCAGCGTGAACCGCGATCCGACGATGAAGGCGTTGCCGTTCATCAAGCCGTCGAGCCAGGCGAGCTTCTCGCGCGCCAGGGCCTTCAAGTCGTCGGCCGCCTGCGGGATCACGCGCATGCGGTCCTTGAACAGCGGCAGGCCCTCGGCGTAGCGGAAGCCGTTGGCCATCGGCTCGATGATGTTCAGGTCGATGCGACGGGCCCACATGCGGGTGATCGCGCGCTCCTCGGCGGTGGTGCCGATCAGCGCCGGCTGCGGCTGCTTCTCCTCCAAGTACTCGCAGATGGCGGTGATCTCGGCGAGGAAGCGGCCGTCGTCGAGCTCGAGGCAAGGGAGCTGCCCGGCCGGGTTCTTCTCCGTGTAGGGCGGACGGCGGTTCTCGGCCGCCATCAGGTCGACCTGGGTTTGTGGGATCTCCAGGCCCTTCTCGGCCAGGAACATGCGCACGACGCGCGGGTTGGGTCCGAGCCCGGTGTAGAGCTTCATCTCCTCTTCCTCCGTGCGCTCGCCGCGCGCGCGGCAAGTGCGTGTCGCGGCGGCGTGGCGAGCGTCGTCGCTTGCGGTCTTGCTGTCGGTGTCGGCGCCGCCCTCAGCCGGCGGCGCGGGCCTCGGTCTGCGCGGCGGATGCGGAGCGGTCGGTTGCGAGGAACACCTCGTGCACCTCTAGCACGTTGGGTCCGGCGAACATGCCCGCGGGTGGCCGGTCGCGGTGCGCCTCGGCGAAGGCCGGGCTGCGCGTCCAGGCGACGAAGTCCTCGAAGCTGAGCCACCAGGTCTTGACCTCGTAGTAGCCCTGCTCGTCCGGGTTGGGCACCCACGAGCCGCTGGCGTGGTCGAGCTTCATCGGCCGCGGCCGGTGCACCTCGTTGCGCACGAACCCGGGTGCGCGATCGACCAGGTGGGCGCGGCGGCGGAAGCGATCCTCGAAATCGATCTCGTGGCCCTGGGCCACGGGGATGCGGTTGGTGACGACGACCATGATGGAGATCCTCCTGCTGCGGCCCGTGAGTCGCGTCGCTGGAGCACCTGCAGGCGGATGCTCTCGAGATTCCCTCGAGGCTCTGGGTGTGCCAGCGCGGTGCTCGGAGCGCGACGGTGGGCTCGACGTCGTTCGATCCTAGCCCGATGCGGCGGGCTGTCCATGGCCGTCGGCGCGCCCGCCATCGAGCTTCAGCCGATCAGCACGCCGGGGTTCAGGATGCCGCGCGGGTCCAGGGAGGCCTTGGCCGCGGCCAGCGCTCGCGCGAAGCCCTCGGGCCGCTCGCGGTCGTACCAGGGACGGTGGTCGCGGCCGACCGAGTGATGGTGGGTGATCGTGCCGCCCAGGCGCAGCAGCGCCTCGGAGGCCGCCGCCTTGATCTCGGCCCATTGCTCGATCTGGCTGCCGCGCCGGCCCGGGGCGATCACCGAGTAGTAGGGCGCCGGCCCGTCGGGGTAGACGTGCGTGAAGCGGCAGGTGACCATGCCGTCGCCGCACACCCGGCGCACGGCGTCCTGGGCCGCCGCCATGACCTCCGTGTGGAAGCGCGGGAAGCGCTCCCAGGTGATCGCCGTCTCGAAGGTTTCGCTCACCATGCCCAGGCGCACCAGCAGGTCGCGCAGGTAGGGCGCCTCGAGGAACGCTCTGCGCCAGGCCCCGACGGCGCCCTCGCGCCCGCCGCTCGAGTCGCTGCGCGTGGCGCCGGCGCCTTTGGGCACGTTGCCGCCGTGGTCGCGGCAGATCTCGATCGCACGCGCCATCGACGCTGCCGGGTCGTGGTCGGCGGACTCGAAGCCCAGCACGAGCACACTCTGCGTGCCGTCGCCCGCGCCAGAGGTGAGCGCCTCGCCTGCGTCGAGCAGCCGGCAGTTGTTCGGATAGAGGCCCGACTGGCCGATGGCGCGCACGGCCTCGGTGGCAGCGAGGAAGTCGGCGAAGGTGGCCGATGCCGAGGCGCGCAGGCGAGGCCGATCCTGCAGGCGCATCCAAGCCTCGGTGATGATCCCCAGGATGCCCTCCGAGCCGATGAACAGCCGCTCGGGCGCCGGGCCCGCGCCCGAGCCGGGCAGGCGTCGCGTCTCGACGGCGCCGCTCGGCGCGACCACGCGCAGCGCCTCGACGAATTCGTCGATGTGCGTGTAGAGCGTGGCGAAGTGCCCGCCCGAGCGCGTGGCGATCCAGCCGCCCAGCGAGCTCACCTCGAACGATTGCGGGAAGTGGCGCAGCGTGAGCCCGTGCGGTCGAAGCTGGTCCTCGAGCGCCGGCCCGAGCACGCCCGCCTGGATGCGCGCCGCGCGCGAGGTGCGATCGACCTCGAGCACGCGATCGAGCCGCACGAGGTCGATCGACACGACCCCACGCCAGCGCTCGCGAGCGTCCGCCGGCGGCTCGACCCCACCGACGACGCTCGAGCCCCCGCCGTAGGGGATCGCGACCACGCCGGCATCGCCGCACCAGTCGAGCAGCGCCGCCACCTCGGCCT
>CAZGUU010000051.1:3529-22603 GCA_964529315.1 uncultured Enterobacteriaceae bacterium
CGGGTTCGGGTACTCGCGGCGCAGCGCACGGACGACGTCGCGGAAGGACTTGCCGTAGGCGTGTCCGGCGCGCTCCTCGGGGTCCGAGGTGCAGATGCCGGCGAGCGCCGCGGCGGGGGCGATGCGCGGGGCGGGCAGAGCGATGTCGTCGATGCGCGGCGGCGCTTGCGGGGCCGGTACGTCGATCGCGAAGCGCGCGGCGAGGAGTGCGGTGATCGCTCCTTGGCGCTCTTGGCCGGGGCCGGCTCCCTCGAAGCCCCAGCCCCAGAAGCTGCGGCGGCGAGAAGGCTGGGTGGGCGAGGTGTGCTCGTGAGTGCTCATGAGGGTGCAATGGGCAGGTGGCGGGGGTGGTTGCAAGGGGGGCGAGTGGGGCCGGCGGTGGCGCCGTGGTCGGCGGCGAGCGCCGCTCCAAGACGCGGGTGAGCCAAGCTGCGTGGCGAGCAGGCGCGGTGATTGCGGCGGCTCGACGCCGAGCCGGTGGGCGGCGCGAAGAGGTCACTCGTCGATCCGAACGAGCGTGCCGACCTCCAGCATCTCGAAGAGCTCGACCACGTCCTCGTTGCGCATGCGGATACAGCCGTGCGACCGAGGCTCGCCGACGGGCTCATCGTCGGGCGCACCGTGGATGTAGATGAAGCGATCGCAGGTATCGACGTCGCCGCCGGCGTTCCTTCCCGTCTCCAAGCCCGATAGCCAGACTACGCGTGAGAGAATCCAGTCGCGGCCCGGGCTCGACGCGCTCGATTCCCTCGTCCAGATCTCGCCCGTGGGGCGGCGCCCGACGAAGACCGCGCCGCGCGGCTCGCCGCCGCCGATCAGCTCTCTCACCTCGTGGGCTCCGCGGGGCGTCTGCTCACTGCCGAGCTGCTCGCCTGCACCCTTCGCCGAGGTGGATACGGAGTAGGAGGCGATCGCTCGCCCTCCTTGCAGAACCTCCAGCTGCTGAGTCCGCAAGCTGATTCGCACCCATAGGCCACGCATGGCGGAATCAGCGTATCGAGCCCCCAGGCGCGCTGTCCAACACGGCGTCGCAGCGGACGGGGCCACGCTCAGGCGTACCGGAGGTGATAGCGTCAGGGCACTGAGCTCGAATGCCTCGGCGGCGGCCAGCGGCGGCTCCCGCGCAGCCGAGTCGCGTATGTCGAGAACGGTCTGCGCTGGTGACCTGTACTATCCCACGCAATGGAGAGCATGTACTAGCAAGGATCGACTCGATGGTTCGCGCACGCACAAGGAGGCGATGTCGTGGCAGCTTTCATGTTCGTGGAGATCACGGTCAGGGATTCCGCCGTGTATGAGGACTACGTGGCGCGCATTCCGCCAGTCATCGCCAAGTACGAAGGCCGCTACGTCGTACGTAGCAGCAAGGTGACGCCGGTCGCTGGAGGCTGGGCTCCAGATCGACTGATCGTCATGGAGTTCTCCTCCGTCGACGCACTCCTCAGGTGCTTTCAATCGGCCGAATACAAGGAGCTGGCTGTCTTGCGTGAGCAGGCGACCATCACCAGATCAGTGATGGTCGAAGACTGAAGGAGTCCCCTGAGACAGGTGTGTGGCACCTGGCAACGACGTCACGGTGGACTACCGCCCGGATGCGCCTGCCCTCGGGCTTGTCGAACCGCGGGTTCAAATCACCGACTGCCTCGGCCTCGCCCTGTTCCCGCTGTCGTTGGTGGTGACGGCATTCACGATCCGGCGTCGGAGCCGGCGAGAAGCGTCCGAGGAAAGCTCGCGCTCGCCATCCTGAGCCTCGCCGAATCGCGACCACGCCGGCATCGCCGCACCAGTCGAGCAGCGCCGCCACCTCGGCCTCGTCGCGCGGGTAGGCGACGAGATCGGGCGGGTTCGGGTACTCGCGGCGCAGCGCACGGACGACGTCGCGGAAGGACTTGCCGGAGGCGTGTCCGGCGCGCTCCTCGGGGTCCGAGGTGCAGATGCCGGCGAGCGCCGGGGCGGGGGCGATGCGCGGGGCGGGCAGAGCGATGTCGTCGATGCGCGGCAGCGCTTGCGCGGCCGGCACGTCGATCGCGAAGCGCGCGGCGAGGAGCGCGGTGATCGCTCCTTGGCGCCCCTGGCCGGGGCCGGCTCCCTCGAAGCCCCAGCCCCAGAAGCGGCGGCGGCGAGGGGGCTGCGCGGGCGGGGCGTGCTCGTGAGCGCTCGTGAGGGTGCAATGGGCAGGTGGCGGGGGTGCGACGGCCCGCGGGGTCGATCAGGCTGGCCCGACCGACCCCGCGGGGTTCTCACCAGGGCTTCGTCGCGTGTCTCATGCGGGCGTTGGCTTCTCCTTCGCGGCCGTTCTCACTGAGGCGAGCCGCACCAGCGAACTGCAACGAAGGGAACCAGGCCGAGGTCGTCGTTGCCCAAGATACCCTGGATGCTGTCGCTCGTGGGCGTTCCCACCCCCCGCCCGTACGACTTCTTCCACGAGATGTCGACGCCGCTGTCGTACCGGCAGGTGGCGCCGTCGTCGGTGTAGCCCGCCGGGCAGGTTTCCCAGCAGATCGGGCCGACCCCACGATACTCCGAGCTGCACTTCGGGTAGCAGAGTCCGGCGTCGGAGTCCTGATTCGACGCACAGCTCAGGGTCGACCCGGCGCCCCGTCCGTAGCTGCTCTTCCAGAAGATGTCGGGATCTCTGCGGCAGAAGCAGCCGTCGTTGGCGTAGCCATCCGGGCACCAAGAGCAGTCGTGCCAGAGGCCGCAGGTGTCGTACCAGGGGCAATCCCTCTGGGACTCGATGATGTCGCCGTTGCGGCGGCAGGTGGCGCCGTCGTCCGTGTAGCCGGACGCACACTGCTCCCAGCACACCGGCCCTACGCCCTCGTAGCCGGGCTTGCAGCGCTCGTAGCAGAGCCCGGCGTCTTCTTCGGAGCCCTCGGGACAGGCGCCGGTGGCGGCTCCATTGGCCACCTTGTTGAGGCTCCAGTCGTCGCGGAAGGTGGACCAGTAGCGGTCATGCGAGTTGGCGACCCGCACCAGGGTGCCGCCGTTCTTGCGCTCGAGCCCGGTGATCACCGCCCAGTGGAGGTTGCCCTTCGCGGAGCTCTCCAGGAACATCACCGGATTGCCCGCGGCGAGCGATTCGCGAATGTCGTCGAGCGAGTCGATGCCCTCCGTCGCACAGTCCTCGTAGCCTGGTGGCATTCGACCGGCGAGGCTCTCCCGCACGTCGCGCGGCAACGAGCCGCCCTCGACCGCGAGGTCGGAGATGGTGCTCGAGAGGGCCGCCGTGCAGATCGGCTCGGCGGCGCAGAGCAGCGACGCGGCGCGGATCACGATCCCCGTGTCCCAGGTGTTCGTCTTCATGTCGCCGGCCGCTCGAGTGGGCGTTGGCGGGAGTCGATGGCGCCGTCGGGCTGGCTCTGAACTGGGGTTTAGGGGACTGCCGGCGCGAGCACGAGCCGTCTCCCGCGTGGGCTCGGGGTGTCTTGCGATCGGTTCGGCCATCTCGTGCATGGCCACCACGACGCCGAGCCGCTGGGCATCGAGAAGCAGCCAAAATATGATCGTCTGGATTCGCACGCGTCCAGCTTGATCCGAGGGCGGCCTCTTGGCAGAAGATCATCGAGCCCAGGCCGCCGCAGCCCTCGCCCGGCCCATCCTGAGCTTCGAGCCTGCCGAGGCGCTCGCCGTGCCGGCGCCTGGCGGCCGAATCCGGGCGTTGCACGGCACGAAGCCCGAGCGCGCTGGGAGCGAGGAGGGGGCTCGGTGAAGCACACGCGCATCATCGTCGCCCAGTACGGCGGGCCCGAGGCACTTCGAGTTCTAGAGGAGGAGTGTCCCGAGCCGAAGGCGGGTGAAGTGCGGGTGCGAGTGCTCGCCGCGGGCGTGTGCTTGCCCGATCTCATGATGCGCGAGGGCATCCATCCCGAGACACCCGCCCTGCCCTTCACGCCGGGTTGGGACCTGGTCGGCGTCGTGGACCGGCTCGGCGAGCGCGTCTCGGGGCTGGAGCCGGGCCAGGTGGTCGCCGCGCTCCCGATCAGCGGCGCGTACGCCGAGCAGGTCTGCCTGCCGCAGAGCGAGCTGGTACCGGTGCCTCCCGGGCTGGACGCCGCCGAGGCCGTGAGCCTGGTGCTGAACTACATCACAGCGTACCAGATGCTGCATCGCTCCGCTCGGCTCCGGCGAGGCCGGCGCGTCCTCATCCACGGCGCGGCGGGCGGGGTGGGCACGGCCCTCTTGCAGCTCGGGCGCCTCGCCGGGCTGGAGATGTACGGCGCGTGCTCGGAGAGAGGGGCTTCCACGGTCACCGAGCTGGGCGGCATCCCGATCGACTACCGGCAGCAAGGGGGAGACGATGGAGAGCTCCGTCTACTCGGCAATCGTGGTCGCGACCGGTGCCGCCGTGGCCCGCACGATCTGGGTCCTCGCCGGCTTTCTGCGGACGCTGGCTCGACCGAGGCGCTCGGTCGACATCAGGTGGGATCTCCCCACGTGGATCGTCGCTCCAGAGGTCGTTCTGCCCGCGATCGCCGCCTTGTGGTCGTTCTATGGCGGCGGGGCCGCGCCGCCCTACTCTTCGTGGCGGGCGGCGTTCGCGCTTCTCGGTGGAGGCCTGGCGCTCGGTGGGGTTGCGTTGACCGTCTGGAGCTGGGTCTCGCTGCCGAGCGTCGGCACGGGCCACTACCTGCTGGAAGGCCAGCCGCTCGTCACGAAGGGCGCCTACGGCACCGTCCGGCACCCGATCTACGCGGGAGCGTTCTTGATCTGGTTCGGACTCGCCGCAGCGTATACCAGTAAGGCCATTCTGGTCCTGACGTTCGTGTACGTCATCCCCGCCTACATCCTCAACATCCGCGAGGAAGAGAAGATGATGCTCTCCCGGTACGGAGACGAATACCGAGCGTATCGACGACGAGCCGGAGCATTCGCTCCGCGCATCGCAAGCCGTGGGCTCGCAGCCGGCCGCCCGACACGCCCGTCAAGCGGCCCGCGGAGGAGGTGAGGCCATTCGACCCCGGGCCGCTACCGACCTGGATCGCGTGAGCCACCCGGCGGATCGCGCCGAGTGAGGCGACGGCCCCGAGCCCATGGTCTGCGAACCGCCGAGCGCCCGAGGCGCGACGGCTCTCGGGCTCGCGACGACTATGGCCGGGGTGCCGCGCGTGAGGAAGACAGCCCGGAGCAGGCCCCAGTGGAAAGGGCCGGGACAGGAGCGGCTTGGCGCGCCGCGCGATCATGGTTCATGACTCCTCGCTAGGATCCGGCGCTCGGCGCCGTCGTCGGCTGGCTCGCGAGCGTCCCTCTCTGGCTCGCGCCGGCAGGTGGTGCAGGGCATCGGCGGGCGCGCATCGGAGGAAGTCGTGGCCCCACTCAGGCGGGACGCCGACCAGGATCAGGGCAGCGGCGAGGAGGTCGAACCCTGGCATTGAGGGATGCGCTCCAGCTCGAGCCGACGGCCCGGGGGCGGAGCGTGCCGGCGGCCGCCGCCGGCGATGCGCAGCCTCGGCCGGCTTCGGCGGTGCGCGGCGCATGGCCACGCCTCTCGACGGCGCCCGCGGGTCGTGATTCCATCGCCGCCATGACATCCCTGCTCGTTCATGCGGCCCTGGGCGTCGTCACGATCGTCGTGTTTCTCGTCGCGAACGCGCACCTCTACCGGCACGACTGGGGCGGGTCACGGACGACCTTCCTCGAAGGGCTCTACTACGCGCTCGCGGTCGTGTCGGTGTGCCTCGGCTGGTACTTCAACCAGAAGTACGTGTTCGCGTATCCGGCGGAAGCCAGCTGGATGCACTTCACGAAGCAGCTCTTCGACACACCGGCGGGCGGCTCGGGGGCGCAGGACCTGATCATCACCAACGCGATCCTCTTCCCGCTCTGGACGATCATCGACGGGCCGAGGCGGGGCCTCCGCCACGCCTGGATCTACTTCGTGATGAGCCTGTTCACCAGCTTCGGCTTCGCCATGGGGCTCTATCTCGCCGCGCAGGAGCGGCAGCTGCGCTGGAACGCAAGGCCCCGGTGAGCGCGCCTCCCGAGTACGACGCGATCGTCGTCGTCGGCGGCCGAGCTTCTCTCCGCGAGGGGGGGCGCGAGGTAGCGGCCGGACGGGAGGACGGGGGGATGCTCGCCGTGGCGCGCGGCTGCGAGCTGGAGGTGCTTCGGGCCCCGTCGCACCTTGCCGGGGACGCTTCGCGGGTGCGATGCTGGAGGCGGAGACGGACATGCTGACCCTGGGCATGCTGGCATCGCATCGCGGCAGCAACGTCCGAGTCGTGATCGAGGCGTGCCAGGGTGGCCGGCTCGCGGCCCGGCCCGGTGTGGTCATCAGCAACAACGCGAGCTCCGAGGTGCTGCGCTTCGCCGAGGGAGCGGGCGTTCCCACCTGCTGCATCGGTGGCGCCGCGTTCGCCGACGATGGCGTGCGGGATGCTGCCATCCTGGAGGCGTTGCACGATCACGGCGTGGAGCTGGTGCTGCTCCTCGGGTACATGAAGCTGCTCGGACCGCGAACCACGGCCGCCTACCGCGGCCGGATCCTGAACACGCATCCGGCGTTGCTGCCCAAGTACGGCGGCAAGGGCATGTACGGCACGCGAGTCCACGAGGCCGTCCTGGCGGCGGGCGAGGCCGAGACGGGCGTGACCCTGCACCTCGTCGACGAGGAGTACGACCACGGCCAGATCGTCGCCCAGCGCCGCGTGCCGGTGGAGCCGGGCGACACGGTCGCAATGCTTGCCGCTCGCGTCCTCGAGCGAGAGCATGCGCTGCTCGTCGAGACGCTCCAGGCGATCGCGTCGGGTACGCTGCGGCTGTCCGGGCTCGAAGAGCTGCGCGCCTCGACGCCACCGCTCGACTCGCGCCGCGATTGACGTCGCCTGCCCGGTCCCGCTGGCCGGCCGCGCGTTCCCGATCGCCGAGCGCGCCGAACGGCCATCGGACCGAGGGTCTGACGGTCGGCTCGGCAGCAGCGTGGCTGCTGGGCAGGTGAAGGTGGCGCTGCGCGGCCGGAACGCGAGCTATCCCGTGGTCGCGGGAGATGCGCCGATCGAGGTCGCGGTGGTCGCCGGGATCGCGTCGGAGGCGGGTCTTCGAGGTGAGTGCGGCGAAACCCGCTTCGCGCCAGACGACCGTTGGCTCACGACACGATTGACGCCGCGCGCGGTCGAGAGGCATGATCCGTCCATGGGTGCCGCCAGCGGGTCTAGCTGGGGCTCGCGCGTCGGTCGCTGGCTCGTGCGGCTCGCGCGGCTCGCGGGCAGGGCCGCGCGGCCCACGCGGGCTGCGGCCCCTTGCCCGGCCCCCTCCTCCGCCCGGTCGAGCCCCCCGCCTGAGCTGCCCGCGAGCGAGGAGGATCTGCGGCGCCACCCGACCCTCTGCCCGCTTCCCTGGCTGCACCGCTACGTGCACATGGACGGCACGCTGCACGTCTGCTGCTTGACGGACCAGGGCGAGGACCCGAACCCGGTCATCGTCCGCGACGACGGCAGTCCTCTGCGGGCGGCCGAGCTGCCCGAGCCCGGCGAGGTGACCAACTCGGAGTACATGCGCCGCGTCAAGCGCCAGATGATGGCCGGGCAGTGGCCGGCGATGTGCGCCCGGTGCCGGCAGGCAGAGGAGCTGGGCCTGCCGAGCCGCCGCCTGCTCGAGACCCACCCCAATGCGACGCTCTTTCTCGATCTCCTCGGGCGCACCTCGCCCGACGGCAGCTCGCCGCCGCAGCTCGACTTCGTCGATCTGCGCCTGGGCAACACCTGCAACCTGAAGTGCCGCATGTGCCACCCGATCAGCTCGACGCGGATCCTCCCCGACTATCCGGCGATCGCCGGCCGCGAGCTGACCCAAGCCGAGATCGCCGCCTACACCGGCATCACCTGGCACAAGGATCCACGCCTCTGGGACTCGCTCGTCTCCCAGCTCGCAACCGTGCGGCGCATCCACTTCGCGGGCGGCGAGCCGCTGATCCTCCCGGCGATGGCCGATCTGCTCCAGCGCTGCGTCGAGTCGGGCGACTCGCGGCACATCACGCTCTCGTACAACACCAACGTCGTGCGCATCCCGCCGCGCGTGCTCGAGCTGTGGCCGCACTTCGACGGGGTCGGGCTCGCCTGCAGCGTCGACGGCTACGGGTCGCTGAACGAGTACATCCGCCACCCGTCGTCCTGGGAGCAGATCCACGGCAATCTCGCGATGCTCGACGAGCGTGCCGGTCGCCTGCGCCTCTCCAGCCTGCGCCTGCACTGCACCGTCCAGGCGTACAACGTGCTCTACCTCGACCGGCTCTTCGACTACGTGGCCCAGCCGGGCTTCAGCGCGCTCGAGCCCTTCGTCGTGGTGAACCCCTTGAGCGAGCCCGGCTTCTTCGACGTCCGGATCCTACCCGAGGAGCTGCGCCGCGAGGCGGAGCGACGCCTGGTGGCCGTGAAGGAGCGGTACGCGGCGACGTGGGCAGAGCGCTGTCCCGAGGCGCCGCAGCACGTCGACGCGGTGATCGCGCTGCTGCACGCGCCGCTGCACGACCGCGAGCATCGCGTCGCCGAGTTCAGGCGCGTAACGGTGGCCCTCGATGCGCGCCGCAGCGAGCGCCTGGCGGCCTGCGCGCCCGAGCTGGCCCAGGCGTTCGGCCTGGCGTAGCGTGGCCGGCGGTGTCCGGCGGGTGGCCGCGCCATCGCCCGCCGTGGGGACGTCCCTCGAGCCCAGCGGCACGCTGGTACGGGCGGTGGCACGACACGACGGGGCCAAGACGCCCTCTGGCGTAGCCGGAGGGCGGCGCAAGGGTGGGAGCGCACGACATGCCGACGACGTTGTCCCGCGAGCAGGCCCGGCGAGTCTACGATCGTCTCGGAGCGTTTCTCGAGAGCCAGGCGTTCTACGAGGATCCCGCCACTGCCGAGCTCGTCCGCCACGCACGGCTCGACACGGCGCAGCGGGTGGTGGAGCTCGGCTGCGGAACGGGGCGTCTGGCGCTGGACGTGCTCTCCCGGCAGCTCCCGTCCACGGCGCAATACCGCGGGTACGATCTGAGCCCCGTCATGGTGGCCCTGGCGCGCGAGCGCCTCTTGCACTTTGGCCCCCGGGCGCAGGTGACCCTCACGGACGGCTCGCTGCCGTTGCCCGAGGCCGATGCCTCCTGCGACCGCTTCGTCTCGACCTATGTGCTCGACTTGCTCGCCGAGGACGACATCGTCGCGGTGGTCGGCGAGGCGCGCCGGGTGCTGGTGCCCTGCGGCCTGCTCTGCCTGGCGGGCCTGTCGACGGGCACGGGCGCGCTCGCGCGGCTGGTATCGCGCATCTGGGCGTCGCTGCACGCGCTCGGTCCGGCGATCGTAGGCGGCTGTCGGCCGATCGAGCTGCGCGACTGGGTTTCTACGGAGCATTGGCGGGTGCTCCACCAGGCCAAAGTCGAGCCCTTCGGGGTGTGCAGCGAGGTGGTGGTCGCCGAGCGCCGCTGAGGCGCCCAGGAGTACGACCCGCGGACCCAGCGGCGTCCGACGGCACTCGGCCGGTGCCGGCCAGGTGCGCGAGTCTCGTACCGCCGGGCGACCTCGTTGACAGAAGCCACGCCGGCCGCCACCGTCGCGAGTGCTGCGCTCGATCCGACTCGTGGTAGGGTCCACGCGCGCCCGCCCACCCGGCGCGGCGCAGCGTCGCGACGGGTGGGTGACGAGCGGCGGTCGAGCACGGTGTCCGAACGATTGGGTGGCTGCATGAGCGAACGATTCCTGCGCTGGGCCAAAGCCTCCGCCTCGGGGCTCGAGCGGCTGCTCGCCCTGGCGATTCTCGTGAGCGTCGTCGGCTTCGCCATCACCAGCACGGGGGCACTGGCGACCCGGGATTGGGCCAGCACGGAGGCCTTCTACGAGATGACCTACCGCGTGCTCATGCTGGTCATCGGCATCGAGCTCGCGCGCACGCTGCTCACGCACGACCTGGGGGCCATCCTCGAGCTGCTCGCCTTCGTGGTCGCGCGCAAGATCTTGAAGCCCGATGTCACCGCCATGGACATCCTGTTGAGCGTCATGGCGTTCGTCGGGCTCCTGGTGGCGCGCAAGTACTTCCTCCACGCATCCTTCGAGGGCCGAGAGCGGCGGGCGGGTGCCGTGGCGGGGCCGCCGTCAGCGGGCCGATGAAAGAAGTTCGAGCGGCGCCGGAGCGCCCGCCCGAGCGCCTGGAGATCAGCCCGTGGATCGCCCCGCCGGCGGACCTGCAGCCGCCGCTCGAGGGCGAAGTCGCGGCCGACGTGGCCGTGGTCGGCGGCGGCTACACGGGGCTCTCGACGGCCCTGGCGCTGCGTCGCGCCGGGGTCGACGTCGTCGTGCTCGAGCGAGACTTCGCCGGGTTCGGCTCGAGCGGCCGCAACGCTGGGCATCTGACGCCGACCATCGGCAAGGATCTGCCGACGCTGCTCATGCTCTTCGGCCCTGCGCGAACGGCGCGGCTCGTGGAGCTCGCCGAGGCTTCGGTTGCGAGCGTCGAGGCGACGATCCGCGAGCACGGCATCGACTGCGACTACCAGCCGTGCGGCAACGTCATGGCTGCGGTGCACCCGAAGCAGGAGAGCCGGTTGCGCAAGGCCGCGGACGTCGCCGCGCAAGTCGGGGCGCACCTGCACTTCCTCGATCGTGCGGAGATGCGCCGCCGTCAGCTCCCGCCGGCGTTCCTCGCCGGAGCCTGGGAGGAGCGCGGCGGCACGCTCGACCCGGGAAAGTACGCGGCCGGGCTGCGCCGCGCGGCGCTCGAAGCGAGTGTCCGGCTGCACGAGCAGACGCCGGTGCAGGAGATCGTCGAGGGGCCGCGGCCGCGCGCGCGCACGCCGAGCGGCAGCGTCACGGCGGATGCGGTCGTGCTGGCGACGAACGCCTACACGGTCGAGCTGGGTCGCCTGCGGACGACCATCTACCCGCTGCACGACACGCTCTTCGAGAGTGCACCGCTCGACGCCGAGCAGCGCGCCGTGCTCGGCTGGCCCGGGCGCGAGGGCATCTACACGGCGCACGAGAGCCTCGAGAGCTACCGGCTCACGGCGCGCGGCACGATCGTCGGCGGCTCGAAAGGCGTCCGCTACCCGTACGCCAGCAAGCTCGCCGGTGGCAGCACGCAGTGGACGATCGCCGAGAATGCCAGGGCGTTTCGCGAGCGCTTCCCGACGCTGGCCAGTGTGCCCATCGCGCACACCTGGGGCGGCTGGATCGCGATGACGCTGAACTTCCTGCCGGCGCTCGGCGCGACCGGCCGTCATGGCAACATCCACTACGCGCTCGGCTACAACGGCCACGGCGTCGCCGCGGCGACGTTCATGGGCCCCATCTTGGCCGACGTTCTGCTGCGCCGGCCGAATCCCAACGTCGAGAAGCTCGCGCGCTTCGCCGTGCCCCTGCCGCCCGAGCCCGTGCGCTGGCTCCTGGTGCGCGGGATGCTGGGCGTGATCAACGCGATCGACCGCCGCGTCGATGCGCAGGTGCGCCGCGGCGCCGCGAGCGCCTCGTCGTGAGCACTGGCACTCCGGGGGCCGTGAGAACGACATTCGTTTGGGGCCTAGATATGTCGGACGAGGCGAGTCGGAACGCCGGGTGCGAGTCGCGGGCCCCGGTTTCACGCTTCCCTGGACGACGGCGGTTGCCGCCTGCGAAGAGCCGAGGGCGAAGCTCTCTCGCTCTGGCGGCGGCGCTGCTCGTCGCCCTGGGCTGCTCGCGGGCGCGCGCGCCGTTCACCGTCGCCGCAGCAGACCCGGCGACGCGGCGATCGACCGCCAGCGGCGACGTGGTGGGCGGCGAGGGCCGCTACGGCGCGCACGCCTGGCTCGGTGTGCCCTACGCCGCACCGCCGGTGGGCGAGCGGCGCTGGCGGGCTCCCGAGCCTCCGGCACGCTGGGAGGGCGTGCGACCGGCACTGGCTCCCGGTGCGCCCTGCGCGCAGTTCGCAAGCCCTTTCGGCGGCGTTCCGGACGCCCCGACGGGCACGCCGGTCGGCCAGGAGGATTGCTTGACGCTCGCCGTCTGGGCGCCGCGCTTCTCCCCGGGCGACGTTCCGCGCGACGCTGCCCGCCTGCCCGTCATGGTATGGATCCACGGCGGCGGCAACACCATCGGCCAGACGGCCTTCTACGATGGCGGCCACCTCGCGGCGAAGCACGGGGTGATCGTCGTGGCGCCGCAGTACCGCCTGGGCCCGTTCGGCTGGCTGCGCCACTCGGCGCTGCGCGCCGGGGCGACGAGCGACGCCGAGCGCTCGGGCAACTTCGCCACCCTCGATCTGGCGCGCGCGCTCGAGTGGGTGCGCGACAACGCCGCGTCGTTCGGCGGAGACCCGGGCAACGTCACGGTATTCGGCGAGTCGGCCGGAGGGCAGAACGTCTTCACGCTGCTGCTCGCGCCACAGGCGCGCGGGCTCTTCCAGCGCGCGATCGCGCAGAGCGGCGGAACGTGGACCAGCACGCCCGAGGAGGCCGAACGCCTGCGCGACGCGACACCGCCCGGCCACGTGCAGAGCTCGGGAGAGATCGTGCTCCGCCTGCTGCAGCGCGACGGCCAGGCCAGCGATCGCGCCGCGGCCGAGGCTCGGCTGGCCGCGATGAGCGACGCCGAGGTCGCGGCCTACCTGCGCAGCAAGAGCACCACCGAGATCCTCGGTGCCTACGAGCCCTCGCGCGCAACCGGGATGATCGACATGCCGCGGGCCTTCGCCGACGGAGCGGTGCTGCCCGCGGGCGACGCCCTCGAGGCGCTCGGACGCTCCGACGGCCACGCGCACGTCCCCGTCGTGCTCGGCACGAATCGCGACGAGAACAAGCTCTTTCTGTTCGCCGATCCCGCCCACGTGCGCCGCCGCCTGTGGGTCTTGCCGCGCTTCGTCGACCAGCCCCGCACCCTGGCCAGCGCCCGAGCCCTGTCGCGCATGTGGAAGGCCACAGGCGCCGACGAGCCGGCGGGCCGCTTGGGTGCGTCACAGGACGAGCCGGTGTATGTCTACCGCTTCGACTGGGACGAGGAGCCGCACGTGCTGGGCGCCGACCTGGCCGCGATGCTCGGCGCCGCGCATGGCTTCGAGATTCCCTTCGTCTTCGGGCACTTCGATCTGGGCCGCGAGGGCAACGTGATCTTCACCGAGGATAACGCACCCGACCGCGAGGCACTCTCCGAGGCGATGATGTCCTACTGGGCCGAGTTCGCACGCAGCGGCGTGCCCGGGCGCGGCCGCGGCGGCGATCTGCCCGAGTGGCAGCCCCGGAGCTCGGCAGGCGCAGGCTCGAGCGGCACCCTGCTGCTCGACACGGCGACGGGCGGCGGGATCCGCATGGCGCCGGTCGCCGAGACGCGCGCCGGGGTGCTCGCCAGCGTCGACTCCGACCCCGAGCTCGCCACGCAGCGCGATCGCTGCCGCGTCTACCACGACCTGGCGCAGTGGTCGCACGCCCTGGCCAAGAGCGATTACCCGCGGGCGGGCCAAGCGGGCTGCGCCGAATTCCCGTACGACGAGTACCCCTGGGACGGCTGACCGCGCCCCGGCATGGCGCATGGGCGTCGCCACGGTCGCGTGGCCCGGAAATGGGATGGCCCGAGTGCACGGCTCTCGGCGAATCGCCTGGCCAGCTCAGCCCCGCTGTCGGCCCTGCGAGGAAGTCGAAGGCGAGGTGTCCCCGGCGCGTGCCAGCAGCTCCTCGCTGATCCGCCAGAGGCGGCGCGCGGCTTCGGCATCGGCGGCGATCGGGGTCGGCTCGACGGCAGCGCACTCGACGAAGTAGCGTCCGGTGACCGCGGCGAGATCGGGAGCCGAGGCGACGTAGACCGAGGTGCGTGCGCCCTCCTCGGGCGAGATCGGCGGCGGCAGGGCGGAGAGATCGAGGCCGCTTGCCCCGCTGCTGCCGCTCTTGGGCGCGGCCGCGCGGCGATCCTCGGGGCGCGGGTAGCCGAGCTCGGTTGCGACCAGGCCGGGGTGCACGGCGTTCGCCGTGACGTCGCGGCCCTCCAGGCGCCGCGCCAGCTCGAAGGTGAAGTAGAGGTTGCACAGCTTCGAGTGGCCGTAGACCTCGAGCCCGGTGTAGCTGCGCTCGTGCTGCAGGTCGTCCCAGTCGAGCCCAGCAGAGGCGAAGAGATAGGCATCCGACGAGACGTCGACCACACGCGACGGCGCGCTCGCGAGCAGCATGTCGAGCAGCAAGCTGGTGAGCAGGAAGTGCCCCAGGTGATTGACGCCGAACATCCGCTCGAAGCCGTCGGCCGTCTCGCGGCGACGACCGAAGATCGCCACACCGGCGTTGTTCACCAGCACGTCGAGCCGCGGCTGACGCTCGCGGTACGCGGCGGCGGCCGCGCGGACCGAGGCCAGGCTTGCCAGGTCGAGCGGCAGGACCTCGACGGCGGCGGATCCTGCGGCCGCGCAGATCTCGGCCAGGGCGATCCGCCCGCGCTCCGCGTCGCGCGAGGTGAACACCACGTGCGCGCCGGCGCGCGCCAGGGCGATCGCCGTCTGCTTGCCGATCCCCGTGTTGCCGCCGGTGATCAGCGCCGTCTTGCCGTGCAGGTCCGCCATGTGGGGGTGTTAGCGTGGCGCGCGGGGAGGGTCGAGCTTGCCGCCCCGAGGCGTTGCGGCCGCGCCCCTCGCGCCCGCGCCGTTGCGGTTGCATCGTTACCCGGTGGTGCCGAGCGACGGCTCAGTGCACCGCGTAGACGTCGAGGGCGGCGGCCTCCATGTGGCTCACGTAGAGCCGGCCACGTTCGGGGTCCAGCGCGTGCTCCGGTGTCGTGCCGGAGATCGCGTCCAGCGGGAAGGTCGCGATCAGGGCGAGGGAGCCACGGTCGAGCACGTAGACGGCGTCGGTGGTCTCCTCCGCGCCGGACTCCACAGCGCTCGCCCAGTAGGCGGACCGGCTCTCGTCGAGGGCGAACAGGCGCTGCCCGCTGGCGAGCGTCCTCCCGGTCGGTGCGCCGGTGGCCGCGTCGAGCTCGAGGTCGCCGACGAATAGCCGGCCGAGCGCTGCGTCGAGGAACAGGATGCCGAGCTGGCCGTCGGGCGCCACGGGCGCGACCTCGCGGTCACCGACGCGCGGCACGCCGCTCGCCACATTGCGCACGTCGTAGGTCGACAGGCGTCGGGTGAGCGGCGAGTAGACGTGCAGGCGGCCGGGCTCCTCCGCGGCGATCACCTGGAGCTGACCCGGGCCGCCGCCCGGCGAGTCGCCGACCGGGAAGCTCTCCAGGGTGATGGCGTCCATCGGCACGAGGGCGTCGATGTCGACGATCGCCACCTTGCCGAGCTCCGGATAGGCGGCAAAGGCGAGCGAGCGACGCGCATCGACGGCGAGGTCGGGCAGCCGGTCGGTCGAGCCGCGTGGCAGGCCCAGCGAGGCCACGCCGAGCTCGGCCGGAGCCGGGGTCGCCGAGGTGTCGAAGAGGGAGATCGTCGAGTCCCAGGCGTTCAGCACGAGCAGGCCCTGCTGCGTGCCCAGGGCGCGCATCGGGATCGGCCACAGGCCTGCCGTGAACGGTTCGATGTGGCCCGCGGCGATGTCGTAGGAGAGCAGGTAGCTGCCGCCCAAGCGGCTGTTCATGAACAGGCGGTCGCCGCTCGGATCGAGGACCAGCTGCTCGATGCTGTCGCCCAGGCGCAGCGGGTGGAAGGAGTCCGCCGACGGCGAGATGCTCCACACCACCGAGGTGTCGCCGTTGGGTACGTAGACCCGGCCCGTCGCCGGGTTCGGGCACAGCGAGTGGGGCTTGGCACCGAAGCGCAGATCGGCGGTCGGCTGGCCGGTGGTCGCATCGTACGCGACAAGCCGGCCGCCCAGGCCGGCCACCTGGCCGTCGCTCGGCCGAGCCACCAGAAGGGTGAGCACTCGGTCGTTGGCGCCGTCGTAGACGACGTCCTGCAAGTCCATGCCGGGCACCAGGCCGAAGCCACCCAGCAGGCGCCCGTCGGTGCCGAACGCACGGACCTCGCTGCTCGTCGCGACGAACAGGCGGCTCGTGGTCGGATCGTAGTCGAGCTCGCCGGGCCGCTCGCCGGAGGGCAGCGCGAGCTCGATCGTCTCGACGACCCGACGCGCGTCGGGGTCGAAGCGAAGCAGGCGGCCGGCGGGGCCCCGCGCCATGCCGTCGAGCACGTAGAGCGAGAGGCCATCTGCGGACAAGGCAAGGCGGCTCGCCCCGGGGCCGAGCGCCTCGCTCTCGTAGACCGTTGCCAGGGTGCGTGCGTCGAGCGCGCGAAAGCTCGGCGCCTGCGCGGCGACCACGTAGATCAGCCCGCGCGCGGCGTCGATCATCAGGTCGCCGATCTGGCGAGGTGCCGCGACGCTGGCGCCCGTGGTCCCGGTCTCGAGGGAGATCGCGCGCAGGGTGCCGTTGGAGCCGTCGTGGACGTAGAGCATGCGGCTCGCCGGATCGGTGTACAGGTACTTGTGGGCGATGCCGGCGATGCCGCTCTCGAGGGTGCCGATCCACTGCTCGGTCGCACCGTCGAGGATCGCGATGTCCGGCGTCATGATGCCCGACACGTAGACGCGGTTGCGCACCGGGTCCGCTGCGGCTCGGAAGAGCTTCAGCACGTTGCGCTCGATCGGGCGCTGCAACACGTCGAGCAGCGAGATCGTGGCGAGGTGCTCGAGCCCGCTGGGCGACGCGGCAGGGCTGCTGGTGGCGACGGCCGAGGGCTCTCGGTGCGCTGGATGGGCTTCCGCTGGTGCCGCGCTGCTCGGGTCTGCGCCGAGGGCCTGCGCGACGAGCGCGAGCGTTGCTGCGGCACGTGCCAGGGCGCTCGATCGGTGAAGCTGCGACCGGCCGGCCAGGCGGGTTGGCTGCATCGCGGGTGAGAGGTCTTGTCCCTTCGGAGAAGCCTTCGTGGGCGCGCGCATCGAGTGGTCTCCTTTCGTCCCAGGCTGAGAGTGCTGCCGGCGGGCAAAGGTCAAAGGAGGCTGGAGGCGCGATCGAGTCGCACACACTCGCGATCCCGTGTCGTCTCTGCGCGGGCAGTCGCCGAGGAGAGCGCTGCTCAGCGATCGCAGCAGGCCCAAGCGGCGGGAAGTCCCGACGGGCCCCGACGGCGTCGGCGACCTCGACAGCGAGCCCCGACGGCGCGCCGATCCAACCGCCACCATGGGCTGACCAGCAATCGTCGTGCGCCGACCAGCAACGCACCGATGCGCGCTCCGCGTGCGCGCCGCGGGGCCGCCGCTCATGCGCGTGCGGGTAAGGGGGTGATCGTCCAGGGGTGAGCGTCGAGGTGCGGGAGTCGCTCGTAGGCACCTCCGGCACAGCGTCGACGTGCGACGCTAGTCGGGCAGTCCGAGCACCCGCTTGGCGATGATGTTGAGCTGGATCTCCGAGGTGCCGCCTTCGATCGAGTTACCCCGCGAGCGCAGCCAGTCTCGAGTCGCGCGAAGCTCGTCCTCGGTGAAGCCCGGGCCCTCCCAGCCCAGGCCTTGCGGGCCTGCGATCTGCACCATCAGCTCGCGCCGGCGCTGGTTCAGCTCGGTGCCGTAGAGCTTGAAGAACGAGGTCTCGGGACCGGGCTTGTGCCCAGCCTTCATGCCGTCGCGCGAGCGGACCAGCGTCAGCTCGAAGCACTTCCGATCGATCTCGAGCTGCGCGATCCGGTCGCGCAGCAGCGCATCGGAGAGGCGAGTCTCGGCACCCTCGAGATGGCGCCGTGCGTGGTCGACCAGCGAATCGCCCTGCGTGCGCTCCGTGCCCATCCCGGCGATCATCGTGCGCTCGTGCCCGAGCAGCGCCTTGGCCATCGTCCAGCCGGCGTTCACCTCGCCGACCACGTTGCGCCGCGGCACTCGGACGTCCGAGAGGAACGTCTCGCAGAACGGCGATGCACCGCTGATCAGACGGATCGGCCGCACCTGGATCCCGGGAGTCTGCATGTCGAGCAGCAGGAAGGTGATCCCGCGGTGCTTCTCGGCGTCGGGGTCGGTGCGCACCAGGATGAACATCCAGTCGGCCTGGTCGGCGAAGGAGGTCCACACCTTCTGGCCGTCGAGCACGTAGTCGTCGCCGTCGACCACGGCGCGGGTCTGCAGGCTCGCCAGGTCCGACCCCGAGCCGGGCTCGGAGTATCCCTGGCACCAGCGGATCTCGCCGCGCACGATCGGTGGCAGGTGCTCGCGCCGCAGCTCCTCGGAGCCCTCCTGCAGCAGGAGCGGGCCGATCATGCTCAGGCCGAAGCCGACCAGCGGCGGGCGCAGGCCGAGGCTCGCCATCTCCTGCGCGAGGACGCGCGCCTCGTCCCGGTCGAGGCCCCCGCCGCCGTACTCCCGGGGCCAGGTCGGCGCCGTCCAGCCGCGCTCGCCCATGACGTCGAGCCACCGCTTGATGCCCGGGTCGGCGTACACCGCCTTGCGGCCACCCCAGCAGAGCTCTTCCATCGAGGTGAACGGTCGAGAGGCGATCGGCGGCGCATTCTCGATCAGCCAGCGGCGCGTCTGGGCGCGGAATGCCTCGATGTCGGCCACGGCTGCCCCCTCTCTCCGGCCGCTCAGGCCTCGGCCAGCGTGCGCACTGCGGCCAGCACCTGGTCGGGGTGCTTCTCGGCGCTGGCCACCTTTGCCCAATGCTTGACGACCTTGCCGTCCTTGCCGATCAGCACCGTGGAGCGGATCACCCCCACGGTCTTCTTCCCGTACATCGTCTTCTCGCCGTAAGCCCCGTAGCGCGTCATGACCTTGCGATCCGGGTCCGAGAGCAGGGAGAAGTTGAGCCGGTACTTGCCGATGAACCGCTGGTGCGAGGCCCCGCCGTCGGCACTCACCCCGAGCACGGCCACGCCCAGCTCGGCGAGCTCCTTGTTGAAGTCGCGAAAGCCGCACGCCTCCTTGGTGCACCCGGGGGTGTCGTCCTTCGGGTAGAAGTAGAGGACCACGCTCTGCTTGCCCTTGAACTGCGCGAGCGAGACGCGATTGCCGTCCTGGTCCTCGAGCGTGAACGCGGGGGCGGCCTTGCCTTCCTCGATCGACATGCGGCAGATCTCCGTTCTCGTGGGGAAGCCGATCTGCGCCGTGCATCGACCGCGCGGCTCCGCCCGAGCTGGCGCGATCATATGCGCTCGCGCCGCGGACGCAACGCCGGCGCACCGCAGTGGCGGCGCCGCGCCGGCGCCGACCGGACGTCCCCGGGCTCGCGCGGCACGCCG
>CAZGUU010000052.1:0-22465 GCA_964529315.1 uncultured Enterobacteriaceae bacterium
GATGCCCACCGGGCCGCGCGGCGCGGCGAGCGCCCGGCCGAGCTCCTTGGCGAAGGCGTGCAGCATGCGGTCGCGCCACAGGAGCGCCAAGAGCTCGTGGGCATCGTCGCCGCGCACGGCGGCGAGCCGGCGCACCAGGGCCTCGCTGGGAAAGCGCTTTCCCTTCTCCACGTACCCCAGCATCACCGGGTCGACGCTGCCGCCGAGCACCTCGCCGGCGAAGCGCCGCACGGTGAACTCGCGGCCCATGAGCACGCGGGTCTCGTAGAAGACCTCCCCGATCCCGCGGATCGCCTTGCCCGGGCTGCGCGCCATGCTCGCAGCTTCGCATACGCTCGCTCGTTTGACAACCAAACAACTCTTGTTTATTGAGAGAACAACTCATCGCTGCCCACTTGGGGGAGGGCGATGCACGGGAGGGGGACATGGACGATCGGCTCTCTGGCACGGGACGATGGTGGACGGCCGCGGCCGCCGCGGCTCTGGCGGCGATCGGCACGATGCTCTGGGCACCGGCGGCCGGCGCCGAGCCGCAGGCGGGCTCCAAGCCGCAAGCCGGCGTTCAGGCGCGCGACCGAGCAAGCGGGATCGACGACGCGCTGGCCGGCCTGCGTGATCAGGTCGCCGCGCTCCGCGGGGAGCTCGCCCAGGTGCGCAGCCTGGCCGAATACCAAGGCCGCGCGCTCGCCGCCGTCGGCCACGGCGGCGCAACCGGCTCCGGCATCTGCGCCGAACCCTGCGCCGAGGACTCCGACGGCGACGGCGTGAACGACTGCGAGGACCTCTGCCCCTGCGACCCCGGGACCACCGACGGCGACGGCGACGGCGTCATGGACTGCGCCGACCCCTGCCCCGACGATGCGACCGACGCCTGCATCGATCCTTGCCGCAGCGACAGCGACGGCGACGGGCGCGACGACTGTGCGGACCCCTGCCCCTACGACCCCGCGGAGCCAACCGATGGCGACGGCGACGGACTCTTCGACTGCCAGGACCCCTGCCCGCAGGATCCGAAGGACGAGTGCTTCGGCGTCTGCTGGTTCGACCAGGACGGCGACACCATCCCCGACTGCCGCGACTCGTGTCCCTGGCTCGCCCAGGGGCCCGACACCTCCGCCTCGCCCCTGGTCTGCCCGCTCCCCGCGACCCTGGCAGGGGTCGGCTCGCACGCGCGGCGTTAGGCGGGCTCCCGCGACGGCGTGCCGGGCGAGCGAAGACGCCGCCCGGCACGCCGCGGACCCTCACCAGATGACACGCGCCTCGATCAGCTCCCGGTAGCGCTCCTCGGAGAGCCCAAGGATGCCACGGAACACGCGCTCGTTGTCCTCGCCCAAGCGGGGGCCGGGCCGCACGTCGGCCTCGGTTCGGCTTGTCTTGACGTAAGCGCCGTAGATCGTCTCGCGAAAGCCGAGCGGATGGTCGACCTCGACGAACGTTCCACGCGCACGCATCTGCGGGTCGTGCAGGAGGTCGGCAACGCTCGACACCGGCGCCGCGGGGACGCCGTGCCCCTGGAGGCGCGTGGCGAGCTCGCGATCGTCGAAGCCCCGCGTCCATGCGGCGATGCGCTCGTGCAGCTCCTCGATGCGCGCAACCCGCTCGCGGGCGCACGCCAGCTCGGGCTCGAGCGCCCACGCCGGCCTTCCCAGCGCTGCGAGCAGGCCCTGCCACTCCGCGTCGCAGGTCACCGCGATGCTGATCCAGCGATCGTCGCCGGCGCAGGGGAAGACGCCGTGCGGCGCGTCGACGCCCAGCGGGTGGCGGTTGCCGATCGTCCCGGCCGTGCGGCCGTTCAGCGCGTGGTCCATGAACGCCGGGCCGACCATCTGCATCACCGCTTCCTGCTGCGAGTAGTCGACGTGCTGGCCGTCTCCGGTGCGGTCGCGGTGGTGCAGCGCGGCCAGCAGGGCGAACGCGCCCATCACGCCGTTGAACGGGTCGGCGAAGGCGTTCTCGACCGGGACCGGCGGGCCGCCGGCATAGCCGGTGATGCTGTCGAGGCCGGTGATGCTCGTCAGGCTCAGACCGTAGGTGCGGATCTTCTCGAGCGGGCCCCAGAGTCCGGCGGCGGGCATCGACAGGACGACTATATTTGGCTTTACGGTACGAAGCCGCTCGTAGCCCAGGCCGAGCTCGTCGAGCACGCCCGGGCCGAAGTTCTCCACCACGGCATCGGACGTCGCGATCAGCCGCCGGCAGAGCTCCTGCGCCTCGGGCTCCTTCAGGTTGAGCGTCACGCTGCCGTTGCCCGCCCAGGCGGCGTGGTTGAACAAGCCTCGGTCCGGCCCGGGCACGCCCTCGGCAAACGGGGGCAGCGTGCGCAGCAAGTCGATGCGCGCTCGCGACTCGACCTTGAGCACCTCGGCACCGAGAAAGCCCAGCGTCTGGCCGACCACCGGCCCGGCCCACACCCAGCCGAGGTTCACGACGCGGAGGCCCGCGAGGGGAAGCGCCCTGGCCATCGAGCGCCGCCCCTACCACGCCGTGCAGGCCACGGCCACGGCGTCCAGGCTCAAGCCCGTGCGCCGAGAGGGTGCTCCCAGCGCAGGCCGGGGAAGCGCGCGAAGTCGGCGTCGCAAGTGACCAGCGTGCAGCCGTTCTCGATCGCCAGGGCAGCGTGGTACGCATCGGCGACCAGCTTGCCGCGAGCATTGCAGGCCGAGTAGAGGCGGGTGAAGATCGCCCAGTGCTCGGGCCCGGGAGTGAGCGACCGGCAGCTCCGCCGACGACGTAGCCGCTCGACGAACTCGAGCGCGCGCTCGGGCGCAGTCGGCTCCTTCCATAGCCGCGCGTTCGTGACGATGCGCAGGAAGCCGCTGCACACGAGATCCGACAGGGCGAACGGCTCGCTCCCCGCCGCCAGGCGCACGACCCAAGCGGCATGGTCGTCGTGCTCGGGAAACTCGCGCCGGTGCGCGTAGACGAGGACGTTCACGTCAGGCATTCGCACGGCGACGCCTGTGCTGCGTGCGACGTGCAGCGGTCTCCTCGTCCTCGAGGGCGCGCTCGATCTGCTCGGGCGTCGGGTAGGCGCCCCCGGGCTTCCCGGAGGTCACGAGCTCGAACGGCTCCTCGGGCTCGTCGAAGCGCTGGCCGAGGTACGAGCGCAGAGCCTCGGCGACGATCCCGCTCAACGTCTTCCCCCCCGCCGCCGCGCGGCGCTTGGCGCGCTCCAGGAGCGGGTGGTCCAGGTCGACGGTGGTGCGCACGGCACCAGTGCTAGCCGGAGGCGCATCATGATGCAAGAGTGGGATGCTCCCGCATCTCGCTGTGCAGCCAGGCGGCGACACATCGCGCGCCGTCGCGAGCGACCGTCGCTCGGGCGGCCTCCTGCCTAGATCACCCGGTCGCGAGACAGGCACTCGAGCTCGTCTGCTTCGAGGCCGAGCTCGTCGCAAAACACCTCGGCGTTGTGCTGGCCGAGCAGCGGGGCGGGCCGGACGGGTCCGCCGGGGCTCGCCGGGAGGCGAAACGGCGCGCCCAGATCGCGCACCCGGCCCAAGGCCGTGTGGTCGAGCTCGACGACGTAGCCGCGCTCGGCCAGGTGCGGGTGCTCCGCGGCCTCGGCCACGGTGAACACGGCAGTCACCGGGCAGCCCTCGGCCTGGCAGCGCTCCATGATCTCTTGCTTGCCGTGCTGCAGGGTCCACTGCTCGAGCAGCGGGTAGATGGCATCCGCGCTCTCGGCCCGGGTGAGCATGTCGTCGAACGCCTCGAGCTGCGCCCACTCGGGGTTTCCCATGGCCCGGCACAGACCCCGCCACTGCGCCGACTCGATGGCCAGCACCCAGACGTGGCCGTCCTTGCACGGCAGGATCGTGGCCGGCGCGCAGAGCGACATGCCCACCCCCGTGCGGCGGTCGAAGCGGCCGTCCTGGGCGTAGCCGCCGACGTTCTGCGAGCCGACGAACAGCGCGGCGATCGCCTCGGCGCAGGACACGTCGAGGTGCTGGCCGCCGCCGACGCGCGAGCGGCCGTACACCGCGGCCAGGCCCCAGGCCGCCGCCGCCGAGGCGCCGAAGAAGTCGGCGGCAAAGGTACCGTGCTCGAGCGGTGCCTGGTCCGGCCGCCCGCAGTAGCGGCTCCCCGTGCCGGAGAGGTGGAAGGCGTTCAGGTCGTGGCCCTTCCAGTCGGCGTACGGACCGGTCTGTCCAAAGGGCGTGATCGAGATCATCACCAGATCGGGATGGGCCGGCGCGAGCGTGGCGTAGTCGAGCCCGAGCTCGCGCATGCGGCGCGGCTCGCCGTTCTCGATCAGCAGGTCGGCGCGGGCGAGCAAGCGGTGCAGCAGGTCGCGGCCCCGCGCCTGGGTCACGTCGAGCGTGACGCCGCGCTTGTTGGTGTTCAGGAAAAAGAAGGTTCCACTGCGCTCGGGGTGCGGCCGATCCCCCGGAAAAGGTCCCCAGCTCCGGGCGACGTCCCCGCACCGCGGCTCGAGCTTGACCACCTCGGCCCCGTAATCGGCGAACAGCTTGGCGCAGTACGGGCCAGACACCCGCTCGGCCAGCTCGACGACCCGGATGCCCGCCAGCGCCCCTTCAACCATGGTCGCGGCAAGCTAGCCGGACGCGGCTAGAGGCGGATTGACGAACATCAGCCTGTCGCATACGCAATCGCATCGCGATGTAGCCCTGTCTGCCAGCATGAGCTTCGCCCAGGGCGGAGAAGCCCTGTTACAGATGCCCTAGGTCGGGGAAGGCCCCTTCGCTCGATGCGGGATCGAGCCCCGCCCGCGGCCCATCCGCTCCACTTTCGCCGGAAGGTACCCCAATGAGGATCGTCGTCTGCGCCAAGGAGGTGCTCGACCCGGATGCCGTGAGCTCGTATGCGCTCGCCGGCAAGCTGACGGTCGGGGAGGACGGAAGAAGCTTCACCCAGGCAGCCATCCCGCGCCTGTTGAACGCCTACGACGAGCAGGCGATCGAGGCAGCCTTGCGGCTGCGCGACGCCGGCGCGCAGTGCAGGATCAGCGTGGTGTCGATCGGCACCGATGCGACGAGCATCCTGATCCACGCTGCGGCCCTGGGCGCCGACGACATCGCCTCGATCCCGATCGACCCGGCCGGGCTCGACGCCCGTGGCGTCGCCCGGCTGCTCGCGGCCTACGTCCGCACCACCGGCGGCGCGGATCTGGTGCTCTGCGGCCGCCAGGCCTCGGACGACGACCAGGGCGTGGTGCCGGCCCTGGTCGCAACGCTGCTCGGCATGCCGCTGGTGACCGTGGCTCGCGCCGTCGATCTGCAGTCGGACGGCAAGCTCCAGGTGGTGCGCGTGACACCCGACGGTGACGAGACGGTCGCCGGGCCCTGCCCCGCCCTGGTCACGATCAGCAGCGAGCTCGGCCAGCCGCGCTACCCGAGCGTCGCCGCGCGCATGAAGGCGCGCAAGATGCGCCCGACCGCCTTCCCGCTCGAGGCCCTGTCGTTGAATGCCGAGGATCTCGCACCGCGCGTCAAGCTGGTGCGGCAGTTCGTGCCGGTGGTGCAGGGGCGCTGCGAGCGGATCGAGGCCGGCACGCCGGCCGAGGCTGCCGATCGGCTGGTCGCGCGGCTGCGCGAGGAGGGGGTGCTGTGAGCGGGTCGGCGATCGTCGTCTGCACCTGGAGCAGTGGGCGCGGCGGACTCCCCGGAGGCGTCGAGGAGGCCTGGACGGTGGCGCGGCGCGCAAGCACGCCGCTCGGCGCGGAGCTGCGCTGGCTGGTGCTGGGCGCCCTGCCCGAGGGGGGAACCGAGGCCGCCGGACGCTACGGCGTCACGGCGATCGACCGGATCGATGCACCGGGCCTCGACCGCTCGCGGCCGGCGCTCCTCCTCGAGGCGCTGGTGGGCTACTGCAAGCAGCGCAGCATCAAGGCGTTGCTCTTCCCGCAGGACCACGACGTGCGCCTGGTCGCACCGCTGCTCGCTGGCCGGCTGGATGCCGGCGTGGTGATGAACGCCCTCGACCTGGAGGTCGAGGCGGGCCAGCTGCGCGTCACCGCCGCGGCCTACGGCGGCGACACGCGCGCGGTCTACGAGTTCTGCGGCGAGGGCCCGGCGCTGGTCGCCATCACGCCCAACGCCGTGCAGCCCGAGCCTGCGGCGGCGAGCACGCCGGCGGTCAGCCAGGTCGCGGTCGACGTCTCCGGCGCCGACGAGCGCGTGCATGTGACCGCCCGCGCACAGGGCGAGGGGCCGCGCCTCGAGGACGCCGAGATCATCGTCGCCGGCGGGCGCGGCCTGGGAGACCAGGCGAGCTTCCGCCTGATCGAGGAGCTGGCCGATGCCCTGGGTGGGATGGCCGGCGCGTCCCGCCCGCTGGTCGACGACGGCTGGATCTCGGCCGCCCGGCAGGTCGGGCTCACCGGCAAGATCACCCGCCCGGCCCTCTACATCGCCGTCGGAATCTCCGGCGCGAGCCAGCACATGGCCGGCTGCTCCGCCGCCAAGACGATCGTCGCGATCAACCGCGACCCCGAGGCGCCGATCTTCCGCTACGCGCGCTTCGGCATCATCGGCAACTGCCTCGAGATCATGCCCGAGCTGATCCGCGCCGCGAGAGCGCTGCGCGCGACGCGCCCGGCCTAGAGGGACCCAGCCCATGACGACTCCAGAGCTTCGCCACGGCGAGAGTGCCGCCGGCGACGGGACGGCACCCACCCGCAAGCCGGTGATCGAAGGCCTGTTTGCCGAGACGGCCGAGGGCCCGCGCCTGCTCGGCTCGCACTGCACGACTTGCAAGACGGCCTACTTCCCGCGCACCGCGGCGTGCCACGATCCGCGCTGCAGCAAGTCGCAGATCGAGGACGCGGCTTTCGGGCCGCGCGGCACGCTGTGGAGCTTCGCCATCCAGCACTACCCGCCGCCCCCTCCGGTGCGCTGGGACGAGCCCTACGTGCCCTACGCGATCGGCGTGGTCGACATGCCAGAGGGCCTGCGCGTGCTGGCCCGCCTCGCCACGACGAGCCTCGAGCAGATCCGCGTCGGCATGCCCGTCGAGCTGGTGCTCGAGCGGCTGTGCACGGAGAAGGACGGCAGCGAGGTGACCACCTGGAAGTTCCGCCCCACGGCGGCCTCGAAGTAGAAGGAGTGGGTGCGATGAGAGAGGTCGCGATTCTCGGCGTGGGGATGCACGCCTGGGGCAAGTTCGAGGGCAAGTCGGTCACCCAGATGTGCCGCGAGGCGACCGAGGCCGCGCTCGCCGACGCCGGCATGGCCTGGCGCGACGTCGAGGCCGTCGCCGCGGCGAGCTCGCGCTTCTCCGGCGGCAAGGGCTGGGGCCTAAACGGCAACGACGTCGTCGAGGAGATGGGCTCGACCGGAGTGCCGGTCTACAACCTCTCGGCCGGCTGCGCCGCGGGCGGCAACGCCTTCAATGTGGGCTACAGCCTGGTCGCAGGCGGCGTCTACGACGTCGTCCTGGTGGTCGGCGGCGAGCGCATGCCCAAGGGCTTCATCCAGACCTCCGGCGTCCAGGAGACCACCGACCCCGAGTACGTGCGCCAGCTCTGCGTCGGCATGCCCGGCCCGGCCTTCTGGGCGATGCTCTGCCAGCGGCGCATGGCCGACCACGGCACCACCGAGCAGCACCTGGCCAAGATCGCCGTCAAGGCGCGACGCAACGCTGCCCACAACCCGCTGGCACGCTTCCGCCAGGAGATCACCGTCGAGGAGGTGCTCGCCTCGAAGCTGGTCAGCTACCCGCTGCGCCTCTTCGAGATCTGCCCGGTGAGCGACGGTGCCGCAGCGGCGGTGATCTGCTCGGCCGAGGTGGCGCGCCGCTTCACCACCAAGCCGATCTGGGTCGCGTCGAGCACCGTGGCGACGGCGCGCTTCGACGACGGCATCCCGCGCGGCCTGGCATCGGTCCAGCCCAGCGGCATCACCCACCACAGCGAGGCGGCGATCGCCGTCAAGAAAGCATTCGATAAGGCGGGCGTGGGCCCGCGCGACGTCGACCTGGTCGAGCTGCAGGACAACACCGTCTACTACGAGCTCGCCTTCCCCGAGGAGTGGGGCCTGTGCGAGCCGGGCGAGTCCGAGTCGTTGCTCGAGCGCGGCGAGACGGCTCCGACCGGCAAGCTGCCGATCAACCCGAGCGGCGGCTTCCTCTCCTTCGGCGAGGCGACCACCGCGATGGGCGTCTTTCAGGTCTGCGAGCTCACCTGGCAGCTGCGCGGTGCGGCCGGCGGCCGCCAGGTGCCCGACGCGAAGATCGGCCTGGCACAGACGCTCGGCCTGGGCTCGAACGCGACCGCGGCCGTCTTGAAACGCTGAGGGTCCCGGACGCGTCGGGGGCGCAGTCGCGCCTCCGACGCGACGGGCGAAAGATCGGGTGCGCGTGCAGCTTCGCCTCACGGCCCACCCGCCGAGGAGATCGCGATGGCATCGAACGAGATCGCTCAGCTACGCGTCGAGGACGGCGTCGGCATCGTCACGCTGAACCGCCCCGAGCGCATGAACGCCGTCAACTGGGAGCTCGCCGAGCGCCTGGTCGGGATGTTCCGCGACCTGCGCTTCGAGGACGAGGTGCGGGCCATCGTGCTGACCGGCGCCGGGGGCAAGGCGTTCTGCTCCGGCGGCGACGCCGAGTGGCTGAGCGGCTCGGGCGACCGGCCGATCCCCGGCCTCTCGGACAAGCCCCTGCCCCGCTACCAGCGCAAGACGCCGGCCGGGCCCTTCGCCGAGTTCACGCGCATGATCGTCGAGGTGGAGAAGCCGGTGATCGCGGCGATCACCGGCGTCGCGGTCGGCGCCGGGCTCGCCTACGCGCTGGCCTGCGACCGGCGCTTCGCCGACAAGACGGCGCGCATGTCGGCGATCTTCGTGCGGCGCGGCTTCAGCCCGGACTGCGGCCTCACCTATTTCCTGCCGCGCGTGGCGAGCCTCTCCACCGCCCTGTGGATGGTCGAGACCGGCGCCATGCTCGACGCCGAGACCGCGCACCGGCTGGGCCTGATCGACGAGCTGGTCGAGGAGGGCAGGGTCCTCGAGGCCGCCGTGGACTACGCGCGCACGCTCGCGCGCGGCCCGAGCGTGGCGATCGACCTGGCGCGCCGCTTCATCCACAAGTCGCTCACCTCGACGCTGGACGAGATGCTCGACTACGAGGCGGTCGCCTCGACGATGACCGCCGAGACCGAGGACGCCAAGGAAGGAACCCGCTCCTTCCTCGAGAAGCGCAAGCCGGTGTTCAAGGGGCGCTGACACCCGCACGAGCGCGATCCCGAGACGCGAGCCGGCCCGCCTGGCGCGCGCTCGCGTCTCGGGCCAGGATGTCCCCGAGGGAGCCCAGCACCGGAGGACAGCCGTGATCCGCATCGAGGACCAGGAGCGAATTCGCCTCGTCACCTTCGACCGCCCGCAGGCGCGCAACGCCTTCAACGAGGCGCTCTACGACGCGACGGCCGACGCCCTGATCGACGCGGCCCAGAGCCCGCAGGTCGCCGTGGCCGTCCTGACCGGCAGCGGCACGGCCTTCTCGGCGGGCACCGACCTCCACGAGATGGCCCGGCTCGCCAGCGGAGAGCTCTCGCCCGGTCGCCACGGCTTCTTGGGCCTGGTCGACCAGCTCGCCGCCTTTCCCAAGCCGCTGCTCTGCGCGGTGAATGGGCTTGCCGTGGGCATCGGCGCGACCATGCTGGGGCTCGCCGACCTGGTCCTGCTCTCGACCGCCGCGCGCGTGCGCTGCCCGTTCACCCGCTTGGCCGTGGCACCGGAGGCGGCGAGCAGCTTCACCTTCCCGCGATTGATGGGACGCCAGAACGCGACCTGGGCGCTGATGAGCTCGGAGTGGCTGTCGGCCGCCGAGTGCCTGCAGATGGGTCTGGCATGGCGGGTGTGCGAGCCCGAGCAGCTCCTCGCCGAGACCCTGCGCCACGCGCGCGTGCTGGCGACCAAGCCGATCGCCTCGCTGGTCGAGACCAAGCGCACGATCGTCGAGCCGCTGCGCGCCGAGATCGCCGCGGCCCGTGAGCGCGAAAACCAGGCCTTCCAGCGCCTCCTGGGGAGTCCAGCCAGCATCGAGGCGCTGCGCGCCTTCGCCGAGCGGCGCGAGCCGGACTTCGCGGCGGTGGACGCGGCCACGCCCCGGGGCGAGCGCTCGGCATAGAGGCTCGCCTCGCACAGGGCAGCGTTCTGCCGGGCCTGCGCATCGGGCTCTGACGTACAGGACGAGCGATACGTCAGCCCAGCCGATGGCCCTTGCGGATGCTCGACCGCCCCTTGCCCTCAGCGGCTCTCGGCGCTCCACCGCCACGTGCCGTCGGTCGTCACCTCGAGCACCGCGTCGTGGTGCCGCCGCAGCTCGTACGTCTCGCAGATCGTCAGGTATGTAATCGCGTGCTCATGCAAGGCACGCAGTAGCCGGTTCACGCCATCGACGCCGAGCACCGTCGCCGGACGGTCGAGGAACGCAAAGCGCGGCATCGCGAGCAGGATGCGGGCGAACGACACCAGCTGCTGCTCGCCGAGCGACAGCAGCTCGCCCCAGCCCTGCTCGGTGTCGAGGTCCCGCACACGGTGGAGCAGCGGCTCCAGGCCGAGTGACGCGAAGACACGCTCGACGCGCTGCTCGTCGAGCGGCTGCCACGGGCGCTCCAGCAGCTCGCGCAACGAGCCGCGCGGCAGGTAGGGACGCTCTGGCAGGAACGCCATGCCCTCGGGCCCGGGCCGCAGCACCCAGCCCTGGCCCACGTCCCACATGCCTGCCGTGGCGCGGAAGAGTGCGGTCTTCGCGGGCTGATTCTGGCCGAGCACGAGCACGCGGACGCCGTGCGGGATCGTGACGGTCAGCTCGTGCAGCAGCGTGCGCTCGTCGCATCCCGAGCGCAGCGTGAGCTTGTCGTACATGATGCCTTGGTCGTCGTCGTGAACCTTGATCGCCATGCTGCCGTGCACCGTCGTCGGCTCGGGCAGGCAGATCGCGCACTCCGGTCCGCTGTGCTCGTCGCACACCTGCCGCGCCTGGATGCCGACCGACTGCGCCTGCTCGATCGCCTCGGCGAACGAGCCTAGGCGTCCGACGACCGCGGTGAACGACGAGATGGACTGGAACTGCGTCACGATGAGCGAGAAGGCGCCCAGCAGCTGCGTGAACGCCATCGCCGACTGCGCGATCTCGCCGAACTGCGCCTGGCCGTGGATGAAGAGCGGCGCCACGATCAACGCCGGGATGATCTGGATCATGTAGTTGTAGCCGGTGACGAAGAAGCCCAAGTTGCGATTGACGGCGATCATCCGGCGCGAGTTGTCGATCACGTCGCCGATGCGCCGCAGGACCCGGCTCCGCATCAGATCCTCGTTGCGCGCGAGCGCGACCGACTCCGCGTTCTCTCGCAGGTGGATCAGCTCGGAGCGCAGCTCGGCCTCCCGGTCGAGCTGCTTCGAGTTGAGGCCGACCAGCGGGTGGCCGAACCAGACCGCGCCGACCGACCCGAGTGCTGCGTAGACCACGCCGACCAGGAACAGGCGCGGGCTGATCGACCACATGACGCCGGAGAACGCGAACACCGTGAAGCTCGCGTTCAAGCCCATCAGCACGAACGACAGCGTAGACGTCGTGAACGCGCGCACGTCGTCGGCGATGCGCTGGTCGGGATTGGTGATCTCGCCGTTCTCGGCGACGCAGTCGTTGAGCCGGTAGAACGTGGGGTGCTCGAGGTAGGCCGAGACCAGGTCGCGTGTCAGCCAGTCGCGCCACTGGAGTCCCAGGCGCTCCTCGGCGAAGCGGAACAGGACCGCGACCGCCGTCGAAGCCGCGAACACGCCGACGTAAAGGGTCGCGTACGAGACGAAGCCCGACATGCTCTTCTGCTCGATCGAGGTGAAGAAGTCGCGGCCGACGTAGCTGTTGACGACGTTGAGACCGTTGATCAAGAACGAGAGCCCGATCAGCGCCGCGAACATCGCCTTCGCGCGCCTTCCGACCTCGGAGCCCACGAAGCGCTCGACGGTCTGGACGAAGCGCCGCCACACGTCGCGGTCGACGGAGACCGGCAACCGGCTCATCGCGTGGCCTCCCGGAGCGGTCGGAAGAGCGCTTGCATGTTCGGTATTTCGGCGCACGGCGTCCGCTCCGCGAGGACGCTCGAGCGGACGCCGTGCGCCGGAGCAGGCCTGCGCGCCGCATCATCGCTCTGCATCGGCAGATGCTGCGGTCGGTGCCATTGCTTCCGCTCGTCCTCGCTAGCCGGCCGGTCGCGCCTCGAGGAGCGCGCAGCCTGCACAGGCCGACGGCGACCCTTTCGATCGACGCCGACGACGCGTATTTCGAGCGCGCGAGCGGCCGTTGTCTGGGTGTCGTCGTTCGTGGGCAGGCGCCGAGGGCCCAGGGCCTGCAGCATCGCCAAGTGCAGCCGATCGATGCCGGGCTGACCCGCTATGCGTCGAGCGCCGCCAGCCGCTCCTCGAGCTGGTCCCTCAAGCGACCGCTCGCGGCCTGGTCGTCAGCGGAGCGCTGGGGCGGCAGAGCTGTCCGCGCGGCGGATCTCGCGTGGCGACGCAGCCAGGCGAGGATCGCAACCGCCCCGCACAGCAGGCCGACGGCCGGCATCCAATAGGCCAGCAGGTTGAAGCCCCGCGCGACCGGCTGCGCCAGGATGCGCTCTCCGTAGAGCGTGGCGTATTCCTCGAGGATCTGCCGGTCGCTCATCCCCCGCGCCGCGTAGGTGCGCACCGCTTGCCGGATGGCATCGGCGGCCGGGCTGCGGTGCGAGGCCACGGTGCCGCCGAAGCAGCAGGGCGCCATGAGCTGCTCCTCGACGCGTCGTGCGACGGCTTCCTGTTCCGGCGTCAGCAGGGGCTCGGCCGGCGCAGCCCGGGCGGCGGTGCAGGTCGCGAGCACCACCAGCATACTGCACGCCAAGACCGCGCGGCGGACGACCCCAGCCGCTCGGCGCACCCCACCGGCGCCGGCAGCGCTGCGCTCGGCCGCACGATCCTGCCGCATCCGAGAGCCATCGCAGATCCCCGGCCGCCCGGGGATGCGCCAAATTGCCGCGGATCCCCCCACCGAAATGCGCGCGGCGAGATCCGCCGCTCACGCAGCGCGAGGTCTCGCGTCTCGCAAGCCAGCGGCGGACTCGATATGGAATGCGAGCGGTAGCCGCATGTCCTGGATCCGATCGAAGAGCCGGAGCATCGCCCCGGCGCTGCTCTGTCTCCTGGCGGCGAGCCTCGCCCCGCGGATGGGGCTCTACAGCCACCGCCACGCGGCCGCCGACCACGGCCACGTCCACGCCTGGGACGGAGCACGCCTGGCGGGGCTCTCGGTGCTCCTCGCGTACCTCCGGCAGGCCCACGATGCTGCGGGCCACGACCACGACCACGGCTGGTCCGGCCATACGCACGGCCGGTCCGACCACGATCGTGGCGCTCACCGGAAAAGCGACCGCGTGCACCACCGCAGCGGGGACGCTCGCGCCACGCGCGAGCGCGTCGATCGCAACCCGACGCTCGTCGCACGTTCCGGGGCGCCACACTCGCACTGGCAGGCACCGTTCCAGAGCGCCGTGAGCACCGCCCTGCCGGTGCTCGACGTCCGCGCCATCGCCCTGCGCCAGCCGCGCGCTCCGAGGGCGGGGCGGGTGCAGCGAGATCCCGTCACCCTCCGCGCCCGCGCACCCCCGCGCATCGCACCAACCCCGTCCGAGTAGCGGCGCCCCCGCGAGCCGCGCAAGGCACGTCGGGGGCGAGGCGCGAGGCCCGACGGCGCATCCGCCGCGATGCGCCGCAAGCCTCGCGTCACCGATCACCCAAGGCGTGCTGCCGGGCAGCACCGCAGGGGGTCGGTGTGGCTGCGCAGCGGCGTACCCCACACCGCGCCGCGGAGCCGCGTCCGGCGCCCGAGAAGAAAGGAAACGTGCGAAATGCGTCATCAGCGTCTGCTCGCCGCAGCCACGCTCGCGTGCCTCGCGCTCGCGAGCCTCCCGCTCGTGCGCCGGGCTACCGCACAGGAGCTCGTGCCCGAAGACGGGGCGGCGACGAGCGATCCGAGCGTCGCCCCTCCGGCCGTCGCCCCCTCCGAGGCGCCTGCTCCATCGTCGCGGGGTGGGCAGGTCGTGGTCCCGACCGCGCCGCGTCGCGCCGAGCTCCAAGAGATCGTCGTCGAGGCAGCAAAGCCGCTCTCCGCGGCCTCCTCGCAGGAGATCCGCGCCCGCGACTTCGAGCTCCGGCCGCACGGAACGCTCATCGAGGTGCTGAACAACGTCCCCGGTCTGGTGGTCTCCCAGCACCAGGGAGGCGCCAAGGCCCCCCAATGGCTGATTCGCGGCTTCGACGCGGACCACGGCACGGACTTCGCGGTCTTCGCCGACGGCGTCCCGGTCAATCTCGTCTCGCACGCCCACGGCCAGGGCTACGCCGACATGAGCTACTTGATCCCGGAGTCGATCGAGGGCCTGCAGCTCTGGAAGGGCCCCTACTTCGCGCGGTTCGGCGACTTCATGAACGCGGGCGCCCTCGAGATCACGACCAAGGACGAGGTCGCAGAGAGCTCGGTGTACGCCGAGGGCGGCTCGTTCGACAGCGCTCGCTTCGTCTTTCAGGCCTCGCCCCGGATCGGCGCCGGAAAGACCTACCTCGCCGCACAGGCGAGTCACACCAACGGGCCCTTCGATCACCCGCAGAACCTGTGGGCCTACAACTTCCTCGCCAAGTACACCGCCGAGCCGACGCCGAGCTCTCGGCTCCAGGCGCAGGCGATCGTCTACGACGCCGACTGGGATGCGTCGGGGCAGATCCCGCTGCGTGCGGTCGACGGCGTCTACCCCGACGGCACGCCGTTCGCGGGCCCGCGCCTGGACCGCTTCGGCGCGGTCGACCCGACGGAAGGCGGCAAGACCGACTACCAGTCCGTGAACCTCGTCTACGCCGCGCGGCCTGAGCCGTCGAGCCACCTCGACCTTCAGGCCTACGCCTTTCGCTACAGGCTGAAGCTCTGGTCCGATTTCACCTTCTTCCGCTTCACCGGCCTGCGCTTCATGGAGCTCCCCGACGGCGGGATCGTCGACACGGGCGACGGGCCCGTCGTTCCCGGGGCGAGCTACGTCCCAGGGGACCAGATCGAGCAGAGCGACCAACGTTGGACGTTCGGAGCGAACGGCACCTATGCGCACGACTGGGAGCCGTTTGGGCTCCCGGCGCAGAGCCGCGTCGGGATTCAGAACCGCAACGACCGGATCGACCTCTCCCTGTGGCGCTCGGTGCGGCGGCAGCGCTTCTTCGCGGTCAACCAGATCCACACCGACGAGAGCTCGTTCTCCGGCTGGGCGGACACTCAGATCTTCCCGAACGACTGGATCCGCCTCGAGCTGGGCTTGCGCGGCGACCTCTTCCTGTTCGACGTGAGCGACCGGCTGCCCGACCAGGCACTCGACCCCAACTTCGAGTCGCAGGCGATCCGCGGCAACCGCACCTCGGGCATCGTGAGCCCCAAGGCGAACCTGGTCTTGAGCCCGACCCGCGAGACGGAGATCTACCTGAACTTCGGCACGGGCTTCCACTCCAACGACGCTCGGGTCGCGATTCTCGCCCCCGACTTCGACCCGCTCTCGCGCTCCTATGGCTGGGAGCTGGGCTCGCGGACCCAGCCGATCGATCGCTTGGACCTTGCCGCGGCCTTCTGGTTCCTCGATCTGGACAGCGAGCTGGTGTTCTCCGGCGACGCCGGCACGGTCGACGCCGAGATCGACGACTCGACCGGCGTCTTCGTCCCCGGACCGGCGAGCCGGCGCTACGGCATCGACTTCGAGGCCCGCTACCCGATCACCGACTGGCTGTGGGCCGACTACGATCTCAGCTGGGCGCACGCCGAGCTGCGCGACGGTGGAAACGTGCCGCTCGCACCGCGCCTGCTGATGAACGGAGGCCTGACGGCGCGCTTCGACAACGGCTTCTCCTGGGGCATGCGCCTTCGCTACGTCGGCGATCGGCCGGCCAACGAGGACGACACCCTCACGGCACAGGGGTACTTCCTCGTGGACATGCTCGCCGCCTACCGCTGGCGCAACGTCCAGCTCAGCCTCAACCTGCTCAACCTGGGCGACGCCGGCTGGCGGGAGGCGCAGTTCGCCGATCAGACCTGCCTCGAGAGCGAGCTCGGCACTCGGGCAGGATGTCCGACCAAGCCGGGCCTCCAGCCGGGTGATGGCGTGGAGGACATCCACTTCACGCCCGGAAGCCCGTTCGCCGTGCGCGGCGGCATTCAGGTGTTCTTCTGATGGCCGGCCCGTCGCACGGCTCGAGGTATTGCTCGCCCAGACGGCGGGGGACCGGGGCGAGCCGTGATCCACCTCGACACCTCGATTGCCCTCGCGCACCTGCTGGCAAAGGGCGGATGCGCAACACCGTTCGGAGAACGCACTGGAAGGCGCGCCGCGCACCGCCGCCCCGCCCCTGCCCGACGCGAGACGACCGCGCACCTCGTCAGCGAGCGAGCTCCAGAAAGTCGAGCAGCGCGCGGCGGATCTCGTCTTGCAGCGCCCCGGGGAGATACCCGAGCTCGTCACCGAAGGGCGTGTCGCCTCAGAGCGAGGAGCTGAGATGGAGTTCGCAGTCTTCGGCGCTCCGCGCTGCTAGTGACGGGACATCATGCCAACTCGCTCACCGGTCCTCGTCCTCGCACTCGCACTCGGCCTGCTGGCAATCGCCCCGCTCGGGATCGCTACGGCCGTCCCCGACGTCACGGTGTCCACGTGCAAGCTCACGCTTCGCGACCGCACCGTGCCTGCGGATCCCAGCCGGCGCCGACTTGCCTTCGCGTCGTCGACCGCGCGCGATCCCCCGGGCAACCGGATCGTCGCGCCCACGCCTGGCGGGCAGGACGATCCTTGCGTCGGCGCGGCCATGCTGACCGTGGCCAACGCCCCAGGCGCGGGCGAATCGGTCCGCAACGGGCCCGAGCGGTGGGTACAAAGTATCCGCGCCGCCGCCTACCGCTCTCGGCCGCTCACGGGCTGCACGCCGACATTCTCGCCTCGCGGGCGACGAGGAACGTCCACGCGGCTGGCTGCACGGCAACGGAGTCGCCTCGGTGCCGGCTCGGTGCGCAGGCGGGCGGGGTGCCGTCCGCAGCCGTGGCCAGCACGGTGCCGTTGAGTCGCACGGCGGGGCTGGCGATGCCGTCTGCAGATCCGACGTAGAGATCGACGGGGCCGCGCAGCCCCAGATCAGCGGGTCGCAGGTCCGCACTCGCCTCGCCATTCGGGTTGAGGGCGAGGAGGGCGACCGCGCCCGGCGGGCCGTCGCGCAGGCAGTGGGCGTAGACGCGGACCTCGGGCGGGAGGTCGAGCGGCGGCACCCTGAGCACGCGCGTCCCCACGATGCGGCGCCACAGCAGCGCGGCCGAGTAGTCGGGGCGCGGAGCGAGCGTCAGCTCGTCGAGGAGCCCGTACGTGCTGCCCGACAACGTCCGCCGGAAGACGACTTCATGCCCGCGCCGGGCCAGCCGTCCGAGGATGCTGAGGTACCAGAAGGTGTTGGCGAAGCAGGTCCGCCTCCTCCGTCCCGCCGGCCCCGTCCCCGCATGCCGCGAGGAGCACGGCCGCGGCCAATGCCGCCCGGAACGGGCCGTGCGATCTCGGATGCATGCTCGCGTTCGTGGAAGGAGTGGGCAGATCGGTGCAAACGCCGGGTTCCATCGGCCGGCCGCGCCGGTGGCGTGCGACCTCCGATCGGCGCAGGACGGTCCGATTCGACGGCGCCGCCCCGGCCGGCGACACTGGCCGGCTCGAGCACCTGGCGCGCTACGTCCTGTGCCCGCCCGTCGCCTAGACGGCGCTCGAGGTCCTGCCCGGCGGCAGCATCCTCGTGAAGCTTCGCCGTCCCTGGCGCGACGGCACGCGCGCGCTCGTCTTCTGGCCGGATGAGTTCATCGCCTCCGGGGCGGATGCCGGAGGCGCCGCCGCCGGACGCCGCGCGTCACGCAGGCATGCGCTCCGGTGGTTCGACCTGGGTGAGGTCGAGTCGCTGCCCACCGACCTGGAAGACCCGGAGCCGGCTGCGCGAGCTCGCGACGCAGCTCGGCGAGATCGCGGGGTCGGGCGTCTGACTTGCGGGTCGCGTTGCCGGCCGGGCCCGCCGTGCGATAGGGTTGGCGCCCATGACCGGCGACCTGCTGGTGCTCAACGCCGGCTCCTCGAGCATCAAGGCCTCGCTGTTCGCAGGCGGCGGGACGAATGGCCCGGAGCTGCGGCTGGCCGGTGAGATCGAGGGCATCGGGCCGCGCCCGCACGCGCTCGCGCGCGACGCGGCGGGCCGGGTGCTCGCCGACCGCCGCTGGCCCCAGGGTGGCGGGCCACGCGACCACGACGAGGCCATGGCGCTCGTCGTCGGCTGGCTAGCCGCGTGGCTACCGAGATGGACCCCCGCGGTGGTCGGCCATCGGGTGGTGCACGGCGGGACGCTCTACGAGCGGCCGGTCGCCGTCGACGCCGAGGTGCGCGCCAACCTCGCGCGGCTCGCCATGCTGGCGCCGTTGCACCAGCCGCACAACCTGAAGGGGATCGACGCGGCGGCCGCGGCGTATCCCGCCGCGGCCCAGGTGGCCTGCTTCGACACCGCCTTCCACCGCGGGCACCCGTGGGTCGCCGACGCCTACGCGCTGCCCCGGCGGTGGCACGAGACCGGGGTGCGCCGCTACGGCTTCCACGGGCTCTCCTACGATTTCATCGCCCGCGCCATGCGGCGCATCTCACCCGAGGCGGCTCGCGGGCGGATGATCGTCGCGCACCTTGGCAGCGGGGCGAGCCTGTGTGCCACGCGCGACGGCCGAAGCCTCGATTCCACCATGGGCTTCTCGCCGCTCGACGGCCTGCCCATGGGCACGCGCTGCGGCCAGGTGGACCCGGGCGTACTGCTCCACCTCCTCGGCGAGGAGCGCATGACCGTCGAGGCGCTGACCGCGCTCCTCTACCACGAGTCGGGCCTGCTCGGGCTCTCCGGCGTCGGATCGGACATGCGCGACCTGCTGGCGAGCGACCGCTCCGAGGCGCGCCAGGCGATCGACTACTTCGTCTACCGGACGACGTACTTCGCCGGGGCGCTCACCGCCGTCCTGGGCGGCCTCGACGCGCTCGTCTTCACCGCCGGGATCGGCGAGCACGCCCCCGAGATCCGGGCGCGCATCTGCCGCGGGCTCGCGTGGCTCGGCCTCGAGCTCGACGCGGCCGCGAACGCAGCCGGCGCGCAGCGCATCTCGGCGCCGGCGTCGCGCGTCTCTGCCTGGGTGGTGCCGACGGACGAGGCGCGGATGATCGCGATCCACCTCGAGGAGTGGGTGCGCGAGACGGGCGGAGCCGCGGCAGCGAGCTGAGCCACCGGCCGTCGACGCGCGGCCCCATCCGGGCCTGAGGCTGCGGCCGCTGGCGTCTGGACGAGCAGGCGATAGCCGAGGCCTGCACGCCCCTCGCGCTGGTCGATGGCGTGGCGAACCTGCCGATCGATGGCCATCGCGAGGTTGAGCGACGGCGGTCATCGGCGACGATGGCATGAGCGAGGCGGCGGTATCTCAGAAGTCGGCGTCGGGATCGGCGTCGAGGTCGTAGATCGCGACGCCGTGACGGCGGGCGCGCGCGCCTTGAACCGGTATTTGCCGTCGATGCCCCAGCGGCCGTCGGGGCCCCCTGCTCGAGCGGGAATGGTCCCATGGCCCCCAGGGGCGGCCCGCACCAGATCGAGCCGCGAACCAGGTGGTCGAACGGAGCCAGCTCGCACCGGTTACGAGCCGCGGTACCAGATCTCTCCGCTGGCCGGGGTGCGCCAGACCAGTAGGACCCCGGGCTGCCCGAAGTCGATCGGGCCGCCCGGGGTGCCCAGCCAGACCGTTCAATCCAAGACCCACACCCCTCGCTCGCGAATGGCGTCGTACATGGCGTCAGGGGCCAGATCTGCGCCGGTCGGCCACTGAACCGCCCCGAGGACCAGCTCAACTCGCGCGAACACCGCCGGAGCACGCAGTGCCTCAAAGACCGTACCATCGACCCTGGAGCTGCTCAGAAAGGCACGCATGTCGACCGCGCCGGCCGTGCCGTCGACGAACGCGACGCGCAGCCGAGCATCAGGCAACGCGGTCACGGCGGCAATCCGCCAGGGCACCGTATGCCGGATCGGGGGAGCTACTTCAGAGGTTCGATTGGTGCCGGAGGCTGCAGTCGTCTGCACAGGTCCCAATCCTCCATCAGCTCGTCGCGATGATCCGCGGCCCACTCGAGTACCAGCGCCGTGGCTCGGCGTGGCAACGACCCGCGCATCACGCGCAGATCTCGCAAGTCGATCAGCGCTTCATCCTCGCCATACAGCGCGTGAAAATGAGGCGGTGCGTGCTCGTTCCAGAACATCTGGATCAGAATGCCATAGAAGGCGCTGATTGTCGGCACCGCAAGGCTCCGTCCAGTCTCGTTGTCGGCTTGAGGGCGAAACGTCCAGCCTATGCGCTCGAAGGCATGGCGGGCCTCCCGGCCGGAAACGACGGGCACATCAGACAAGGGCGACGTCGATTTCGACCGTACGCACCGTCAACGGCAGACCCTGCTCCGCCCGAACCTCGAGGCAGCCGACAATCGCCTTCTTGATGTTCGCCAACGCCTCTTCCTCGGTGCGTCCCTGGCTCACGCAGCCGGGGGTCGCCGGGCACTCCGCCACGATCATCCCGGTTTCGTCACGCTCGAGGACCACGGGCAGCTTCATGACACCACGCCTGTAGCACCTTCGAGGGCCGCTGTCAGCGGCGGCCGGACATCAGGGCTCGTCGTCGCCACGGCGGCCGGGGCATCGCGTCGGCGCGCCGCTCGATGATCGTCCTGACGGACATGCTCCTCCGAGGTCGGGCGCCGAGCTCGCGGAGGACCCGTTCCTCACGCAGCACGAGGCCCCCGAAGCCAGGGGGCCGTGTGCCCATCGCGGGCGCGACATCGCGGCCAGCGAGCGATCCCCGACGACCCGCGACTCATCTGGTCACTCCCCTCCCCCGGCCGCACCTCCGGCCCGGCCGGGGGAGCGGCGAGCGAGGCTCCCTACTGGCGCGCCTTGAGCTGGCTCGCGTCGTCCTTGATCGCGCTCGTGAGCTGCGCCTGCCAGCAGGAATCGACACCGCCCGGGCTCGGGTCGCGCGCCTCGAGCTGGACGGTGACCGGCGTGTCGGCGGCGAGCGCGTCGCGCGTGCGCAGCTTCTTGCGCTCGCGCAACGTCGCGACGCTGCGCGCCGGAGCTGCCGCGCCCGCGCGTCCAGGCGCCGCGCTAGAACACCCTCTGCCGGTACTTGACCACGCGCTCGAAGACACGGCCCAGGGCCTCGCTGGTGAAGATCCAGCGCAGTGGCCAGATCGGCGAGTGGCACTGCTCCGGCGCGAGGCGCCCTCGCAGGACATCCTCGAGGGCGTCGGCGGTGTGGCGCGCGAGCACGCCGATCATCTCGCGCCCGATCTCGGCCGAGGCGAGCTGCGGCTTTCCCGAGTACGTCTCGGTCTCGTAGTACTTGAGCTTGTGCTTGAAGCCCTTCACGAGGTCGAGTACGCCGCGCGCCGGCAGCGGCGGCAGACCCTCCGCGCGACGCTTCAGGTCGAGCGTGCGCTGCCCCAGGTCGCGGTAACGCGGATCGACTCGGTCGCCAACCAGGTGCAGCATCATCGAGGTCTCGATGGCGCCGCCGTGGTGGTCGCCGCGCAGGTCGTCGGGCGTCACGCCCTCGATGTGGCCGAGGACGTCGGAGAGCTCGGAGCCGCCCTTGGTGAGCCGCTCGATCAGCAGCGAGAAGGCGCAGATCATCTTCGTGCCGTAGCGCCGGTTGGTGCGCTCGCAGGCGATCTCGATCGGGATGAAGTGGCGCGGGCCGCCGTGGAAGCTCGCGACCCAGACGTGGACGAAGCCCTGTTTCGCGAGGCTGCGCCCGAGGTCGGAGAGCACGCGCGTGATCGTCGAGCTGCGGAACATCACCGAGCCCGGGTGCGGCACGACGTCCGCCGCGACGTAGAGCGGCGGCAGGTGCACGAACTGCAGCGACGGGTCGCGCTCGCTCAGGATCTCCATCGTGCGGACGGAGAGGCCCTCGGCCTCGGCGTTGTCGGTGATCACCGGGAGGTGCGGCCCGTGCACCTCGAGCGGCGAGCAGGTGACCATGACGACGGTCTTCGCGCGGTCCATCGCGGCGAAGTCCGAGCCGGTGAGGTCCTTCCACTCGCGCCGGTTCGCGCACGGGGCTGCCGTGGCGGGGGAATCCATGAAGTCCCGATCAGAGCGGAACATGACACCTGGTGTCAATCGGCAATCGGCAATCGGTGCCAAAGACCACGCCCCGGCTCGCGTCGCGCCGGACCCCAGCCGCAGCTGCCGAGGTCCGGCGGGGGCCGTGGGTCACCGCGGCCGCGGCGGTGTCCGAATCCCCACATCGACAGCCGAAGGTGCATGGCCTGGGCGACGACCTCGCCCGCCGCCTGCGCACGGTCGTTCGTCACGCACATGCAGCACCTGCCGCTCGTCTACCACTGCCACTG
>CAZGUU010000053.1:0-525 GCA_964529315.1 uncultured Enterobacteriaceae bacterium
ACGCCATCATCAACGAGTACGACTGCGGGACTCTGGACGGCATCATCATCACTGCGCTGGTGGAGGGCGGAGAGGAGATCGAGCCGCTTCACGAGCGCATTCTGGGGCGGGTTGCTCTCGATGACATCCATGATCCCGTCACCGGCGATGTGCTGGTGCGTGCCAACGAGGAGATCGACGAGGCGCGGGTCCAGCGGGTGGTCAATTCTGGCCTGGACCGAGTGAAGATCCGCTCGGGGCTGACCTGCCAGACCAAGCGCGGCATCTGCGTCGAGTGCTACGGCCGCGACCTGTCTCGCGGACGCAAGGTGTCAGTCGGCGAGGCCGTTGGAGTCATCGCCGCGCAGTCCATCGGAGAGCCAGGCACTCAGCTGACCATGCGCACCTTCCACGTGGGCGGAGTGGCCATGGGTCGGTCGCAGCAATCAGAGCTCACGGCCCGTTTTGCAGGCACCGTGAAGTTCTCCGGGCTGTCCAGCGTGAAGCGCACCGGCGGCGAGTCGGTGGTGACCAACCGCAACGGTG
>CAZGUU010000053.1:535-3682 GCA_964529315.1 uncultured Enterobacteriaceae bacterium
GCTTCTGTCGGAAGTGGGCGGGGCGGTGAAGTTCGAGGACATCATCGAAAACGTGACCATGAACGAGGCCACGGATGAGGTGACCGGCCTCAGCCGCCGGACGATCATCGAGTCCAGAGATCCAGAGGCCCGCCCGCGCATCACCATCCGTGACGCCAAGGGCGAGGTGAAGACGCTGCCCAATGGTCAGCCCGCGAGCTACTTCCTCCCTCAGGGTGCGGCTCTGGCGGTGGATGATCTCCAGGAGCTCACCCCGGGCGAAGTGATCGCCCGAGTTCCGCGCGAGACGACCAAGACCAAGGACATCACCGGCGGTCTGCCCCGCGTGGCCGAGCTCTTCGAGGCGCGCAAGCCCAAGGAGTTCGCGATCGTCAGCGAGATCGACGGCGCCGTGGCGTTCGGCAAGGACACCAAGGGGAAACGCAAGATCGAGGTCACGCCCGAGGTCGGCGAGAAGCGCGAGTACCTCATCCCCAAGGGCAAGCACATCCGGGTCCATCCCGGCGACCACGTGCGCGCCGGCGATGCCCTGATGGACGGCGCGACCAACCCGCACGATATCCTGACCATCAAGGGCGAGAAGGATCTCGCCAAGTTCCTGGTCGACGAAATCCAGGAGATCTACCGGCTCCAGGGCGTGCGCATCAACGACAAGCACATCGAGGTGATCGTCCGGCAGATGCTGCGCAGGGTCCGCATCACCAGCGTGGGGGATACCGAGTTCCTGGTCGGAGACCACGTCGAGAAGGGGCGCTTCGCCGAGGAGAACGCCCGCGTCGAGGCGACGGGCGGCGAGCTGGCCACGGCAGAGCCCCTGCTCCTGGGGATCACCAAGGCGAGCCTATCGACGGCGAGCTTCATCTCGGCGGCCTCCTTCCAGGAGACCACCAAGGTGCTGACCGAGGCGGCGATCAACGGGAAGGTCGATCACCTGATCGGACTCAAGGAAAACGTCATCATGGGCAGGCTGATCCCGGCTGGGACCGGCCACAAACGCTATGCCAAGCTCGACGTGATCGGACCGACACAGGAGCCGGGGGATCTGCCCGAGGAGGGGGGGCCGGTCGGAGACCTATCGGCCGAGGTCGCTTGACAGCTCGGTTGGCGTCCCCTACATCTTGAAGCTTTAGCGATTTTCCCGCCTGCGGCGGAACGACGGAGGTCGCCGGCGAGTCACCGATTGGCTCGCCGCGGCCGAGCGAGCGCGGGCGGCGGTCGCGCCTCGACGGGGCGCGACCTCTCGAGCAAGCGAGCGGTCCGCAAGGGGCGGGTAGGCTCGGCGGGGCCAGGGGCGATGCGCTGCGGTGCCGTGAGGGTCGGGCGCGAGGACGGAGCAGAGAGCGACAGAGCGAGCACATGCCGACGATCAACCAGCTGGTGAAGCATGGCCGAGAGAAGGTGCGCCGCAAGATGGCGACGCCGGCCCTGCAGAAGTCGCCGCAGAAGCGAGGCGTGTGCACCCGCGTGTACACCTCGACCCCGAAGAAGCCGAACTCGGCGCTGCGCAAGGTCGCTCGAGTCCGGCTGACCAACGGCATCGAGGTCACGTCCTACATCCCGGGGATCGGTCACAACCTGCAGGAGCACTCGGTCGTGCTGATCCGCGGCGGCCGCGTGAAGGACCTGCCGGGCGTGCGCTACCACATCATCCGCGGGACCCTGGACGCGGTGGGGGTTCAGGACCGAAGGCGAGGGCGATCGAAGTACGGCGCGAAGCGGCCGAAATAGGGCTCTCGCGCGAGCCCGGACCCGGGTGGTGATCCCATGGTGCCACCGCGGTCCTCGCGCGGCGGCCTCGAGAAGTAGGCCATCCGTCGTGGGGCGAGAGTGAGCCGAGAAGCGTAGCGCGTGCCCGGGTCGGGGGCGGTCAGTTCGAAGGGCGGCTCCGACGACGGCGGGAGAGCTCGGGGTTACCGGACGAGAGCGTTCGGCAAAGCGAAGAGATCTGGATAGCCATGCCACGTAAAGGCGAAGTGCGCCGGCGAGAGGTCCTGCCGGACCCGAAGTACCACGACCGTCTGGTGACCAAGTTCATCAACAACATGATGCTGCAGGGCAAGAAGAGCCTGACGGAGCGGATCTTCTACGGCGCGCTCGATCAGGTCGCCGAGAAGACGCAGGAGGACCCGCTGGCGGTCTTCAAGCGAGCCCTGGACAACGTGAAGCCGGTCGTGGAGGTCCGATCGCGCCGGGTCGGCGGCGCGACGTACCAGGTGCCCGTGGAGGTGCGACAGCCGAGGCGAGTGGCGCTGGGCATGCGGTGGCTCGTCCAGAGCAGCCGAGCCAGGCACGAGAAGTCGATGGCCGAGCGCCTGGCCGGCGAGATCGCCGACGCGGCGAGCAACCGGGGCGCGGCCGTGAAGAAGAAGGAAGACACCCACCGCATGGCGGAGGCGAACAACGCCTTCGCGCACTACCGGTGGTAGGCGAGCGCAGAAGAGCCCCGGAACCAGCGAACGGTAGAACCCATGCCTCGTCCCCACCCTCTCGAGCGAACGCGCAACATCGGCATCATGGCCCACATCGATGCCGGCAAGACGACTGCGACCGAGCGCATCCTCTTCTACACCGGCATCACCTACAAGATCGGTGAGGTGCACGAAGGGACCGCGACGATGGACTGGATGGTCCAGGAGCAGGAGCGCGGCATCACGATCACGTCGGCGGCGACCACGTGCATGTGGGACGACCACCGCATCAACATCATCGACACGCCAGGGCACGTCGACTTCACCATGGAGGTCGAGCGGTCGCTGCGCGTCCTGGATGGGGCGGTCGCGCTGTTCGACTCCGTGGCCGGCGTGGAGCCTCAGTCCGAGACGGTGTGGCGGCAGGCCGACAAGTACGGTGTCCCGCGCATCGCGTTCATCAACAAGATGGACCGCGTGGGCGCGAACTTCGACCGTTGCGTGCAGATGATGCGCGATCGTCTAGGTGCGAACCCCGTGCCGATTCAGATCCCGGTCGGCGCCGAGGACGGCTACCGCGGCCTCGTCGACCTGGTGCGGATGCAGGCGCTGGAGTGGGACGACGAGGCGCTCGGCGCGCAGTTCCAGGCTCGCCCCATTCCGGCGGAGCTGAGCGAACTCGCAGCCAAGGCGCGCGAGGAGCTGGTCGAGGCTGCGGCCGAGGCCGACGAGGCCCTGC
>CAZGUU010000053.1:3692-15387 GCA_964529315.1 uncultured Enterobacteriaceae bacterium
GAAGGCCAGGAGTTCTCCGTGGCCGAGCTGCAGGCGGGGATCCGCAAGGCGACGCTCGCGGGCAAGATCGTCCCGGTCCTGTGCGGCTCGGCATTCAAGAACAAGGGGGTCCAGCCGCTGCTCGACGCGGTGGTCAGCTACCTGCCGTCGCCGCTCGACAAGCCCCCGGTGGAGGGAGTGACGGCGGACGGCAAGGTGGCCAAGCGCCGCGCCGCGGACGACGAGCCCTTCAGCGCGCTCGCGTTCAAGATCATGACCGACCCGTTCGTCGGCGCGCTCTCGTTCTTCCGCGTCTACTCGGGCCGGATGGAATCGGGATCCTACGTGCTCAACTCGTCGCGCGGCCGCAAGGAGCGCGTCGGACGCCTGCTCAAGATGCACGCCAACAAGCGCGAGGAGATCAAGGAAGTGTGGGCGGGCGACATCGCCGCCGCAGTCGGCCTGCGCGAGACACGCACCGGCGACACGCTCTCGGACGACGCGCAGGCGATCGTTCTGGAGTCGATCGAGTTCCCGGATCCGGTGATCGACATCGCCATCGAGCCCAAGACCAAGAGCGACCAGGAGAAGCTCTCGACCTCGCTGGCCAAGCTCGCCACGGAGGATCCGTCCTTCCGCGTACGAAGCGACAAGGAAACCGGGCAGACGATCATCGCCGGGATGGGCGAGCTCCACCTCGAGATCATCGTCGATCGCCTGCTGCGCGAGTTCAAGGTGGACGCGAACGTCGGCAAGCCGCAGGTGGCCTACCGCGAGACGATCCGCAAGAAGGTCGAGAAGGAGCACAAGTTCGTCCGGCAGACGGGTGGCCGCGGGCAGTACGGGCACGTGCTGCTGCGCGTCGAGCCCCTGCAGCCGGGCAGCGGCTTCGAGTTCAAGGACGAGGTCAAGGGCGGGACGGTGCCGCGCGAGTACATCCCCGCCGTCGAGAAGGGCGTGCGCGAGGCGCTCGAGTCCGGCGTGCTGGCGGGCTACCCCGTGGTCGACATTCGCGTGGCCCTCTACGACGGATCCTACCACGAGGTCGACTCGTCGGAGATGGCCTTCAAGATCGCAGCCTCGATGTGCTTCAAGGAGGCGTGCCAGAAGGCGTCGCCGGTGATCCTCGAGCCGATCATGGCGGTCGAGGTGGTCGTGCCCGAGGAGTTCATGGGGGACGTCATCGGCAACCTGAGCGGGCGCCGGGGCAAGATCCAGGGCATGGAGCCCCGCGGCAATGCACAGGTGATCAGCGCCGAGGTTCCCCTCAAGGAGATGTTCGGCTACGCCACCGAGCTCCGCTCGATGACCCAGGGACGCGCCACCTACACGATGCAATTCGCTCACTACGACCAGGTGCCGCAGGCCATCTCGGAGGAGATCACGGCCAAGGCCGTCGGCGCCTAGGCGAGGCGAGCTTCGGAAGAAGGAGGAAGCCGGGCGCGAGCCCGGTGAAAAGGGAGAGGCTTCCATGGCGAAGGCAAAGTTCGAGCGCACAAAGCCGCACGTCAACGTCGGGACGATCGGGCACATCGATCACGGGAAGACGACGCTCACGGCGGCGATCACCAAGGTCCAGGCCGCCAAGAAGCTCGGGCAATACGTCGCCTTCGATCAGATCGACAAGGCGCCGGAGGAGCGCGCCCGCGGCATCACGATCGCGACGGCGCACGTCGAGTACGAGTCGGCCAAGCGCCACTATGCGCACGTCGACTGCCCCGGCCACGCCGACTACATCAAGAACATGATCACCGGTGCCGCCCAGATGGACGGCGCGATCCTCGTGGTTGCCGCGACCGACGGCCCGATGCCGCAGACCCGCGAGCACATCCTGCTCGCGCGCCAGGTCGGCGTGCCGCGGATCGTCGTCTACATGAACAAGGTCGACGCCGTCGAGGATCCCGAGCTGCTCGACCTGGTCGAGCTCGAGGTCCGCGAGCTCCTTTCGAAGTACGAGTTCCCGGGCGACGACATCCCGATCATCCGGGGCAGCGCGCTCAAGGCGCTCGAGGGGGACAAGGGGGAGCTCGGCGAGCCGTCGATCGACAAGCTCGTGGAGGCGATCGACAGCTACATCCCGGAGCCGGTTCGCGCCGTCGACGAGCCCTTCCTCATGCCGGTCGAGGACGTCTTCTCGATCAGCGGCCGCGGCACGGTCGCCACGGGGCGCGTGGAGAAGGGCCGCATCAAGGTCGGCGAGGAGGTCGAGGTCGTCGGCATCAAGCCGACGCAGAAGACCGTGGTCACCGGTGTCGAGATGTTCCGCAAGCTGCTCGACGAGGGGCAGGCGGGCGACAACATCGGCGCCTTGCTGCGCGGCGTGAAGCGCGACGACATCGAGCGTGGGCAGGTTCTCGCCAAGCCGGGGTCGATCACGCCCCACACGCACTACGAGGCGCAGATCTACGTCCTGACCAAGGAGGAGGGCGGACGGCACACCCCGTTCTTCAATGGGTACCGGCCGCAGTTCTACTTCCGCACGACCGACGTCACCGGCGTCATGACCCTCCCCGAAGGTACGGAGATGGTCATGCCGGGAGACAACGTGAAGGTGACGGTCAAGCTGATCACCCCCATCGCGATGGACGAGGGCCTGCGCTTCGCCATCCGCGAGGGTGGCCGCACGGTCGGTGCGGGCGTGGTCGGAAAGATCATGGAGTAGGGAGCAGATCCCGGGAGACGAAGCCCGTCGGACGGGCGAACCGGAAGCTCGATGCCGCGACGGCGGGCATCGCCCGGGGGCGAACCGAACATGAACGACAAGATCCGCATTCGCTTGAAGGCGTACGACGCGCGCTTGCTCGACCAATCCGTCCGCGAGCTGGTCGATACGGTGCGCCGCACGGGCGGGCGCCTGGCCGGGCCCATCCCGCTGCCGACCCGCATCGAGCGGTTCACCGTGAACCGCTCGCCGCACGTCGACAAGAAGTCGCGCGAGCACTTCGAGATTCGTACGCACAAGCGCCTGCTCGACATCCTCGACCCCACCCAGCAGACGATCGACGCGCTGGGCAAGCTGGACCTCGCTGCGGGTGTCGACGTCGAGATCAAGCTCCAGTGACGGCTCTGGCCGATCAAGTGAAGGTGGAAGGGTTGGGCCATGGCAACGGGTGACACCACAGCGAAGGGCTCGCGCGTCCCGGCGCGAAAGCGCCTGGGACTGCTGGGCCGCAAGCTGGGGATGACGCAGCTGCTGCTGCCCAGCGGGCGAGCCGTCCCGGTGACCGTCATCGCGGCGGGCCCCTGCGTGGTGCTGCAGCGCAAGACCCCGGAGAAGGACGGCTACTCGGCCATCCAGCTGGGCTACGATGCCACGTCGGCGCGCCGAGAGACGAAGGCCTCGGTAGGCCACGCCGCCAAGGCGGGCAAGGGCACTTTTGCGCGGCTCGCCGAGTTCCAGGGGGGCGAGCAGCTCGAGGTCGGGGCGAGCCTCGGCGTGGCCGAGCTCTTCCACGACGGCGACAAGGTGAACGTCACCGGGACGACCAAGGGCCGCGGCTACACGGGAGTGATCAAGCGGCACGGGTTCTCCGGCTTCCCCGGCTCGCACGGCACGCACGAGTACTTCCGGCACGGCGGATCGATCGGTAACCGCTCGTACCCGGGGCGCGTCTTCAAGGGAAAACGGATGGCCGGCCGCTACGGGCACGACCGCGTGACGACGCGCAACCTCACCGTCGTGCAGGTGCGGGGCGAGCAGAACCTGCTACTCGTCGGCGGCGCGGTGGCCGGCCCGCGCGGCGGCTACGTCGTCGTTCGACCGGCGGCAGGGTGAGCGGAGCGATGAACGAGTCTGCCAGCGGAGACAAGGTGAGCGCGCCCGCCCCCAAGGTGCCCATGCGCTCGATGAGTGGCGCGGAGATGGGCGAGATCCAGCTTCCCGAGGTCTTCGTCGAACGCCGGCGTGCGCACCTGCTCTACGAGGCGGTGCACATGCAGCAGGCCACCCGGCGGGCGGGCACGGCGGCCACCAAGACCCGCGCCTTCGTCTCGGGCGGTGGCAAGAAGCCGTGGCGCCAGAAGGGCAGCGGGCGCGCCCGCGCGGGGAGCAGCCGCTCGCCGCTGTGGGCTGGTGGCGCGACGGTTTTCGGGCCCCAGCCGCGCAGCTACGCCTATCGAATGCCGGCCCAGGCACGGCGCACGGCGCTGCGAGCGGCGATCGCCGATCGGCGCGGGCTCGGTGCGCTCACGGTGATCGACCGCCTCGAGCTACCCGAGCCGAAGACCAGGCAGGTCGTCGCCATGCTCGCGGCCCTGGGCCTCGAAGGCAGCGTGCTGATCGTGACCCAGGGCAAGGACGAGGCTCTCGAGCGAGCCGCGCGCAACCTGCGCGACGTCAAGGTCCTGCGCAGCGAGGGCGTCAACGTGTACGACGTGCTCAAGCACAAGCATCTCCTCCTCACGCAGGCGGCGGTGCAGGCTCTGGGGGAGCGGCTGCGGTCATGAGGCACTATTCCGAGATCATCGAAGCGCCCCTGATCACCGAGAAGGGCACCCTGGTGAACGAGCTCGGCAATCAGGTGCTGTTTCGCGTCCGCCGCGACGCGAACAAGCTGGAGATCCAGAAGGCCGTGGAGACGTTCTTCAAGGTCAAGGTGACGAAGGTTCGCACGGTGCGTGTGCTGGGCAAGCTGCGCCGCGTCGGGCGCGTCGTCGGGCGTCGTTCCGACTGGAAGAAGGCCTACGTGACGCTCGCCGAGGGCCAGCGGATCGACTTCTTCGAGGGGGCGTGATGCGCAAGACGGCGAACAGCTACAAGCCCACGTCGCCGGGCCGGCGCTTCGCGACGGCCCACGACACGAGCGCGTTGAGCCCGGCGAAGCCGCCGCGCACGCTGACGGCGGCCTTGTCGAAGACCGGTGGACGGAACAACAACGGCCGCATCACGACGCGCTTCCGCGGCGGCGGCCACAAGCGGCGCTTTCGCGTGATCGACTTCCGGCGCGACAAGGAGCAGGTCCCGGCGAGCGTGGCCTCGATCCAGTACGACCCGAACCGCTCGGCGCGCATCGCCCTGCTGAACTACGCCGATGGCGAGAAGCGCTACATCTTGGCGCCGGTCGGGCTGGTGGTCGGGGATACGGTCGTGGCGGGCTCAGGGGCGGACATCAAGCCGGGCAACTCCCTGCCGCTGCGCGACATCCCGCTGGGAACGACGATCCACAACATCGAGCTGAAGCTCGGCAAGGGTGCGCAGCTGGTCCGCAGTGCGGGCGGGGCTGCGCAGCTCATGGCCAAGGAGGGCGAGTACGCGCTCGTCAAGCTGCCCTCCGGAGAGCAGCGCCAGGTGCTGCTTGCGTGCCGAGCCTCGATCGGCCAGGTGGGGAACGTCGAGCACGAGAACGTCTCGATCGGCAAGGCGGGGCGAACCCGCTGGCTCGGCTTCCGGCCGCACGTGCGCGGCACGGCCATGAACCCCGTCGACCACCCGCACGGTGGCGGCGAGGGGCGCTCCAAGGGAAACCACCCGCAGTCACCCTGGGGGCTGCCGACCAAGGGATACAAGACGCGCCGCAACAAGCGCACGAGCCAGCTCATCGTGCAACGCCGCAAGCGCAGGTAGGGCGGGATGCGTCTCGAGGTTCGCTGGAGGAGTCTCTAGAATGCCGCGTTCGGTGAAGAAGGGCCCGTTCGTCGACGACCACCTGCTCAGGAAGGTCGATGCGATGAATGCGAGCGGGGAGAAGCGCGTGATCAGGACGTGGTCGCGACGCTCGACGATCGTGCCGGACATGATCGGGCACACCATCGCGGTGCACAACGGCCGCAAGTTCATCCCGACGTTCGTCACCGAGAACATGGTGGGTCACAAGCTGGGCGAGTTCGCGCCGACGCGAACGTTCCATGGACACTCCGGTGACCGCAAGACGGAGACCAAGGGCGCCCAGGTGTCGAGGTAGAGCGATGGAGGCGCGAGCCAAGACTCGGTTCGTCCGCATGGCGCCGCGCAAGGCGCGTCTGGTGGTCGACCTGATTCGCGGAAGGGCGGTGGGCGAGGCCCTGTCGGTCCTCGACTTCACGCAGAAGAAGGCGGCCCGCATCATCGCCAAGACGCTGCGCTCGGCGGTCGCGAACGCGGAGAGCACGGCCAACGTGGACGTGGACGACCTGGTCGTCAAGCGTGCGTTCGTGGACGAGGGGCCGACGCAGAAGCGTAGCCTGCCGCGCGCTCAGGGGCGCGCGACGCGGATCTTCAAGCGCACGAGCCACGTCACCGTGGTGGTCGGCGAGAAGTAGGGCACGGGTAGGTCATGGGACAGAAGACACACCCCAAGGGCTTTCGCGTCGGCGTGATCGAGAACTGGGATTCTCGGTGGGTCGCGAGCAAGGATTACGCGGAGTACCTGCACGAGGACCTGCGCGTGCGGCGATTCCTCAAGAAGCGCCTGTACCACGCCGGGATCTCCAAGATCGAGATCGAGCGGGCGGCAGCCAAGGCCAAGGTGAACATCCACACCGCACGCCCCGGCATCGTCATCGGCAAGAAGGGCGCCGAGATCGAGAAGCTCAAGAGCGAGCTCAACAAGCTCATGGGCAAGGAGACGTACATCAACATCCTCGAGGTAAGGCGCCCGGACATCGACGCGCAGCTGGTCGCGGAGAACGTCGGGCTCCAGCTCGAGCGCCGCGTGGCGTTTCGTCGTGCGATGAAGGAAGCGGTTGCCCGGGCGATGCGCATGGGGGCGCAGGGAGTTCGCATCCAGTGCTCGGGTCGGCTCGGCGGCGCCGAGATCGCGCGCCGGGAGTGGTACCGCGAGGGGCGCGTGCCGCTGCACACGCTGCGCGCGGACATCGGCTACGGCTTCGCGGAGGCCAAGACGACCTACGGCGTGATCGGCATCAAGGCGTGGATCATGCACGGCGACGTCCTGTCTCGAGCCGAGGAGCAGCGTCAGGCGATCGGCGCCTGAGTCGAGGAAGACGGCGATGCTAGCCCCCAAGCGAGTCAAATTCCGCAAGCAGCAGAAGGGCCGGAGGTCGGGCCTCGCCCACCGTGGTGCCGCGCTGGCGTTCGGCGACTTCGGCCTCAAGGCGCTGGGCCGCGGCTGGATCACCGCGCGCCAGCTCGAGGCGGCGCGCGTCGCGCTCACCCGCCACATCAAGCGCGGCGGGCGGGTGTGGATCCGCGTGTTTCCGGACAAGCCCCTGACCAAGAAGCCTGCCGAGACGCGAATGGGAAAGGGCAAGGGAGCGCCCGAGCTCTGGGTCGCGGTGATCAAGCCGGGACGGATGATCTTCGAGATGGAAGGGGTCGATCGGACGGTGGCGAAGGAGGCATTCCGCCTCGCCGCGCACAAGCTGGCCATCGAGACCCAGTTCTGCGAGCGAGGGCAGCATGCGGCCTAGCGAGATTCGCGACCTCGGCGACGACGAGCTCGAGCAGAAGGAGCGGGAGATGCGCGAGGAGATCTTCCGGCTACGACTGCGCGCGGCGACGGGGCAGATCGAGAACAAGATGAGGGCGCGCGCGGTGCGCCGTGACCTGGCGCGAGTCCTGACGATTCGTGCCGAGCGCGCTGCGGCGCCGGGGGCGGGGCGTTAGAGATGGAGGGACATCGCAAGCATCGCACTGGCATCGTCATGTCCAACAAGATGGACAAGACGGTGGTGGTGATGGTCGAGCGCCTGGTGAGGCATCCGAAGTACCGGAAGTACCTGCGCGCGAGAAAGAAGTTCAAGGCGCACGACGAGCGCAACGCGTGCGGCATCGGCGACCAGGTCGCGATCGTCGAGACGCGCCCGCTCTCGCGCGAGAAGCGCTGGGCGGTGGTCTCGATCCTCAAGAAGGCGGCGGGCTGAGGAGCGGGCGATGATCCAAGCCGAAACTCTGCTCGACGTCGCGGACAACTCCGGGGCCCGCAAGGTGCTCTGCATCAAGGTGCTGGGGGGCAGCCGCCGGCGCTACGCCTCGCTGGGCGACGTCATCGTCGCATCGGTCAAGGAGGCGACCCCGAATTCCAAGGTGAAGAAGGGCGACGTTGTCAAGGCGGTCGTCGTTCGTACCGCCAAGGAGGTCGGGCGCCCCGACGGGTCGTACATTCGCTTCGACAACAACTCGGCCGTGCTGATCGACAACCAGCGCGAGCCCGTGGGCACGCGCATCTTCGGGCCGGTCGCGCGCGAGCTGCGCGCGAAGCGGTTCATGAAGATCGTCTCGCTCGCGCCCGAGGTCATCTGAGCGACGGGGCGGCGAGGCTCAGGACGAGGTTGGCAGAATGAGGGCTTCGGCAAAGAACCGGGCGGGCAGCGGCGAGAGGCCGGCCCGCGTGGCCACCCGGCTCAGGAAGGGCGACACCGTCCTGGTCATCGGCGGCAAGGAGAAGGGCAAGACCGGCAAGCTGCTGCGTCTGGTCCTGGAGAAGAATCGAGCCACGGTGGAGCGCTTGAACATGGTCAAGCGCCACCGCAAGGGGCGCGGCCCGCAGAGCGTCGGGGGCATCGTCGAGAAGGAATCGCCGCTGCACCTGTCGAACTTGATGCTGATCTGCGATCGCTGCAACAAGCCGACGCGGGTCGGTGCGAAGAGGCTCGAGGACGGATCGGGAGTGCGTACCTGCCGGCGCTGCGGCGAGGTGATCGGCCGCTGACAGCGGATCGTGGACCGGCTGGTGGCGCAAGGTGCGTCCGGCACGGCGAGAAGAGGCGAACGGGGAATCGATGGTTCCGAGACTGAAGAAGGCTTACGTGGAGCGGATCGCGTCGCAGCTCGCGAACGAGCTGGGGGCGAAGAATCCCCTCCAGGTCCCGCGCGTCGAGAAGGCCGTTCTCAACATGGGGCTGGGCGAGGCCATCCAGAACGCGAAGGTCCTCGACTCGGCGGTGTCCGAGCTGGCGGCGATCACCGGGCAGAAGCCGGTCGTGACGCGCTCGCGCAAGGCGATCGCGAACTTCAAGCTGCGCGAGAACATGCCGATCGGCGCCATGGTCACGCTGCGCGGGGCGCGGATGTACGAGTTCCTCGATCGCCTGATGAGCGTGGCGCTGCCACGGGTCCGTGACTTCAAAGGCGTGAGCGACAAGGGCTTCGACGGCCGGGGCAACTACTCCCTCGGGATCACCGAGCAGATCATCTTTCCCGAGATCGACATCGACAAGATCGACAAGGTGAAGGGCCTCACGGTGACGATCGTCACCACGGCCCGGACGGACAGCGAGGGCAAGGCGCTGCTGCGCGCCCTCGGCATGCCCTTCCGCAGCTGAACGAACGAAGGACGTCCCATGGCCAAGACGTGTCTCAGGATCAAGGCGGCGCGCCCCGCGAAGTTCGCGGTGCGCCGCTACAATCGCTGCCTGTCCTGCGGGCGCGCGCACGGCTTCTACCGCCGCTTCAAGCTGTGCCGTATCTGCCTGCGCGAGCTGGCGCGCAAGGGGCAGATCCCCGGGGTGACCAAGGCGAGCTGGTAGCGGGTGCATCCCAGGGCCGGCACGTGGCCGGCCCGACGGCGCCCGAGGATGAGAGATGCTGACCGATCCGATCGCTGATTTCCTGACTCGTATCCGCAACGGTAACGGTGCGCGCAAGGACCGCGTCGATGCCCCGTGGTCGAAGATGAAGGAACGCCTCGCGGCGGTGCTCGTCGAGGAGGGATACCTGCAGGACCTCACGGTCGTCGGTGAGGGCCCGAGCAAGCAGATCCGCGTCGGGCTGCGCTACGACGCGCACCGCAGACCGGTCATCACCGGCATCCAGCGGGTGAGCAAGCCCAGCCTTCGCGTCTACGTCGGGGCGACCGAGGCACCGCGCATCCGGCGAGGCTTTGGGACGGCAGTGCTGTCCACGCCGCGAGGCATCCTGGCGGACCGACAGGCGAGGGCGCTCAAGGTGGGTGGAGAGGTGCTCTGCGCCATCTGGTGATGGCGCGGTGAGAAGGCCGATGCGGCCCGGGATCGTCGCCGGGCCGGCCGGAGAAGAGAGATCGAAGAGCAGGCGTTGATGGAAGGAACGGGAACATGTCGCGCGTAGGACGACTGCCGGTTCGGGTCCCGGCGGGGGTCACGGTGGAGGTGCGCCCGCACGCCGTGGAGATCAAGGGACCTCGCGGCAGCAGCAGCGTGCCGCTGGTGAAGCAGCTGTGCGTCGAGCAGAAGGACGGGCAGCTCGTCGTCTCGCGCAGCGAGGACTCGCGCGGCGTCCGGGCCTTGCACGGGCTGACCCGCAAGCACATCGCCAACGGCGTGACCGGTGTGAGCACCGGCTTCAGCCGCGTCCTGGAGATCAGCGGAGTCGGCTACCGAGCCGAGCTGCGCGGCAACGCGATCTTTCTGACGCTGGGCTTCTCCCACCCGATCCTCTTCCAGCTCCCCGCAGGGGTCACGGCCAAGGTCGACAAGCAGGTGGTCGTCACCCTGGAGGGGTCGGACCGACAGGTGCTCGGCGAGACCGCCGCGGCCATCCGAGCGCTCAAGCCGCCCGAGCCATACAAGGGCAAGGGGATCAAGTACGCCGAGGAGAAGATCCGGCGGAAGTCCGGCAAGGCCGCGGGAGCCGCGTAGGCAGGCGGAACGGAGCGAAGGCGATGTTGACCAACCAGAGATCTCCGGGGCGAGCCCTGCGACGAGCCCGGGTGCGCAAGCGCGTTCGCGGCACGGACGTGAGACCTCGTCTCACGGTCTTCCGGAGCGCCAACCACATCTACGTCCAGGTGATCTCCGACGAGTCGAACCGCACGCTCCTCGCCGCCTCGACGCTGTCGCCCGAGGTGCGCGAGGCGCTGCACGGGCGATGCGGCAACAAGGACGCGGCGCGGCAGGTGGGCGAGCTCGTGGCTCGCAAGGCACGCGAGGCGGGAATCGAGGCGGTCGTCTTCGACCGCAACGGCTTCCTCTACCACGGACGGGTTCGCACGCTGGCCGAGGCCGCGCGCGAGGGCGGGCTCAAGTTCTGAGGGCAGCGCCCCGGGTGCGGGCCAGTCGAGGAGTAGCAGAGTGCACGTGACATTCAGCGATCGGGTCGATCCCCACGGCCTCGAGCTCAAGGAGAAGGTCGTCAACATCAACCGCGTGGCCAAGGTGGTGAAGGGCGGGCGCCGCTTCCGCTTCGGTGCCTTGGTCGTGGTCGGTGATGGTGCGGGCCACGTCGGCTTCGGGCTGGGCAAGGCGAAGGAGGTTCCCGAGGCCATTCGCAAGGGCATCGACAAGGCCAAGAAGGCGCTCCTGCGGGTGCCGCTGACGGAGGGGACGGTTCCCTTCGAGGTGACTGGCCGCTTCGGAGCGGGCCAGGTGATGATCCGACCTGCGGCGGCCGGCACGGGAGTCATCGCCGGGGGCGGCGTCCGCGCGGTCGTCGAGGCCGCGGGCATCCAGAACGTGCTCACCAAGTGCATCGGATCGAACAACCCCCACAACATGGTTCGGGCCACCGTCGAGGCGCTGGGCATGCTGCGCTCGGCCGAGGACGTGGCCCGGTCGCGCGGCAAGGAGCCGGCGGAGATCGGCATCGGCTGAGCCGGTGGACCGTCCAGCCCCGGCGGCGTGTCGACCCGGACGTCCGGGGATTCGCGGTGCCGAGGGGAAGCAGGAAGGCGAGCGTTTCGATGGCATCGCGCAAGGCACGAATCAGGCAGACGGCGATCGAGGATCTCGTTCGGCGCATGAGCGCGGCGAGCGGGATCGGCGAGCGTCGCTATCGCGTGACCCTGGTGAGTAGCGAGATCGGCGGGACCGACCGGCAGCGGGCGACGCTGCGCTGCCTCGGGCTGCGCAAGCGAGGCTCGCG
>CAZGUU010000053.1:15397-22399 GCA_964529315.1 uncultured Enterobacteriaceae bacterium
CTCGCGGGCCCTGGTGCCCGATACGCCGCAGGCTCGTGGGCGCATCCGCGCGGTGGCGCATCTGGTGCGAATCGAGGAGGAGGCCTGACACCATGGATCTCTCGAGCCTCCAGCCGGCAGCGGGCGCGCGGCGCCCACGCAAGCGAGTCGGGCGCGGCCCCGGGTCCGGTCTCGGCAAGACCGCAGGGCGAGGTCACAAGGGGCGCAAGTCGCGCGCCGGCGGCAACTCGCCACGTGGCTACGAGGGCGGGCAGATGCCGATCCTACGCCGCCTGCCCAAGCGGGGGTTCAAGAACCCCTTTCGCGAGCAGGTCGAGGTCGTGAATCTCGCGGCGCTGGCCCGGTTCGATGCCGGCTCGGTCGTGGATCTCGAGGCGCTGCAGCGAGCCGGGCTCGCCGGACGGCGCGGCGGGCGGGTCAAGATCCTCGGCAACGGGAAGCTCGACCGCTCGCTCACGGTCAAGGCCCATGCCTTCAGTGCATCGGCCCGAACGGCGATCGAGGCGCAAGGCGGCACGGCCGAGGTGCTTGCGTGACCACCGGGTTCTCGAACGCTCTGCGGGTGGAGGAGCTCAAGAAGCGCTTGCTCTTCACCTTCGGGATGCTGGCCGTCTACCGGGTCGGCGTGGCCATCCCCACGCCGGGCATCGACGGCAAGGCTCTCCAGGCGTTCTTTCAGGAGGCTGCGAACAACGTCTTCGGCCTGGTGAACTTGTTCTCGGGCGGCGCGCTGGAGCGTTTTTCGATCTTCGCCCTCGGCATCATGCCCTACATCAGTGCGTCGATCATCCTCCAGCTCCTCACCGTGGTCGTGCCGACGCTCGAGCGGCTGTCCAAGGAGGGCGAGGCGGGACGGCGAAAGATCACCCAGTACACCCGTTACGGCACGGTCGTCTTGTCGCTCATCCAGAGCCTGTTCATCAGCGTGGGGCTGGAGCAGATCCAGGCGCCGGGTGGCGGCGGGGTGGTCTACAGTCCGGGGTGGAGCTTCCGCCTGATGAGCATGGCGACGCTCACCGCGGGAACCGCGTTCATCATGTGGCTCGGCGAGCAGGTGACCGAGCGCGGTATCGGCAACGGCATCTCCCTGGTGATCTTCGCGGGCATCGTGGCGAGCCTGCCGTCCGCGGTCACCACCACCTTCCAGTTCATGAACGAAGGCGAGCTCTCGCTGTTCGTCGTCCTGGCCGTGGCGATCCTGATGGTGGCGGTGGTGGGCGTGATCATCTTCGTCGAGCGTGGCCAACGGAGGATCCCGGTCCAATACGCCAAGCGGGTGGTCGGACGGCGGATGTACGGGGGGCAGAGCTCACACCTGCCGCTCAAGATCAACACCGCGGGAGTGATTCCGCCGATCTTCGCCTCGTCGATCCTGATCTTTCCGGGAACCATCGCCAGCTTCGTTCAGCATCCCTGGGCCGACCAGATCGCCGCGCTGCTCTCCCCGGGCAGCGTGCTGTACAACGTCATCTACGTGGCGCTGATCGTCTTCTTCTGCTACTTTTACACGGCTGTCACGTTCGATCCCGTGGAAGTCGCCGACAACATGAAGAAGTTCGGCGGCTACATCCCGGGAATTCGGCCGGGCAAGAAGACGGCAGACTTCATCGATCGAATCCTGACGCGCATCACGCTGGGTGGCGCCATCTACATCGCGGCGGTGTGCGTCCTGCCCGAGATCCTCATCGCGCAGTTCAACGTACCCTTCTACTTCGGGGGCACGGCGTTGCTGATCGTCGTGGGCGTGGCGCTGGACACGGTGGCCCAGATGGAGACGCACCTGCTCACGCGCAATTACGAGGGGTTCATGAAGCGCGGCCGGCTGCGCGGACGCCGCGGCTAGGTGGTGCGGCGTCGTGACGGCCTCGACTCGCATGCGGCTGGTCCTGCTCGGCCCCCCGGGGGCGGGGAAGGGGACGCAGGCTGCATTGCTGTCGAGGCACTTTCGGATCCCACACATCTCGACCGGGGACATCCTGCGGTCGGAGATCGGGCGGGGGTCGGAGCTCGGGGCGCTGGCCAAGAGCTTCATGAACAAGGGTGAGCTGGTTCCGGATCACGTGATGCTGGGGATCGTTCGAGAGCGCATCGGGTCGGCGGACTGCGAGCAGGGCTTCCTGCTCGACGGGTTCCCGCGCTCGGTGCCACAGGCTCACGGCCTCGAGGAGGTGTGCAGCACCTCTGCATCGGGCATTTGCGTCGTGTCGCTGGTCGTGCCGGCGGCGGAGGTCGTCGCCCGCATGGCCGGAAGGCGGACCTGCGGGTCGTGCGGTGCGATGTACCACGTTGCCTTCGAGCGGCCGCGGCAGGAAGGCGTCTGCGACCGATGCGGTGGCGAGCTCTACCAGCGAGCCGACGACCGCGAGGAGATCATCGAGGCCCGGCTCGAGGTCTTCCGCAAGGAGACCGAGCCGCTGCTCGCGTTCTACCGCGAGCGCCGAGTCCTGGTCGAGGTCGACGGCCTGGGACCGAGCGCAGAGGTTTTCGGGCGCGTGGTCGCGGGTCTCGGGACCGCGGTGGCATGAGGGCGGGGCGATGGACCGTGAGGACACGACCCGCAGCGGCTGGCGCCCGGGAAGCGAAGGCGCGATGATCGTTCTGCGCAGCCGTGACGAGATCGAGCGGATCCGGGCTGCCTGCCAGGTGGTGGCGGACATCCTGGCGCGCCTGAGCGAGATGGTCGCGGTGGGCATCACCACCGCGGACCTCGATCGGCTGGCGGACGAATGGGCGCGCAAGCGCAACGCCGTGCCTGCCTTCAAGGGCTACAGCGTCGGCGGCCGGGTGTACCCGGCGTCGCTCTGCGCGTCGGTCAACGAGGAGATCGTCCACGGGATGCCGTCGACGCGGCGGGTGCTCAAGGAGGGCGACATCGTCGGCCTCGACTTCGGAGTGGTGCGCGACGGCTATTACGGAGACGCGGCGGTGACCGTCGGCGTCGGGCAGGTGAGCGCCGCGGCGCGGGAGCTGATGCGCGTGACCCGGGAGTCGCTGGACCGGGGCATCGAGCAGGTCCGGGTGGGCCGGCGGGTGCGCGACGTGTCGCGAGCGATCCAGGAATGCGCCGAGGCCCACGGCTACGGCGTGGTGCGCGACTTCGTCGGCCACGGGATCGGACAACGGCTCCACGAGGAGCCTCAGGTGCCCAACTACGTCGGCTCCGGGCAGAACCCGCGGCTGAAGGAAGGCATGGTGCTGGCAATCGAGCCCATGGTCTGCGAGGGAACCTACGAGGTCGAGATCCTCGAGGATGGCTGGACAGCGGTCACGCGGGACCGCCGGCTCTCGGCGCATTTCGAGCACTCGGTGGCGGTCACGGCGGCCGGCCCCGAGATCCTCACCCTCCCCGCATAGGGACGGCAGATGCCCAAGGGAGACGCGATCGAGGTCAGCGGGGTGGTGCAGGAATCGCTGCCGAACGCCATGTTCCGGGTGGCGCTGGACAACGGCCACAAGATCATTGCGCACATTTCCGGAAAGATGCGCATGCACTACATCAAGATCCTTCCCGGCGACAAGGTGACGGTCGAGCTCTCACCCTACGATCTGAGCCGGGGGCGGATCACGTATCGCGTGAAGTGAGGAGTGGCGCCGTGAAGGTTCGAGCCTCGGTCAAGAAGATCTGTCCGAAATGCAAGCTGATCCGCCGTGCCGGCGTGGTGCGCGTGTTGTGCGAGAACCCGCGCCACAAGCAGCGGCAGGGCTGAGAGACGGCGGGAGTCGGTCCGGCCAAACGGAACCGCTCGGGTAACCGAACGCAAGGAGAGCCAGGCAAGCCATGGCACGCATCGCTGGAGTCGATCTACCGAAGAACAAGCGGATCGAGATCGGCCTGACCTACATCTACGGGATTGGTCGCAGCTCGGCCCGCGCGATCTGCGAGGAGGCGGGGGTCGGGCTCGACACCAAGACCGACACCCTCTCCGACGACGATCTCCAGCGGCTGCGCCGGGTGATCGACCAGGCGTACAAGGTCGAGGGTGATCTGCGCCGCGAGGTGACCCTGAACATCAAGCGCTACGTGGATCTGGGATGCTACCGCGGGCTGCGACACCGCAAGAACCTGCCGGTGCACGGCCAACGGACGCACACCAATGCGCGGACCCGCAAGGGGCCGCGGCGCACCGTGGCGGGCAAGAAGGCGCCGCCGTCCAAGGGTTGAGCAGGTGCGCCGAGACGGCGCCCGTCTGGCGCCAGAGCAGAGCGCTTTCGAGGAGTAGAGCCGAATGTCCAAGCCGGAAGTCACACCTGCCCCGACCGAGGAGCCGACCGCTGCGCCAGCTGCGGCGCCACGCCGCAAGAAAGGCAAGCGGACCGTCTCCGAGGGGGTGGTGCACATCCACTCGACCTTCAACAACACGATCATCACCATCACCGACAGCATGGGCGGTGTCGTTGCCTGGGCGAGCGCCGGCTCGGTCGGCTTCAAGGGATCGCGCAAGGGGACGCCGTTCGCGGCCCAGCTGGCCGCGGGAAGCGCGGCGAAAAAGGCAGCCGATTTGGGCATGCGGACCGTCCAGGTGCTGGTCAAAGGGCCTGGCGGAGGGCGCGAGCCGGCGCTCCGCTCGCTCCAGCAAGCCGGCTTCTCGGTCACGATGATCCGCGACGTGACGCCGATCCCGCACAACGGGTGCCGGCCCCCCAAGCGAAGGAGAGTCTGAAGTGGCGCGCAACACCGATTCGGTGTGCCGGCTCTGCCGGCGCGAGGGGCTCAAGCTGTTCCTCAAGGGGGAGCGCTGCTTCACCGACAAGTGCGCGATCGAGCGGCGCAACTATCCGCCCGGACAGCACGGGCAGGGACGCCACAAGTTCTCCGAGTACAGCATCCAGCTACGCGAGAAGCAGAAGGTCAAGCGGATCTACGGCGTGCTCGAGCGGCAGTTCCGGCGCTACTTCCAGATGGCCGAGCGCAGCAAGGGGGTCACCGGTGAGACCCTGCTGATCTCGCTCGAGCGACGACTCGACAACATCGTCTACCGGATGAGCTTCGCGAACTCGCGCTCCGAGGCTCGGCAGCTGGTCCGCCACGGGCACTTCGCCGTGAATGGGCGGACCGTCACCATCCCTTCCTACCTGGTCGACGTCGGCGATCGAGTGACGGTTCGCGACGGTAGCCAGAAGGTCACGCGCATCGTCGAGGCGCTCGAGCTGTCGCAGCGCCGTGGCGTGCCCGAGTGGCTGGAGATCAGCCGCGAGTCGTTTTCCGGGACGGTCAAGGCACTTCCGCAGAGGGCGGAGCTCACGATGCCGATCAACGAGCGGTTGATCGTGGAGCTCTACTCGAAGTGAGCCTCGAGGTGAGCGCCGTGCGAGACCGGGAGCGAGGGCTGCAGGCCGCGACCGCGCGACGAGACCGATCGATGCAGGGGCGCCGGAAGGGCGAGGGCCGAAGGGGCTGGCAGCGCACCGGGGGCCAAGAGTCCACGAGAGCGAGGGAGATAGCGTGAACGGCTTTCAGCAGAATTGGCGGGAGCTCACCCGTCCCAAGAAGCTCGAGATCGACGACAAGGATCGGTCGCCGACGTACGCCAAGCTCGAGTTCGAGCCGCTCGAGCGAGGCTTTGGCACTACGCTCGGCAACTCCCTGCGGCGCGTCCTGCTCTCCTCGCTGCGCGGCGCGGCGGTCACCGCAGTGCGCTTCGAGAACACGCTGCACGAGTTCTCCACCATGCCTGGCGTCACCGAGGACGTGACGGACATCATCCTGAACTTGAAGGAGGTTCGGCTCCGGCTCCACGAAGGCTTCGAGCAGGCCACCGCGCGGATCGAGGTCAAGGGGGAGCGCAGCGTGACGGCGGGCGACATCCAGGCGGGCCCGGAGGTCGAGATCCTCAACCCCGAGCAGGAGATCGCCAGCGTCGGCAAGGGGGCGGAGCTGCGCGCCGAGCTGACGATCAAGACCGGGCGCGGCTACGTGCCGCAAGAGCGAAACAAGGAAGAGGGCGTCCCGGTCGACACGATCTTCATCGACGCGCTCTTCTCCCCGGTGCGCAAGGTGAACTTCGTGGTGACGAATGCGCGCGTCGGGCAGCGCACCGACTACGACAAGCTCGCGCTCGAGATCTGGACCGACGGAAGCCGCCGGCCGGAGGATGCGCTCGCGCTCGCGGCACGGATCCTCCAGGACCAGCTCTCGGTCTTCATCAACTTCGAGGAGCCGAGCGAGGTGCCGCAGGCGGCCGAGCAAGCGCTGCCCGCCGAGCTCAACGAGAACCTCTTCCGAACGGTCGACGAGCTAGAGCTCTCCGTGCGGTCGGCCAACTGCTTGCAGAATGCCGACCTCCGCTTCATCGGCGAGCTCGTCCAGAAGAGCGAGGCGGAGATGCTCAAGACCAAGAACTTCGGGCGCAAGTCGCTCAACGAGATCAAGGAGCTGCTCGCCGAGATGGGGCTCGGGTTGGGGATGAAGCTGGAGAGCTTCCCGGGACGCGAGGAGCTCGAGCGGCGGCGGCAGACGACGGAGAAGCAGAGCGCCTAGCGGAGAGGCGAGCGTCCGGCGCGGGCGGAAGAGGAACGACTGGCAATGCGACACTTGAAGGCGGGACGAAAGCTCGGGCGGTCATCGGCGCACCGCGCCTCGCTCTACCGGAACCTCGTGGCGGAGCTCCTGAGCCACGACCGCATCCGCACGACCGACGAGAAGGCGAAGGAGATCCGGCGCTTCGCCGATCGGATGGTCACGCTGGGCAAGGAGGGCACGCTGGCTGCTCGCCGTCGGGCCATCGCCTTCGTGCGCGACAAGAAGGCCGTCGCTCGCCTGTTCTCGGACGTCGCCGCCCGCATGGCCGACCGAGCTGGCGGCTACACTCGAATCGTGAAGCTCGGCCGGCGCCCCGGCGATGCGGCCGCGATGTCGGTCATCGAGCTGACCGGCACCTCGGAGAGCGTCGAGCCGGCCAAGAAGAGGCGTGCGCCGCGGCGTCCCGCCGCCCAGGGAGCCGCACCTGCGCTCGGCGGGGCCCGCGCCGCCGGCTGATCGCGCCCGCCGCCCGCCGACGACCG
>CAZGUU010000054.1:0-22365 GCA_964529315.1 uncultured Enterobacteriaceae bacterium
CACCCGAACCGGAAGTCCCCCGAGCTCACGGTGCACCAGCGCGCGCGCTTCGCTCATGGCGGCCATGGTCACGGGTGAGGCAGAACTCCCGGGCACCCGTGCAGAGTACTCGCCGTGCCTTCGACCGACAAGGGTCACGGTGCATCAGCCGCGCTTGACAGCCCGCCCGGCCAGGAAGAGAGGAGACGCATGGCTCGAAGGAACGGGTGCGAGCCCGCTCGATATCCGATCGTTCGCCGCAGGCGGACGACGAGAGCCGTCGTCTGGCTCATCGCGATGGCCCGTCCTCGCGTGGGCGCCAGGGCCCATGCCGACCACGACGATCCGCGCGAGCTCGAGCCTCGAGTGAGCGCGCCTGTCGCCCAGGCGTGTCGAACCTCTACTTCGGGCTCTGCTGAGCATCAGGCGGAGTCGCCCTGCGGCTCGACATAGCCAAGCCGGTGAAGCGTCGCACCGGCGTGGCGCTCGAAGAGCTCGAGATCTTCGGGGCCGAAGAAGCTCTGCCATGCGCCCGAGGTGCGCCGACGAAAGCCGGCGGGGATGTTCGTTCCGGAAGCGGAGTGCTTGTCGAAGTCGAGGTCGATCGACGTCGGCGGGCGTGCGTCGTCGTAGCCCAGGGAGTGCTTGACGCGGCGGATCACTGCCGCCTGGTCGGCGAGCAGGTCCTCGTAGCGCACCACGGCGACCACGTCGGGGTGGTCGAGCCAGCCGGCGTTGAAGCGCGACCAGTAGTCGGCCGGGTTGCGCTGCAGGAGCACCTCGCCCTTGTAGTTGCGCACGCGCATGAACTCGGCGCGCAGGAACTCGGGAAAGGAGACGCGCTCGCCGCTCCCCTCCCACACCCGCGTGCCGTCGGGCCCGTCGCGCGTCGAAGAGAGGAACAGCGAGACCATGACGTCGCGGCCGTCGCGCACCAGAAGGATCGCGTTGCGCGCGAGCTTGGGGTGCGGCGGGAGGCGCTCGATGCCGTAGTGCTGGTAGCGGGCCTGCGGCGGCATGACGACGTGGCGGTAGAGGTTGGCGTGGCAGATCTGGCGGAACCACTGAAAGCCGCTGCGGTAGTGCGACGCGATCACCACGTTGGGCAGGAAGAGATACTTGACGCGCAGCCAATGCCGGCTCGCGCGCAGGCGGAGCAGCTTCTTGCGCAGCGCGTCCACGGCAGGCGCTCGGGCGCGTCAGGCGCGTGCGGCCACGGCCAGGCCCAGGGCGATGCTACCCAAGCCCAGGCCGGCCTCGATCCAGCGCCCGGCGCCCTGCCAGCGAGCGGCGACGCGCCGCAGGGGAAGGGCGACCAGCGCGCTGGTCGCCGCCATGCCGGCGATCGAGCCGCAGCCGAACAGGGCGACGTAGGCCATCGCCAGACCCGGGCCGGGGACCGTGGCGAGCACCGCGAGCATCAGGCCGGCGCTGCCCGCCAGCCCGTGCGCAGCGCCGATCCACAGGGGACGTTGGCCGCGGGCCAACGCCAGCGCGGCGCGGCCGGGGCGGTGGTGGCCCGTCGCGACCGAGTGGCGCTCTTTCCCGGACGCATCGGCCGATCGGGAGTCGATGGGGGAATCCCGCTCGGCCCGTGGGTGCTGGTGCGCGCCGTGCAGGTGGGGGTGGCTGTGCACGTGCCCGCCGTGCGCGTGCAGGTGGTGGTGCAGGGTCGCGCCGCGCGCGAGGCGCCAGAGCAGGTGCGCGCCCAGTCCGACCAGCATCAGGCCCACGCCCTGCTCGAGCAGGCGCGTGAGCCCGGCCGGGATCTCGGCGCGCGCCAGGACGACCGCGCTCGCGACGGCGAGCAGGGCCGCAGCGTGGCCGAGGCCCCACAGCGCGCCGATCGCCACCGTGCTGCGCAGCCCGTCGCGCCGGCCGACGATCGCCGTCACCGCGGCGACGTGGTCGACGTCGAGCGCGTGGCGCAGCCCCAGGCCGAAGCCCAAGGCCAGCAGGCCCAGCGGTTCGTGCGACAGCGGGTTCATTTCGTCGAGACGGTCGTGTAGCACAGGACGGCCCCCCGTCACCCACGCACGCCACCCCGAGCTGGCGCGGTCGCGCGCCCGGGCGCGCGGGTGTTGCGGGGAGGCGTCGCCGGAGGACCATGCAGGGCTATCGCGGCCGATTCGCGCCGTCGCCGACCGGCGACCTCCACCTGGGTTCGGCCGCGACCGCGCTGGTCACCTGGCTCGCTGCCCGCCGCGCCGGCGGCGCGCGCGCCCTGCGCGTCGAGGACCTCGATGCGCCGCGCGTCGTGCGGGGCTCCGAGGCCCGCCAGCTGGACGACCTGCGCTGGCTCGGCCTGGGCTGGGACGAGGGGCCCGACGTCGGCGGCGCCCACGGCCCCTACCGCCAGTCGGAGCGCACCGAGCGCTACGCTGCGGCGATCGACGAGCTGTCGCGGCGCGGCCTGTTGTATTTCTGCGATTGCTCGCGCGCCGAGGTGGCGCGGGCGGCGAGCGCGCCGCACGCCGGCGAGGAGGGGCCGCGCTACCCGGGGACCTGCCGGCGCTTCGGCCTCGAGCGGCGGCCCTGGAAGCGCCCGCCCGCGCTGCGCCTGCGCGTGCCCGAGGGGGAGGTGGTGCTGCGCGACCGCTTCCTGGGCGAGCTGCGCCAGGACGTGGCACGGGCGGTCGGCGACTTCGTCGTGCGCCGCGGCGACGGTGTCCACGCCTACCAGCTCGCGGTGGTGGTCGACGACCTGGCGATGGGGATCACCGAGGTGGTGCGCGGCGCCGACCTGCTCGACTCGACGCCGCGCCAGATCCTGCTCGCCCGGCTGCTCGGCGGCGACCCGCCCGGCTTCGCGCACGCCCCGCTGGTCCTCTCGGCCGATGGCACCCGGCTGGCCAAGCGGGCGCGCGGCGTCGTGCTGCGCGAGCAGCGGCTCGCCGGATGCGCGCCCGAGGCCGTGCTGGCCGATCTCGCCCGGATGCTCCGCCTGATCCCGGCGGACGACTTGCGCCGGCACGTCTCGGCCCGCGAGCTGCTCGCCGAGGCCGACCTCGAGGCGCTGCGCTGGCGAGCCTGGGTGCGCCTCCCCGCGTCGGCGTGATCCGTGCGGCCCCTGCGAAGGGGAGCAGGCCGTTGCGTTGCGACCGGCGCTCCCGGTCGGGGTGGGCCGTCGCGCGTCAGCCTACGTGCCAGCGCGGCTTGCGCTTCTCGGCAAACGCGCGTGGCCCCTCGAGGTAGTCGGGGTGCGCCCAGTGCTGGTGGATCTCGCGCCAGCCCATGGCGAGCGCGTCGCCGAGGCCGTGCTCGAGCGCCGCCCACAGGGCCCGCTTGCTCGCGGCGATGGTCGCCGGCGAGTACTCGGCGATGGTCGCGGCGTGCTGGCGGGCGCGTGCCAGGAGGTCGGCGCGCGGCACGATCTCGCTGACCAGCCCCAGGCGCAGCGCGGTCGGTGCGTCGAGCCGTTCCGCCCCGGAGAGCAGCATCATGCGCATCACCTCGCCGAACGGGATGCGCCGCGCCAGGCAGATCGACTCGAGGGCGAGCACCTGGCCGACGCGCACGTGGGTGTCGAAGAAGGTCGCGTGGTCGGCGCACAGCACCAGATCGCCGTCGGCGACGAAGTGCAGCCCGCCGCTCAAGCACATGCCATTCACGGCGACGATCACCGGCTTGTCGAAGCCGACGTGCAGGAGTTCGGTCGGCGAGCCGTGCTGTGTGCCGGTCTGCGCTCCGCCCGCGTCGCCGCCGATCGAGCCGGTCTCGGCCGCGTCCTTGAGATCGGCGCCCGAGCAGAAGGCCTTCTCGCCGGCGCCGGTCAGGATCACCACCCGGACGTCGGTATCCTCGCGCGCCACGCGGAAGGCGTCGGGCAGCTCGACCTGGAGCAGGTTGTAGTTGAGCGCGTTCATGCGCTCGGGGCGGTTCAGGGTGAGCGTCAGGACGTGACCGTCCTTCTCTGCGATCAGATCCTTGTATTCCACGTGCTCCCCTCGCTTCCTGGTCCGGCCGTCGACGGCACGGGCGATCGGCTCGCCGCTCCCACCAGATCTGCTCTGCGGCTAGACCCGGCGACGAATGCGGGCTAGCAACCGCAGCGCACCGCGTTCAACCCGACCGCGGCGTGCTCAAGCGGTCTCGTCGCCGAGCGAGCGGGGGTGCGCCGGCTCGAGCTCGAAGTTCTCGAACAGGACGCGGTGCGCGTACCACGTGTTCCAGTGCTCGGTGAGGTAGCGGACCTTGCCGTCGGGGCCGAAGCGGAAGACGAAGCAGTAGACGTTGCGGTACGGCTTGCCGCCCAGCGTGGTCGAGTGCTGCGTGTGCTGGCGCACCACCCAGTCGCCGTCGGCGAGGGTGACGACGTCGGCGAAGCGGTTGCTGCGCAGGTCGTAGGAGTCGATGCCGGTGCCAGGGTGCGCCTGGCCGGTGCTGCCCAGGATGGCCAGGATGGCCGCGATGCCCTTGTGCTCGGTCTGCCCGGGATTGCTGGGGAGCAATGGCAGGCCATTCCACCACACGGCGTCCTCGGCCCACATCGCCGCCCGGTCGAACTCGGGCCCGGCCTCGAACAGGGCGGTGACCGTGTCGATGTTGCGCTGCTCGGCCTCGGTGTAGTGCGGCATGCTGGCTCCTTCGGGATGGTGCGGCTGCGCCGCGCGGCCCATGAACGGCCGCCGTGCGGTCAGCGCACGGTGGCGCCGCCGTCCACGGCGATGACTTGCCCGGTGACGTAGCTGGTCTCCTCGGAGAGCAGCGCGGCGATCGTCGCGCCGATCTCGCTGGCCTGGCCTACGCGGCGCAGCGGGAGGTCGGCGGATACCGAAGCGGCGGCCTCGGGATCGGTGAACACGGCGCCCATGCCCTCGCCGGCCGTGGCGCCGGGGCAGACGCAGTTGGCGCGGATGCCGCGCGGCCCGTACTGGACGGCGACGAGCCGGGTGAGGGCGACCACGCCCCCCTTGCTCGCCGTGTACGCAGGCCCGAGCCCGTGGCCCCGCAGGCCGGCCGTCGAGGCGACGGTCACGATGGAGCTGCCCGGCGCCAGGTGCGGCAGCGCGGCGCGCAGGACGAGCGCCGTGCCGCGCAGGTTCACGGAGAGCACGGCATCGAAGCTCGCCAGGTCGACGGCGTCGAGCGGCACGAGGTCCGCCGGGTCGAACGTGCCGGCGCTGGTCACGACGCCGTGCAGGGCGCCGAAGCGCTCGACGGCCCTGGCGACCGTGGACTGGACCTGGGCCTCGTCGGTGACGTCGCACACGAGCGCAGCGGTCCTGCCGGGGGCGTCGAGGGCCGCTGCCGCCGCTTCGAGGAGCTGCGCATCGCGGTCGAGGAGAGCGACGCGGCTCCTCGCCTCGACGAGGCGGGCGGCCGTGCCGCGTCCGATGCCGCTCGCGGCGCCGGTGACGAGGTAGGTGCGTCCCTCGAGCCCGTGCATCACGCACCCTCTCGCGCCGCGCCGCCGCTGCCGAAACGGTTCCATTGGGCGACGCTCTCCAGCGCGCGCCGGCGGCCGGGCCGGAAGCCGCCGCCGACGGTGTAGGCGACGGGGAACAGCCCTGCCTGGGTGAAGCCCGCGGGAATGCCGAGCAGCCGGGCCATCTCGGCCTCGCGGTGCAGGTGGACCGTGGTCCACGCGCTGCCCAGACCGCGGGCGCGCAGGGCGAGCATGAGGCTCCACACGGCGGGCAGGATCGATCCCCAGAGGCTCGCCTGCTCGAAGATGCTGGCGCGATCCAGGCGGCCCGCGACGGCGGCGACGACCAGCACCGGCACGCGGTGCAGGTGCTCGCGAAGGTAGAGAACCGACTCGGAGATCCGCATCGCCTCGAGGCTCGAGTAGTCGTATTGGGCCGCCTCGAGGCTCGTGGCGTACTCGTCGAGCGCCGTGCGGTAGATGTCCGCTGCGGCGGTGCGTAGCTCGGGGTCGTCGACGAGAACCCAGCGCCACATCTGCAGGTTCGAGCCGTTGGGTGCCTGCAGCGCCAGGCGCAGGCAATCCTCGACCACGTGTCGCTCGACGGGCCGCTCGAGATCGAGCCGCCGGCGCACCGCGCGGGTCGTGGTCAGCGCTTCTTCGACGTCCATGCTCGCTCCCCCTTGCTCTTGCGCCGGGCAGCCGTGCGCGGCTGCGGAGTGCGGATCCCGTCGAGCAGCAGATCGGCGAGAGTGCCCGCGAGCGCCTGGCTGCCTACGGCTCGGGTCGTGAACGGGGCGGCCAGGGCGGTGCCGAGCACGGCGTCGTAGACCACATCGGCGTCGACTCCCGCACGGATCTCGCCGCGCTCTGCGGCCTCGGCGGCCGCGCGTCGCAGGATGGCACGCGCGCCGGGCTCGAGGCGGCTTGCGAGCCGGCGGCGCAGCTCGGGGTCGGCCTGCGCCTCGACCTGGAGGCCGGGGATCGCCGCGCGGGCCTCCGGACGCGAGAGGTTCGCCAGCATGCCCCTTGCGAGCTCGCGCACGACCTCGTCGAATGGCGTACCCGAAGGCACTGCAAAGCCCTGCTCGGCGGGGAACACGAGCTCGTGAACGAGATCCGCCTTCGATGGCCATCGTCGGTAGATGGACATGTGTCCGACGCCCGCGCGCCGTGCCACGCGCTCGATGGTGAGACCGGCGTAGCCGTCCGCGACGAGCAGGGCGATCGCTGCCCTGCGGATCGCCTCCTCGACCATCGGATCGCGTGAGCGTCCGGCGCGACGCGGCGCCACCGGTGCGCGGTCCGCGCCCGGTGTGCCCGTCGGCCGGTGTCGGATGGAGGAGCGTCGAGCCGTCTGGCGCGCCATTACGATAGTGCCACTATCGTAATCCTGGGCTGGCTGCAATCCAATCGTTGCGGAGGAGCCGGGGGCGAGCCTCGCCGCGGGGCGAGGCGCGACACATGGGCTGCGGCCGCAGCGCCCTTCCGCACGCCGCCAGAGAGCCGGGCCGCAGCTCAGGGGGAGGTCTGCGGGTGCCGATAGGTGAGCCGCTGCGGCGCCGGGAGGAGCTGGGCGGTATCGTCGTAGGTGACGCCGTCGGACTCGATGACCAGCTCGATCTCGGGGCCGAAGTCGTCGGGAAGCGAGAGGGCCGCGCTGCGCACCAGGATCTGGGCGTTGCTGCGCTGCGCGAGCTCGTGCGGCAGGAAGAGCAGGACCCGGTCGAGGCCGAGAGGGCGAAATGCCGCCGGGTCGTCCAGGCGGCAGCGGAGCGCCGAGGCGCCGGAGCAGCGCAGATCGCTCGCGGCGATGCTGACGTCGACCACCGCCGGTCCCCCGACCTCGCGGATCACGATGCGCAGCCCGGCGGCGGGATCCAGGGTGGGCGTCGCGGGGTGCGCTGGGGTGCGCCGGCCGGCACGGGCGAGATCGGCGTCGATCGTGAGGCGATCCCGGCCCGGGGTCTGCGGCAGCACGACCCGTGCCCGGCGGATCGCCGCCGCGCCCACCGACGTATAGATCGTGTCGTGGTGCGTCGGGTAGGTGATGGGGTCGCTCGACGACATCTCGACGCGGCCCTCGAGGACCGTCCCCGGAAGCACGCTCCCCGCGACGTGCAGCACCGACCAGATGTCGCGGCACGCGGGCAGATCGATGTGCCCGCACGACGGCTCGTCGCCCAGGTGGAAGCGTACCTCGCCCGGCAGCACCTCGGCGGGGATCTCCACCCAGTCGGGTTGGCGATACGCCGCGACGAAGGTCGTTCCTGGCGGCAGGGTGTGCGTCACCACCGTGTCGGGTGCAGGATCCGCCAGGGAGTTCTCGACGTCGATCTCGTAGACCAGCTCGTCGCCGGGCCGGACCGGGTCGACGCGATCGTCGAGATCGACGTCGAACAGGCGGGAGGCGGAGGCGGGCGCCGGGAGCAGCATCACGCAGGTCGCCAGCGAGATCCCGAGGATGCGTATCGCCAGCGGCCGCCCGGCACACGCGGGCATCCGCCGGCGTCTCGGGCGGGCTCGGCGTCGCGCTCTCATGCAACCGAGCTAGCAGCACTGCAGAGGCCAAGGCAATTCACAATGTCGTCTTCGGAACGTCGTCGTCGGCGTGTCGTCCCGGGCGGGTGCGTGGCGCGCGACGCCTGCAGGCGGCTGAGGTCCCTTTGCGACTGCGCTGCACGCCGTGGGCAGGAGGTCGTGCCTCGGGAGCAGGGCGCAGCCCCGGGGGGAGTCTGCCCAGGGCTGGCGAGCGGCCGGTGGGGCCGGGCTGTGCACGCGGGGTTCTGGGGGACTACGCTCGAGCCCGAGGGCGGTGCCCGGCACCAGAGCGACGTGAGCTACGTGGTCAAGGAGATCTACTACTCCCTTCAGGGGGAGGGAGCGCGCGCCGGGCGTGCCTCCGTGCTCTGCCGGTTCGCCGGCTGCAACCTGTGGACGGGTCGCGAGGAGGACCGCCCACGGGCGGCGTGCTCCTTCTGCGACACCGACTTCGTCGGCACCGATGGCCCGGGCGGGGGTCGCTTTGCCGATCCCGCGCGACTCGCCGAGGCGATCGCCGCGGTCTGGTGCACGGGTGCCGGGGGGGGCTCCCAGACGGCGGGCGAAGCCCAGGGTGCGGCCGTGCCGTACGTCGTCTTCACCGGCGGCGAGCCCCTCTTGCAGCTCGACGAGCCGCTGCTCGCTCGCTGCCGCGGGCTGGGCTTCGAGACCGCAGTCGAAACCAACGGCACGCTCCCCGTGCCGCAGGGCGTCGACTGGCTGACGGTCAGCCCGAAGGCCGGCGCGAGCCTCGTGGTCACCTCGGGCTCCGAGCTCAAGCTCGTGTACCCTCAAGAAATTTTGCCGGAAAGCGTGGAGCGGCTGGATTTCGCTCTGCTCTACCTGCAACCCATGGATGGCCCCCGCCTCGCCGAGAACACCGCACGGGCGATCGCCTATTGCCGCGCGCACCCTCGCTGGCGGCTCGGCGTGCAGATGCACAAGCTGCTGGGCTTGCGATGATGCGGCGACTTGCAGCCCTGCGCGGATCGCGCGGCGGCACGCCGTCCACGCCGCCATGCGGCGAGGGACGGCCGCCTGGGGCCGATCTTCCAGCAGGGAAGGGCTCTGGCCCGCTGCGCTGTGGCGATTCGACCGGCCCTGCGTGGTTTTGCCACCACGACGGCGAGCGTGGGAGGCGGTTCAAGGGCCGGCTGCCGCGCCGGAGCGAAGTCGGGCGGTGCGATCCGTGGCGGTCCAGGATTTGCTGGGCCAAGGCGCGCCATGGCTGATTCCACGCTGCACCACTCCGGTCGCCTCGACATCGTCCCCGAGGCGGTGTGGCCCGCGCTCAGCGACCTCGACCGCGTGGCCGACTGGCACGACGCGATCGTCGGCTCGGCGGCCGTTCCCGGTGGGGATCCGACGCGCCGGCGCTGGCGGGTGGGCTCGCGTTGGATCGAGGGCGAGATCGTCGGCCTGGAGCCGCAGCGCCGCATCGCGGTCCGGCTGCGTGAGCCCGCAACGCTGGTGCGCGAGGCCCTGGTGACGGTCACCGTCGAGCCGGCCGAGCGCGGCACTACCCTGCGCATCGAGCTTTCTCTGACCACCCCAGCGCTGGCCGCCCCGCTCGGCCCCTGGCTGCGGCTGCGCGCCGAGGTCGAGCTGCACCGCGCCCTGCGCAGCTTCCGCTCCTGGCTCGGCGACCGTCTCGCCCTGGCCAAGCGCGCCGCGGCGATGCGCCGCGAGAAGCTGCCGCCCGTGCTCTGGCCCGCGGTCAGCGCCGCGGAGACCGCGGGCCGCGAGGTGGTGGGCAGCTAGGAGATCGTCCCCCAGGCCGTCGGGTTGCGCCGCAGGAAGAGGTGGCTCTTCAGGTTGGCCACCACGTACGCCCCGTGCTCGACGAGGTTGTGGCGCGGCGGAGGCAGCATGCGCCGCGCGATGGAGCGCAGCGAGTAGAAGTCGCGGTAGCTGTCGTCGAAGCCGCGGCGCAGCTCGTCCTGGGTCATGGCCGTGGGCTCGACCAGGATCGACGCGTAATCGTAGTGCGACCAGTCGTCGTCGAGCAGGCGGCCGCTCGAGCGCATGCGCTCGTGGAAGTCGGTACCCGGGTACGGTGCGGGGGTGAAGAACTTGACCAGCGACACCTTGTTCGCGCGCAGGAACTCGACGGTGCGCGCGAACACCTCGGGCGACTGCCCGTCCATGCCGAGCATGAGCAAGGCGATCACCTGGATGCCCCGGGCGCGCAGCGCCGCCAGATCCTCGGCGTAGCGCGACGGCGCGTTGAAGCCCTTGCGCAGAGCCTTCAGCACGTCGTGGTCGATGCTCTCGAAGCCGATCGACAGCGAGACGCAGCCCGAGCGTGCAGCCAGGTCGAGCAGCTCGCGGTCGCGCGCGATCTCGATGGTGCACTGGCTCGTCCAGCGGATGCGCTCGGGGATCAGGGCGCGGAACAGCTCCTTGGCGGCGTCCACGTCGCCGATCGGGTTGTCGTCGAGCAGCAGGATACGGTGCCCGCCGACCGCCTTGATGCGCCGCACGTCCTCGAGCACCCGCTCCACGGGCCGGGTCCGGTAGCTGCGTCGGTAGAACGTCTGCACGGCGCAGTAGCTGCAGGGCAGGGGGCAGCCGCGCGAGAAGAGTACCGGCCAGTGGAAGTAGACGCGGTAGAGCGCGCTCGAGCGGAAGCGCTCCCAGCGCACCAGCTGCAGGTCGAGCGGATCGATCGACGGGATCTCCTCGGGCTCGACCCAGCGCCCGGCGCGGTAGATTCCCTGGCTGCGCCCGGTGGCGAGGTCCTCGAGACATTGTACCCAGACGCTCTCGGCCTCGCCGACGACGATCGCGTCGGCGTGCTCGAGCGAGCGCTCGTGCGGCGCGATGCTCACCCAGGTGCCGCCGAGCACCACGCGGCGCCCGCGGGCGCGCAGCGCGTCGGCCAGGTCGTAGGCGCGGGCGATCTGCGGGCCCATGGCGGTGATGCCGACGACGTCGCAGGGCCAGTCGAGGTCGATCTCGTCGATCAGCTCGTCGGTCAGGCGCACCTCCCAGCCGGCGGGCGTGAGCGCCTTGAGCGTCGGCAGGGTGAGGCCGCTCGTCCAGTACTGCGTGGTCTTCACCAGTGCGCCGTCGCGCTGGTAGTGGGTCGGCGAGATCAGGTGGAGCCGCATCGCTGGGGGTGCCTGGTCGCCCGTACCGCTCGCAGCGCCCGGCTGCGCCCGGCGTCCGCGCTCAACGGAAGGCCGGCAGGACGCGCTCGGCGAACAGCTCGAGCGAGGCGACGCTCGTCCGTCGCCCGAAGCTCAGGACGAGCATGGTGATGCCCATCGCCGCGTTGCGCTGGACGCGCTCGATGCATTCCTCGGCGGTGCCGGCGATGATCAGGTCGTCGCCGCCGTTCAAGAACGGCAGCTCGGCGCGCACGGCTTCGCTGGCGCGGCGCGCTTCGGCCTCGTTCTCGCCGATCGCCGCGATGGTCTGCTGCGAGACCTCGATCTGGTCGACGTCGCGCTTGCGCGCGTCGCAATGGCGGCGCAGCGCCTCGAGCTTCTTGCCGACCTGGCCGTGTGCCCAGCCGAGGTTGTTCCAGATGTCGGCGTGCTCGGCGACGATGCGCAGCATGACGCGCTCGCCCGTGCCACCGATCAGAATCGGCGGGTGCGGCTGCTGGACGGGCCGCGGCCGACACCAGGCGTCCTCGATGTGGAAGTGCTCGCCGTAGAAGCTGGCCGGGTCCTCGGTCCACATCTTGCGGACGATCGACAGGGCCTCGTCGAGCTCCTGCAGGCGGCGCGAGATCGGTGGAAACGGAATGCCGTAAGCCTGGTACTCCATCTGGTGCCAGCCGGCGCCCATGCCCAGGACGAAGCGGCCCTGCGAGACGTGGTCGAGGGTCGCGGCCATCTTGGCGAGCACCGCCGGGTGGCGGTAGCTCACGCAGAGGACCAAGTGGCCCAAGCGCACGCGCTCGGTGATCGAGGCGACCGCGGCCATCTCCGTCCAGGCTTCGAAGAGCGGAACGGTGGCGTCGGGCACTCCGAAGAAGTGGTCGACGGCCCAGACCGAGTCGAAGCCGAGGCGGTCGCAGGCGCGCGCGACGTCGGCGACGTCGCTCCAGGCGGAGCCGAACTGGGGCAGGCAGACACCGAAGCGGATGGGTCGTTTGGCCATGAGACCTCCGCCTTCTAGCAACTTCTCTGGCCGCCGCGCCAGACACCGCGCTCCCGGACACGCAGTGCCCCGCGCGGCTCGCCCGGCGGCTGCGATCCCCGGGTGGAGCTCGGCGGCTGCTCCGCCCCGCGCCCACGTTCCTTCCTGGAAGCAGCCTTGACCCGCCGGGCACACGGGGCGATGAATCGACATGGCCGACACTCGAGAGGAAGACGCGCTGGCCGCGATTTCGCACGCCCCGCTCACACCGCTGGCGTTCCTGCGCCGCAGCGCCGCCGTCTTCGCCGCCAAGACGGCGGTGGTCGACGGCGAGCAACGGCTCGACTGGCGAAGCTTCGCCGACCTGGTCTCGCGCACCGCGGGCGCGCTGCGCGCGGCGGGGATCGAGCCTGGCGACCGGGTGGCGGTGCTGGCGCCCAACACGCTTGCTTGCCTCGCGGCGCACTTCGCCGTGCCGCTGTGCTCGGCCGTGCTGGTGACGATCAACATCCGGCTCTCGCCGGGCGAGATCCGCTACATCCTGGAGCACGCCGGCGCGAAGCTGCTGATCGTCGACAGCGAGCTGCTCGGTGCGATCGCGAGTGGGGCCGGCGACCTGGGTGCGCTGCGCACCGTGGTGGTCGACCAGGCCAGCGGCGGCCCCGAGGTCGGCGACCCGGCGCTGGGCGATCTCGCCGCGCCAGGCCGGCGAGTGGTGCGTCACGCCGAGCTGCTCGCCGAGGGGCAGCCGCTCGAACTCGACACGCCGATCGCCGAGGAGCGCCAGCCGCTCTCGATCAACTACACGAGCGGCACCACGGGTCGGCCCAAAGGGGTGCTCTACACGCATCGCGGAGCCTACCTGAACGCGCTCGGACAGGTGATCACCTTCAAGCTCGACGCGCGCACCGTGTACCTGTGGACTCTGCCGCTGTTCCACTGCAACGGCTGGACCTTCCCCTGGGCGGTGGCCGCCGTGGGCGGGACGCACGTGCTGCTGCGGCGGGTGGATCCGGCGCAGGTGTTCGACCTGATCGAGCGCCACGCCGTGACCCAGATGTGCGCCGCGCCGACGGTGCTGATCTCGCTCGCCAACCACCCGCGCTTTGCGAGCCTCAGGCTGCCCGTCCGCTTGACCGTCGCCACGGGCGGCGCGCCGCCGGCTCCGGCGGTGATCGCCACGGTCGAGGCGATCGGCGCCGACATCCAGCACATCTACGGTCTCACCGAGACCTACGGGCCGCACACGATCTGCGAGTGGCAGCCGGCCTGGGATGGCGCCGATGCGCAGGCGCGCGCGCGCTTCAAGTCGCGCCAGGGGGTGCCCAGCGTGACGGCGGTCGAGATGCGCGTGGTCGACGAGCGCATGAACGACGTGCCCGCCGACGGCGAGACCCAGGGCGAGGTCGTGATGCGCGGCAACAACGTGATGGCCGGCTACTACCTGGACCCGGCCGCCACCGCCGAGGCGTTTCGCGGCGGCTGGTTCCACTCGGGCGACGCCGCCGTGCAGCACCCCGACGGCTACATCGAGATCCGCGACCGCAAGAAGGACGTGATCATCTCGGGCGGCGAAAACATCTCGACGGTCGAGGTCGAGCGCACCCTCTACGCGCACCCGGCGGTGATGGAGGTGGCCGTGGTGGGCGTGCCCGACGAGAAATGGGGCGAGGTGCCCAAGGCCTTCGTCACGCTCAAGCCCGGTGCGACGCTCGGCGAGGCGGAGCTGATCGCCTTCTGCCGCGAGAACCTGGCGCACTTCAAGTGCCCCAAGTCGGTGGCCTTCGGCGACCTGCCCAAGACCGCCACGGGCAAGATCCAGAAGTTCGTGCTCCGCGAGGCCGAGTGGAAGGGACGCGAGAAGCGGGTGAACTAGCAGCGCGCGGCCTGGTCGATCGGGAGCGAGCAGGATTCGCCATCGACACCGGCCGGCGCCGCAGCCGCAGGCTGCCTCGGGCCTATTCGACGGAGCCGATCTCGAACCGCGCGCTGGTCTCCGCGCTGTCGGCCCAGCCGTAGCGCACGGCTCGTGCGCGCAGCGTCCCCGCCGTCGCGACCGCGATCGGCCCGGTGTAGAGCTTCCAGCGCGCCCGGTCGCCCACCTCGAAGGTGTAGGCGAGCGATGCGCCGGGGATCTCGGTGCGAAGGGTCACGTCGACCGGCGCGCCGTGGACGCCTCCCGCGGGCTCGAGCGTCGGAGGGGGCGTGACCGGCTGGACGCCGCCGGGCCAGAAGCGCTCGGCCAGCTCGGCTTCCTCGACGGCGCCCAGGTCGCCGGTCCGCGTGACCCACGCGTCGTGCGCGGCTCGCATGCGCTCCAGCCGAGCCTGGTGCTCCGGGCGATCGGCGAGATTCGTGAGCTGGAAGGGATCGCTCGCGCTGTCGTAGAGCTCCTCGAGGGGCTTCGTCTCGCGATAGTACCAGTCCGCGGGTGGCTCGAGCAGGCCGGCGTCGTGCAAGCGAAAGATCTCCTGCATCGTCGCCAGCCGGTCGCGAAACGCGATCGATTGCCCGTACGGCGTCTGGGGAGCGTGGTTGCGCAGGTAGGCGTAGCGCCGGTCGCGCACGGCTCGGATGCGATCGAGCGCTTCGTCGTTGCGGTCGGCGGCGGCGAAGACGAACTCGGGCTCCGCCTCCCGCCCGCTCCCGAGGAAGACGCGGCCCTGCATGTTCTGCGGCACGGGCACCCCGGCGAGCGAGAGCACGGTCGGCGCGAAGTCGACGAAGCTCACCAGCTGCTCGTCGGTCGCGCCTGGCTCCAGGTGCCCCGGCCAGCGAACGATCAGCGGCTCGTGGATCCCGCCGTCGTAGACCCACCGCTTGTCGCGTGGGAAGCCGCGCCCGTTGTCGGGGAAGAAGAAGACGACCGTGTCGTCGGCCACGCCATCCTCCTCGAGCATGGCGAGGATGCGGCCGACCTTCTCGTCGAGCCTCGCGACGTCGTCGTAGTGGCGCGCCAGATCGCGCCGGACGAGCGGCGTGTCAGGGTAGTACGGCGGCACCACGACGGCGTCGGGATCGGTCGAGGTCTCCTCGGCGCCGAAGAGCTGGCTCTCGTGTGTGTCGAGGATCGTGACGTGGGCGAAGAACGGCTGGTCCGGCGCTCGCCCGCGCCAGTCACCGTTGGCGTCATCCCAGTGGGTCAGCGGCGCACCGTCGAGGACGCCGCTGATCTGGTAGTCGAGCTTGCCCTGGCTGCTGGTGTAGTAGCCGGCCGCGCGCAAGTGCTCGGTGAAGGTCTTGACGTCCGGCGGAGGCACGGGCTGGTAGCCGCCCTGCAGGCTGCGCATGTGCTGGGCGCCGATCGAGGTCGCGAACATTCCGGTGATCAGCGCAGCGCGGCTCGGCGCGCAGACGCCCGCCGTGGCGAAGGCGGTGGTGTAGCGCGTGCCCTCGCGTGCCAGGCGGTCGAGATTCGGCGTCCGCGCGACGGGATCGCCGAACGCGCCGATCTCGAAGCTCATGTCGTCGGCGACGATCCACAGCACGTTGGGTCGAGCCTCGGGGCCACCGGTGGGGGGAGCACCGCGATCGGCGCAGGCGAAGAGCCCGCAGAGCAGCGCGAGCAGGGCAGCGACGCATCCGCCGGGCCGGCGCGCGTGGGAGGCATTGCGCTGCATGAGGAGGTCCTTTCCGGGGATTGCCGCCGGCCGCTCGATGCCCGTCTCGGCGTTCGCGGACGGAGCCGTTCCATAGCGGGCCTTTCCTGGAGCGATCAAGCGCTCGCAGCGGGGCCGAAGAGAGCCTTCCCGACACTGGCGGCCCCAACGCCTGTCCCCGTTGCGTCGTCCTCCCGTTCGAGGACCAGTCGTAGTCGAGGAAGTGCATGACGGTGCGACCGAGGCCGATCTTCTGGCACATGGCTGGCGCCGTCTCCCGTTGGAGTTCGCTTCGTGGCGGGCCCCGCGTCAGGGCGCCGCTCACGACGCAGCGTCGAACGAGGGCGGCGGATGTCAAGCCACGATTTAGACGACCATCGGCGTCCATCGGCGATCGGCTTCGATGGACAAGGATGTGCCGGCGATGCATGTTTCGCCGTTGGCCTGGGGCGGCAGGGCGAGATCGTCGGCGGAGCATGAGTCGAAGCGGCGACATCCACGGAGCCGGCGCGCTGAGCCGGCCGGGCGGCGGTGAGCGCCGCTGGGCGAGCGCGAACGCCGGGAAGCCCTAGCCGGAGGATCGCGCCCTGGTCGAGCGCCTGCTCGCGGGTGACGAGGCCGCCTTTGCGGGGCTCGTCGACCAGTACCACGGGCGCCTCGTCCGGCTCGCCCGCTCCTTCGTGAAGGATCACGCCACGGCCGAGGAGGTCGCCCAGGAGACCTGGGTGGGCTGCGGAGCTTCGAAGGACGGTCGACGCTCAAGACCTGGATCTTCCGGATCCTCGTCAACCGGGCAAAGACCCGTGGGGTTCGCGAGGCGAGAGCGGTGCCCTTCTCGGGCCTGGCCGGCGGCGGCGACTTGACCGAGCCGGCGGTCGATCCCGCGCGCTTCCGCCATGGTGGATACCATAGGCACCACTTGTGGGTCTTTCAGTGCATGGCCGAGCTTTCTTGTGCCCTCTAGGTGTCCGAAGGGGCAAAGCGCGCGGTGAGCTTCGCGATCGCCAAGGCACACATGCGGCTCGACGCCAGTCGCGCCATGGTCCCTCTCCCGCCCGCGCGCTCACTCGCGCGGGCGCCTCTCCCGGGGGCGCGAGCGAAGCCGCGAGCGCGTCGCACCGGGGAGGGCGCGCTTGTCTGCGCAGCACTCGATCGCGAGGAAGTCTGCCACCTCGCGCAGGCGCGGCACGAGGGCGCGGTAGCGGATGCGCTGCGCCTCGCGGGAGGAGTCGATGATGCCGGCGTGGCGCAGCGCATCGAGGTGGTGCGACAGCGTCGAGCCGGGCATGGCGACGCGCTCTTGGATCTCGCTGACGACGAGGCCTTCGGGATGCGCGCGCAGTAGCTGGCGCAGGATCGCCAGCCGGGCCGGGTGGCCGAGGGCGGCGAACATGACGGCGACGGCATCGAGAGCGGGCGTAGGCATGGCCATGACCATAGCCGGACTTGACATGCATCGCCATCCCTCTAGAATGCTAGAAATATGGAAAGACGAATGCGCCCCACCCGCATCCTTTCCGCCGCCCTCCTGTTGGGCGCCGCCCTCGTGGGCCTGGTGGCCTACCGGACGGCGCGTCTGCCGGCGCCGGTCGCGGCAGCGCCGTCCGTCCGCATCGAAGTCGACGCGGAGGCGCTCGCTGACCGGCTGGCCGAGTCGATCCGCTTTCGCACCGTCTCGGTGCCGGTCGCTGGCCTCGACGCGGACGCCGAGTGGGCCGGCTTCCACGCCTGGCTCATGCGGCGCTTCCCGCGAGTCCACTCACGGCTGGCGCGCGAGGTCGTCAGCGGCCGCAGCCTGCTGTTCACCTGGCAGGGCACGGACCCGCGGCTCGCGCCGGTCGCGCTTCTTTCGCACCAGGACGTCGTGCCGGCCGAGGACGGCCCCGGCTCGCCGTGGACACACCCGCCCTTTGCCGGCGTCATCGCCGACGGCTTTCTGTGGGGCCGCGGCACCGTCGACGACAAGGCGGGCGTCGTCGGCATTCTCGAAGCGTGCGAACGCCTGCTCGCCGAGGGCTTCGCGCCGCGGCGCACGGTGCTGCTGGCCTTCGGACACGACGAGGAGGCAAACGGCGCGGCCGGTGCCGGGCGCATCGCCGAGACGCTGGCCTCGCGCGGCGTGACGCTCGACTTCGTCCTCGACGAAGGCGGCTACCTCACCGAGGGAGCCGTGCCCGGCGTCGGACGGCCGGTGGCTGTGATCGGCATCGCGGAGAAGGGTGCCGCCTACGTCGAGCTGTCGGCGCGCAACTCCGGCCCCTCGCATTCGTCCTCGCCGGCCCGCGACGACCCGGTCGCCCTGCTCGCCCGCGCGCTGGTGCGAATCGACGAGCAGCCGTGGCCCGCGCGGTTGGTGCCGCCGATGCGCGCTTTCTTGGACGCAATCGCCCCAGAGACTCGCGGTGCGCAACGCGTCGCCCTGGCAAACCTGTGGCTCTTCGAGCCGCTGGTGCGCTCGCGGCTGACCGGCGGCGCGGCAACCAACGCGGCGGTGCGCACGACCGCCGTCGGGACGCGCCTGGAGGGCAGCATCAAGGACGCGGCCATTCCCGGCGTGGCGCGGGCCGTGGTGAGCGTGCGCATCCTTCCGGGCGACAGCGTCGCCTCGGTGCTCGAGCGGCTGCACGCCGTGATCGACGACCCGCGCGTCGCCGTCACGGTGCTGCGCTCCCGCGAGCCGTCGCCGACCTCTCCGCCCGATTCCGCCGCCTTCGCGCTCGTGCAGCGCACGGTCCAGGAGGTCTTCCCCGACGCCGCCGTCGCGCCGGTGCTGGCGACCGGCGGCACCGACGCGCGCTTCTACACGGGCCTGACGCCGAACGTGTTCCGCTTCGCGCCCGTGCGCGGCAGCGTCGAAGAGCTCGGCCGCGCCCACGGCGCGGACGAGCGCGTTCCGGTAGCGGTCTATGCCGACGCCGTCCGCTTCTACGTGCGGCTCATCCAGAACGCCGCCGGAGACCTACCGTGAGCGCGGCCGAGCAGTCTGCCCTGCTGACGCGGCGCGACCTCTTGAAGCGCGCGGCCATCGCAACCGCGGCGGCCGCCATGCCGTGGCCAGCCGCCGCGACCGAGCCGGTCCGGCTGCACGGCGTCGTGCCGTCCGCCGAGGACACGGTGGTCACCACCTGCAACATGTGCGTGCTCGGCTGCACGGTCCTCGCGACCCGTGCAGGGGATCGCATCGTCCACCTGCAGGGCCACCCGGAGAGCCCGATCAACCGGGGCCGGCTCTGCGCCAAGGGCCATGCCGGCTTCTACAAGGCGATCCACCCGGAGAGGCTCGACTCCCCGCTGATCCGCGCCGGCGCGCGCGGGGCGAGCCGCTGGGAGCGCGTGTCGTGGGAGCGCGCGCTCGTCACCGTGGCCGATTCGCTGCACGCCATCCGGCGCGACTTCGGCCCGCGCAGCATCGCGCTCTGGCAGAACCTCAACATGGACCGGCCCGACGTCTTCCGCCGCTTCGTCCACGCCCTGGGCTCGCCGAACTTCATCGGCCACGTCTCCGCCTGCGATGCGAGCCGCCTGGTCGGCGGGGCGCTGACCTTCGGCGTCGCCCGCGCGGCCTACGACTACGCCAACGCCGAATGCATCGTCGCCGTCGGCATCAACCCGCTCGGCGCCAAGGACCTGGTCGCGGCGGCAGGCGAGATCCTGGAGGCGCAGGCGCGCGGCGCCATGTTGATCGCCGTCGACCCGCGCCTCTCGGAAACCGCGGCGCGCGCGGCGCTCTGGCTGCCGATTCGCCCCGGCACCGACGGTGTCCTGCTCGCCGGCTGGGCCCGCTGGCTGATCGAGCGCGGCCGAATCGACCGGGAGTTCGTCGATCGGCACACCTTCGGCTTCGACGCCATCGGCCGCTTTCTCGAGCCGTTCACCGCCGACCAGGTCTGCGCAGCGACCGGCCTCCCCACCGATCGCTTCCTGCGCGCCGCCCACCTGATCGCCGAGCGGCGCAGCGTCATCGCCGTCGGCCGCGGCGTGGTCACGCACCGCGATGCCACGGACGCGGTGCGCATGGCGGAGATCCTGAACGCCCTGCTCGGCGCCTTCGATCGCGACGGCGGCGTGTCGCTGCTGCCGTTCCCGCCCATCGAGCTGGCCGACGTCGCTCCAGCGGTGCCAGACCCGGGCGGGCTCCGCATCGACCAGGCCAACGCAGACCGCGTCCCTCTGCCCTTCGGCCCGCGGCCCGAGTACCCGGCGGCGTTCTTCGGCGTCTCCCACGCCGTACCCCACAACATCCGCACACAGGAGCCGTACCCGCTCGAGGCCGTGATCTTCAACGCCGTCAATCCGGTCTACTCCCTGCCCGAGGGGAAGGAGCTGGTCGCGGCCTTCGACCGGTTGAAGCTGATCGTCTCGATCGACGCCTTCATGTCGGAGACCACGCGCTTCGCCGACGTGGTCCTGCCCGCGTCGAGCTACCTCGAGTCGCTGGACCTCTGGTTCCCGGCGGCCGTGAAGGTGAGCCTGCGCCAACCCGTCATCCAGCCGCGCGCCGGCTCGCGGCCGAGCCAGGAGATCATCCTCGCACTGGCGCAGGCCATGGGGCTCCACCGCGAGTTCCCTTTCCGCCGCTACGAGGACTTCCTCGCCGCACAGCTCGCGGAGAGCGGCGTCGACCTGCGGGAGCTGCGCAAGCGGGGATTCGTCCCGTTCTCGGACGCGGAACGGCGGCCGGGGCGCCGGCGGAGGGAGGGATTCCTCACGCCGTCGAGCAAGGTCGAGCTGGTCTCGAGCATCCTCGCCGCCATCGGCCGGCCGCTCGAGCCCGTCTTCGCGGGGTGGCCGCTCGCCAGCGCGCAGGTCGACCCGGTGTTCCCCTACCACATCGTCACGTACAAGCTGCCCTTTCACACGCAATCGGCGACGGGCGAGAACCCGTACCTGGCAGCGATCCAGTCCGAGAACCCCGCGCTCGTCAATCCCGACACCGCCGCGGCGCTCGGCGTGAGAACGGGCGACCGCGTACACATCGAATCGGCGCGCGGCTCGGTCATCGCGCCCGTTCGCGTCACGGCCGGCATCCGGCCGGACACGGTCGCGCTGAGCCATCACTTCGGCCACGACGCCTACTCGAGCGTGGCGGCCGGACGCGGCGTGAACGGCAACGACGTCATCACCGGCGGCACCGATCCCGTCGGTGGCAACCTCGCGTTCAACGACACGCGGGTGCGGATCCGCCGCGCATGAGCTCGTCGCGTCCGCGCGTGCTGACGGGCGCGCTGGCGGCCACACGCCGCTGGTGGCCGCTGGCGCTGGAAGTACCGCTGCGCGCGCTGCACATTCCGCTGTTCCCCGGCTTTGCGCCGCTCTGGGCCGGGGAGATCGGTGCCGCGCAGGTCGTCTATGCGACGGTGTTGGCCGCCGTCGAGATGAGCTTCCTGGGCGTGGCGGCGTGGGAATTCGTCGCGGCGGGATTGGCCGGCCTCGCGCTCGCGCGCCGGGCTCGGGTCGGCCTGGCTGGGGCCGCCAGCGCCGGGACGGTCGTCTGGGCGCTGCTCGGCCTGGTCAGCGGTCGCTTCCCGCTGGGCGCGCTCGGCCTCGAGACGCTGTTGACCGCTGTCTTCGTGCGCGCGGCCGGTTCGGAGGAGCTCGCGGGGCTGCTCTCTCGCGCGTGCCTCATGGGTCTGGTCGGCACCTCGATCGCCCTCGTCTCCGTGTCGCGGCGACTCGCACAAGGCCTGCTGCCCGCGACCGTGGCCACCCTGCTGAGGGTTCCATGAGCCAGGTCGGATTCCTCTTCGACACCACGCGCTGCATCGGATGCCACTCCTGCCGTGTCGCCTGTCAGGTGCACCGCGCCACGGGGCCGGAGGTCAACTGGCGCCAGGTGACCGCGCACGAAGCCGGAACGTTCCCCGCCGTCGTGCAGCACAACCTCTCGGTCGCCTGCAACCACTGCGAGCGCCCGGCCTGCGTACCCGCCTGTCCGACCGTCGCCATCCGCAAGCGCGCCGCAGACGGCATCGTGTTCATCGACCCCGAGCGGTGTACGGGCTGCGGCCACTGCCTCGACGCCTGTCCCTACGGCGCGATCCATCGCGTTCCCGGCGCGGCGCTCGTCTCCAAGTGCGACTTCTGCATGCCGCGCCAGGACCGCGGCCTGGTGCCGGTGTGCGTCGAGACGTGCGTCGGCGGCGCGCTCCAGCTCGGCCCGCTCGACGAGATGGAGCGGCAGGCGCGAGGGCGTCCCCTGCATCGGCACGTCGACGGCTTCTTCGACCCGGACCGGACGCGGCCCGCGATTCGTTTCTTGACCGGCGACCTGCGATAGCTGGCACGGCTCCCGGCCGACCGGGGCGGCTCGAGGCCGTCGAAGCGGCGCCGTGGCGCCCACGCGCCGCTTGCCCTTTCGCCATCGCTTCCGTAAAATCGGCAGCAGAAATGACGGCAGTCTCGCGATTTCGCGCCGATCCGGGCGGGCACTTCTTTCTCTTCGGGCCCCGTGGAACGGGCAAGTCGACCTGGCTGCGAGCGACGTTCCCGCGGGCGACGTGGATCGACCTCCTCGACCCAGAGGAGGAGCGAGCGCTCGCGGCCAGGCCAGAAGCTCTGCGACAGCGCGTGGAGGCCGCCGCGCGGCCGGGTGTCGTCGTGATCGACGAGGTCCAGCGGGCGGCGCAAGTCTTGCCGGTCGTGCACCAGCTCATCGAAGAGAAGCGCCCCGGCAGGCGCTTCGTGCTCACCGGCTCGAGCGCACGCAAGCTGCGCCGCACCGGGGTCGATCTCTTGGGCGGGCGGGCGGTCGTCACGAGCATGCACCCGTTCATGGCGAGCGAGCTC
>CAZGUU010000055.1:0-22294 GCA_964529315.1 uncultured Enterobacteriaceae bacterium
CCGCGCGCAGCGGAGCGCGCCGCAGGCCCACGGGTGCCGGTGCTCGCGCTCTGTGAAGGGGCCAGCCCCGGGTGCCTGCCCGCCGCCGAGGCGTGGCGCCGGCAGATCGACTGGCTGCGCGAGCACGGTGTCTGAGCGCGTCGGGTGTCGGTCGACGCGATCGGCTGCTGAGAATGCCACCTGTCGCTCGAGCGTGCCGGCCGCGCCGGCCGTGGCGGCGAGCGGACGGGGAGTGTAGTCTCGCGCCGATGAGCTCGCCGATCGCGCCGACCTCCGAGCTCCTGGGCCGCATCGCTCGGCAGGGCACGCTGTGCTTGACGACGCGTGGTCGGCGCAGCGGCCTGCCGCGTCGCGTGACCGTGTGGTTCGTGGTCGACGACGGAGCGATCGGCCTGGGGACGCTCGACGAGCGCCGCGACTGGGTGCGCAACGCCCGGCGCAACCCCGAGGTCGAGCTCGAGGTCGGCGGTGCGCGCCTGGCCGGGCGCCTGCGCGACGTCACCGACCCCACCGAGCACGGCCGCCTGCGCCGGGCGATGGCGGCCAAGTACTGGGCGGCGTGGATCGCATCGTGGGTGGGCATCGGCCAGCGCTTCACCTTTCGCGTCGAGGCTCTGCGGCCGATCGCCGGTTGAGGGGCGCCGGCGGCGCGTGGGCGTCGGCGCGCCGAGCGTGCCCGCCGGGCACCCGGTGGGGGCGAGCGAGGAGAACCGCGGGATGAGGACATTGCATCGGGCGGCATGCACGGCGCCGCTGGCCATCGCCGCACTGCTGGCTCTCGTGTCGCAGGCTCGCGCGGTGGGTGCCGCGCTCACCTCGGAGAGCCGGCTCGAGGCGGCGGTCGAGGTGCGCGACCTGGCGCTCGCTGGCGGCACGGTGACCGGGACCGTGGTCAATCGATCGACCGCCGAGCTGCGCGACGTGGTCTTGCAGATCACCCGCGCCTGGCTGTGGGCCGACGAGCGCAACCCGGGGCCGATCAACCCCGGCGGCACGTACTACTACACGCTACCGGCGACGATCGCGCCCGGGGCTGCGGCGAAGCTCTCCTACCGCCTGCCCGAGGTCGATGCCCCCGCCGACCTCGGCAGCTTCCGCACCACGGCGACGGTGGTCGGCTACACCGAGGTCACGTACGCGGAGGCCCCGCGCCGGGGCAGCGACGCACCCTAGCTGCTGCTCGCCATGGCGCCTGCGCGCTCAAGCCGATCGGCCCGACGGCCGATCTCCTCACAGCGGCCGAGCCCGTGGGCCGGTCCGGTAAGGAGAGCGACGATGCGCAGATGGGCCTGGTTGGCGGCAGGGGCGGTCCTCACGCTCGTGGCGGCAGAGAGCGCGATGGCGCAGGGCTTCGCCGCTGGACGCGCGGCACGTGCCAATGCCGCCGGGGGTATCACCGCGGGCGGGGCTCGGGCGATGCGCGGGCCCGATGGCGGGGCCGCCGTGCAGGGGCGGATCCGGGCTGGCGACGGCCAGGGCAACGCGGCCGGGGGCGGAGGGAGCGCCTTCAAGGGCCCGGGCGGTGCCATGGGCGCGCGCGCCGGAGGCTGGAGCCACTCGGCCGACGGCAGCGCCACGCATTCGAGCGCGGGTGCGGTGAGCGGCGCGAGCGGCTCGGCCAAGAGCTCGGGCTCGGTGACCAGGAGCGCCGACGGGACGGCCAGCGGCGAGCGCAAGACCAGCGCCAGCGCCGCCTCCGGAGCGACCTACGAGGGCGAGACCACCTACGACTCGGCGAGCGGCCTGAGCCATACCGGGACCTGTACCGACGCGAGCGGCAACGTGGTGAGCTGCACCAAGTAGGCCCAAGGCGGCGCGAGCGACGGCCGCGAGCGGTCGCAGGGCACGACCGCTCGGCGCGGTCGCCCGGGCGCGGGTCAGGCGCGCCGCCAGGCGCAACGTCCGGCGACCCAGGTCTCGGCCACGGTGGGCGGATGCTCGGCGTCGAGCTCGCCCTCGAGGACGACCAGGTCGGCCCGCTTGCCCGGCGTCAACCTGCCCCGCTCGTGCTCCTGGCCGCCGGCCCAGGCCGCCCCGGCCGTGTATGCGCGCAGCCACTCCTCGTAGCCGAGCGCCTGCTCGGGGCCGATGGTGTGGCCCGAGGCGCTGCACCGCGTGGTGCCGCAGGCGGAGGTGAGCAGGGGCTGGTGGAAGGAGCAGGGGTCGTCGGAGGATGCGGCCAGCGGGACGCCGAGGCGCGCCATGTCGGCAAACGGTAGCCAGAGCTCGCGCTCGAGCTGGAAGCCCTGGGCGAAGTCGCCGATGAGCCCTACGAAGCCCGGCTGGACGACGCCGATCGCGCCGAGCGCAGCCATCTCGCCGAGCTGCTCGGCCGAGGCGAGCACCGCGTGCTCGACGCGCCAGCGCAGGTCGCGGTCGCGCCGCAGGCGGTCGCAGCCGGCAAACGCGCGCAGCGCCGTGGCCAGCCCGGCGTTGCCGATCGCGTGCACCGCCAGGCCGAAGCCTCGATCGACGATTTTTCGCGCGCTCGCCTCGACGCCGGGAAAGGCGATGCCCATCTCGAGGTGCGAGCCGCCCATCTCGATGTCGATCGCCGGAGACGCGCCACCGTCGGCGAACAGCTTCACCGGGCCGACGCGCAGCCACTCGTCGCCCTCGCCGGTGGGCGGCCCGTCGAGCCGGCGCTCGTCGAGCGGTGCCAGGATGCCCTCGGGATGCAGCATCATGAGAACTGAGATCGGCAGCCGGCCCGACGCGGCGAGCGAGCGGTAGACCGCCTCGGCCGACGGGGAGCAGGCGGCGTCGTGCACCGCGGTGATCCCGTCGCGCAGCAGCGTACGGCAGCGCTCGGCGTACAGGTCGGCGAAGCGCTCGGGATCGTGGTACGCGGCGATCGAGCGGGCCTGCGCCTCGCTCCAGGCGCCCTCGACGAGCAGGCCGCTCGGGGTGCCGTCGGGGCGCCGGGCGATCAGGCCGCCCGGCGGGTCGGGCGTCTCGCGGCCGATGCCGAGCTCCTCGAGCCCGTGCGAGCTGACCACGCACTGGTGGAGTGTGAAGTGGGCGACGATCACCGGGCGGTCGAAGCCCAGCGCGTCCAGGTCGGCGCGATCGAGAAACAGGCCGCCGTGCGCCTCGCTCCAGCCGAAGCCGCGGATCCAGCGCGCGCCCGGCTCGCGCGCCGCCTGCTCGGCCAGCGCCGTGCGTAGCTCGTCGTGCGTGCGCACCTGCGAGAGATCGGCCCACAGCGGGTGGAGTGCCGCCACCGAGAGGTGGTTGTGAGCGTCGATGAAGCCGGGCCGCAGCAGACGGCCGCGCAGGGCGATGCGCGCGGCGTCGGGGAAGGCCTGGAGCAAATCGCGATCGCCGCGCGCGGCGATGCGGTCCCCTTCGACGATCACCACGTCGGGGTAGGGGACGACCCGGTCCATGGTGAGGATGCGGCCGCCGAAGAAGGCCGTGCGGGCGGGGGAGGGGCTCTGCGGTGTCATGGTGGGCTGGAGTCGCACATGTCCGCGCGTCCCGATCAACCCTGGGACCCGGGCTGGGCCGCGCCGTCGGCGCCCAAGTCGCCGAGCCGCTTGCCCACGCGGGCCCGCTCGCGGGCGCGCTCGACGACCTCGCTCGGCACCGGGTCCATGCGCTGCATGCCGTGCAGCAGGAGCCCGGGGGCCAGCAGGCGCAGCAGGCGCGCCATCACCAGGGGCGCGTAGCGCCGTGGCACGGTTCGCTCGCGGATGCGCCGCTCGATCGCCTCGAAGATCGCCTCGGTGACGATCTCCGGCGGGAACTTGCGGCCGCGGTAGGCGACGGGCTCGTCCTCCTTCTCCCAGATCTCGGTGTCGATCGGGCCGGGGTTGATCAGCGCCACGTGGATGCCCGAGCCGGCCAGGTCGCCCCACAGCCCCTCGCTGAAGGCGTTCATCGCCGCCTTGGATGCCGCGTAGAGCGATTCGCGCGGCGGCGTCACCTTGGCGGCGAAGGAAGAGACGTTGACGATCGTGCCACCGCCGTCGCGCATCATATACGGAATCGCGGCGAACGTGGTCCACACGCAGGAGAGGAAGTTGACCCGCAGCACCGCCTCCGCCTCCTCGGCGGTGGTGTGGTAGATCTGCTTGTGCTTGGAGACGGCGGCGTTGTTCACCAGGACGTCGAGCCGGCCCAGGCGGCGCACCGTCTCGTCGATCATCCCCTCGGCGAAGGCGCGCTCGCCCAGGTCGCCGCGCAGGTGGAAGGAGCGCGGCGAGAGCGGCTGGCACTCGCGCATCAGCTTCTCCAGCAGCTCCTCGCGTCGCGCCACCGCGACCACGGCGGCGCCGCGGCGAGCAAACGCACGCGCGGTCACGTAGCCGATGCCCGACGAAGCCCCGGTGACGACGACGACCCGATCGCGGTAGTCCATGGCGGCCCTCCTCGGCGGCGGTGCGCCGTCCGCGGCCCTGCGGGCCGATGCCCGGCCCGCAGGGCCGGGCGCGCAATATAGTCGCACGGCGGGGATCTCGGCCAGCGCTGGCCCTCGGGCTCACGCGCCGCGCATGGCAGCCCCACGCCAGCTCCGGCCTCGCTTCGCCGGGCCCCCGCGCCGCGCGCCCCGAAGGGCTTGCGGCGAGAGAGGCAGGGCTCGTGCAAGCCAGCCCCTGGCCGCGCGGCCGGGCGGTGGCGTGGATTGCCCTGCTCCGAGTCGGTAGAAGCGCTCGGCCATGGCGACCAGCGGGGTGGAGGAGGCGGGGCGAGCCGAGGAGCGCTTCGAGCTGTGGCGCCGGCGCAGTGGGATGGTCCTGGCGCCGCTCGCCTTTGCCGCGGTCTGGTCCCAGGTGGCCGTCCCCGACCCCCGCGCGCACCGCCTGGCGGCGATCCTCGCCGCGGTGATCGTCCTTTGGGTGAGCGAGGCGATCCCCATGGCGATGACCGCGTTCCTCGGCGTCGCGCTCGCCGTCGTGCTCGGCGTGGCGCCGGCGCGCGAGGCCTTTGCGCCCTTCGCCGATCCGCTGATCTTCGTCTTCATCGGCACGTTCATGATCGCGCGGGCGATCTTCGTGCATCGCCTCGACCGCCGCTTCGCGTTTTCCATCCTCGGCCTGCCCGGGATCGCCGGGCGCCCCAGGCGCGTGCTCGCCGCATACGCGGCCGGTGCGGCGGCCCTCTCCATGTGGATCAGCAACACCGCCACGACCGCGATGATGTTCCCGATCGGCGTCTCTCTGCTGCACTCGCTCGAGACGCTGGGCGGGCGGGCGGTGTCGCCGGCCTTCGCCAGCGCGCTCCTGCTGTCCAATGCGTTTGCCGCCTCGGTCGGCGGGCTGGGTACACCGGTGGGCACGCCGCCCAACCTGATCGGCATCGGCTTCCTGCGCCGCGAGGCGGGGTTCGACGTGCCGTTCTTCTCCTGGATGGCGATCGGCGTGCCGGTGGTCGCGATCCTGCTCGTCTGGCTGGTCTGGACCCTGTCGCGCGGCGCGCGGGGAGCGAGGGCGGGCGAGGCCGAGATCGTCGGGCTGGTGGCGGCCGAGCGCGCCGCGCTGGGCCCGTGGACGCGCGGTCAGGTGAACACCATGATCGCTTTCGCCGCGACCGTCACGCTGTGGGTTCTGCCCGGCGCGGCCGCTTTGCTGCTCGGTGCCGAGAGCCCGGCGAGCCGAGGCCTCACGACCCTGCTCCCCGAGAGCGTCGTGGCGCTGCTCGGCGCCGGCCTGCTCTTCGTCCTGCCGACCGACCTGGCCCGGCACCGCTTCACCCTCGAGTGGGAGGATGCGGTCAAGATCGACTGGTGGATCGTGTTCCTCTACGGCGGGGGCATCGCGCTGGGCACGCTCGCCTTCGAGACCGGGCTCGCTGAAAGCCTCGGGCGCCGGCTCACCGAGGCGCTCGGCGTGCGCAGCGAGCTCGGCCTGCTGGCCCTGTCCACGGCGATTGCGACCCTGCTCTCGGAGACGACGAGCAATACCGCCTCGGCGAACATGGTCGTTCCGGTGGTGATCGCATTTGCCCGATCGTCGGGAGTCGACCCGGTGCTGCCGGCGATCGGAGCGACCATGGGAGCCTCGCTGGGCTTCATGATGCCGGTTTCGACCCCGTGCAACGCGATCGTCTACGGCTCGGGGCGCATCCCGCTTCGCACCATGATGCGCCACGGCCTGCTGCTCGACCTGATCGGCATCGTGGCGATCGTCGCGCTGGTCGCGCTGCTCGGGCCCGTCGTCCTGTCGCACCGCGGCTGAGCTGCGCGGTCGAGCAGAAGCTTCCCGATCGATCCCGGCGTTGCGGAGGAGCCGGCGACGGTCGAACCGGGCTCGGCTTCCGCGCCCTGCGGGGATCGAGGCTCGTGGGCGATCGAGCCTCGCAAGGCCGCGCGCTGGCCGGTCAGCCGCGCAGCAGCTTCTCGATGTGGCCCGAGCACATCCCGAGCTCTCGCGCCACCCGCCGTCCCTCCTCGAGCTCGGCGCGCTGCTGGGTGAAATCGCCGCGCCATGCCGCCAGGTCGGCGAGCCCAGAGCGGATCAGCGGCTCCCGGCTGCGGGCTGCGATTGCCCTGGTCATGCGCAGCGCCGTGTGCAGCTCGTCCGCGATGCGCTCTCGTGGGGCGGCGTCGGCGAGCCTCGCGACGTGCGCCCAGCGCAGCCGGGCGTCGATCTCCCACAGCGCCCTGTGTCGCCCGCAGGTTCTCGCCAGGGCGCGCTCGGCGAGCTCCATGGCCGCCCTGTAGTCCCCGAGCGCCGAGTGCACCACCGCCAGCAGCGAGAGGCAGCTCGCGTCGGTGTAGAACGGCAGGCCCGCGCCCTCGATCAGGGCATGGGCTTGCTCCAGGTTGGCTCTCGCGTCGTGCAGCTCGCGGGCGAAGACCTGCGTGATCGCCAGGCAGGTGCGGGAGAAGATGCGCAGTAGATGGCCGCCCAGGTCGTTGGCGAGTGCGACGTTCTCCATCTGTGCGGCGACGCCGCCCACCGGTGACATGCCGGTGAAGCGCTGTACCACCGCCTGGCTGGCCACGGCCATGCACCGGAGGCGACCGTCGTTGCGCTCGCGCGCGGCGACCGCGATCGCATCGACCTCCGCGCTGCCGCTGGCCAGCCGGCCCAGGTCGACTTGAGCAAGTGCCCGGATCATCCTCAGATAGAGCGCCGGGCTGAAGCCGACCAGGGCCAGGCCGAGGTCCGGATCCCTGGAGACGCTGAGCCCCTGGTCGCAGGTCGCCACCGTGGCGCGCTGGTCGCCGCGGTCGTAGAGCGCAAACGCGAAGCGGACGCGCAGGGCCATGCGCAGCGCGGGATCACCGTGGTGATCGGCGAGGTTGCAGGCCTCGCGACCGAGCAGGATCGCCTCCTCGACCCGGCCCGCGATCGCCAGGACGTCTGCGTAGCTGGCGGTCACCAGCGACTGTGCCGTGCGGTCGCCGGCCTGCTCGGCGAGCCGCCGACCCTCGCCGTGGAGCAACGCCGCGCGATCGCAGTCGAGGCCCTGGTACCAGCCGTTCTGCAGCTCGCCGAGACAGGCCGCGAGCTGCAAGCCGCGGGTCTCCGGCGTGCTCTCGCACGTGGCGAGCAGATCGCGCACCTTGCCCCAGTGTCCGATGGTGGCCTCGGGATCCCGGCTGGCCGAGAAGGCCGCTGCCCTCCGATACCAGCGGGCAGCCTCGAGGGGCTCGCTGGCGCGCTCCCGGTGCAGCGCGACCAGCGCGGCGCGGCTGTCGCCGTCGGTCTCTACGGCCTGCTCCACTAGGCTCGCGACGGTCGCGTGGAGCCGGTCGCGCCGGCTGCACACCAGGGAGCGGTAGGCGGCCTCCTGCATCAACAGGTGGCGGAAGGCGAACAGGTCGTCGCGAGTGCCGGGCTCCTGTCGCAATAGGCCCTGCTGCTCGAGGGCTCGGAGGGTCGCCCAGACCTCGTCCTCGGAGAGATCGGTCGTGTGCGCCAGGAGCGCGGCCGCAAAGCGCGGGCCGATCACCGAGGCTGCCTGGAGCAAGGCCTTGCTCCGTTCGTCGAGGCGGTCGATGCGCGCCGCGAGCACCGCATGGAGGGTTGCCGGAAGGGCCGTGCGCTCGCTCGGGGCGACGGCCAGGTAGTTGCCCGGCTGCCCGACGAGCGTGCCGGCATCGACCAGCGAGTGGATCAGCTCCTCGACGAAGAAGGGGTTGCCCCCAGCGAGCGCGCGGATCTCGGTAGCGATTTCGGCCACCGAGGCGTGGGTACCGAGGATCTCGCGGACCAGCTCGGCGAAGGCGTCTGCGGCCAGCGGCTCCAGGACGAGCTCCTCGAAGACGCCCCGATCCATCCACGGCCGGTGGAATCCCGGGCGATAGGTGAGGACGCCCAGCGCTGGCACGGCGATCTCGTGCCATGGGACCTGGTTGGTCACCGCGTCGCTCGCCGCGTCGGCCAGGTGGCGGTCGTCGACGATGTAGACCTGTGCCGCGTCGCTCGCCTGGCCCTCGATGATGCGTCGGGTGAGCAGGGCGAGCCGCTCGATGCGTGCCTCGCGATCCACCGGCAGCGCCGGCCCATCGGCGCTGCCGAGCCCCGCGGCGTCGAAGACCACTTGCAGGGCCGAGCGCAGGCCCGGATCGAGCATCAGCAGGCGGCCGGCGATCTTCTCGCGCGCGGCGCGCCGGTCCTCGCCCTCGTCGACCTCGAAGAAGGCGTCCAGGTACTGGCGGACGCTGCCCAGCGGCAGGCCGCGCATCGGGTCGGTCAGGCTGAGGTGGAAGACGGGGGATCCTCGCTCGAGGCAGCGCCGGTGCAGCTCCTCGCAGAGCCGGCTCTTGCCGACTCCGGCTTCACCGACGATGCCGACGAGCTGCATGCGGCCGAGCCGCACGGCCCGGTCGAGGGCGGCATCGAGGCGGGCGAGCTCGGCCTCGCGACCGACCAGGCGGGAAGACGCCCGCGTGCGCACCGCGGACGGACGCAAGCCGCGCTCGCCGCGGCCCTCGAGACGGTAGACGCGCAACGCGGTGCCCACGCCGCGCAGGGTGAAGCGGCCGAGGTCGGTCAGCCGGAAGAGGTCGCGAACCAGGCGTGCGGTGTGCTCGGTCAAGTAGATCCGGCCCGGCTCGGCGAGCTGCTCCATGCGCGCGGCGAGCGCGGCGGTGTGGCCCTGGGCCGAGACGGCGTGGCCCTCCTCGCCGCCGATCGGGCCGAACAGGACCTCCCCCGAGCTCAGGCCCATGCGCACCGAGAAGTTGATGCCCAGCGTGCGGCGCAGCTCCTGGCCGAGCACGTGCAGCTCCTGGGCCAGGTCGAGCGCGGTGTCGCAGGCTTGGCGGGCGTGCTCCTCGTGGGCGATGGGCGCGCCGAAGCGTGCCTTGATGCCCGCGCCGGTGAAGCGGTCGATGACGCCGCCGTGGCTGCGCACGGCGTCGGCGAGGATGGCGAAGAAGCGCGTCACGACCCGGTGCCACTGCTCGGGATCGAGGGCGTTGCTCAGGTCGAGCGAGCCGTGAAGGTTGACGAAGAGGACGGTTGCGGGCTTGCGCTCGCCCAGCTCGTCACGAGGCGAGATCCCGGTTGGCGTGGGGGGGGACCGCTCGTCCTCCGCGCTGCGCCCCTCGACGGGCGCGCAGGAGGGCGATGTGCCAGCGCAGGGGAGTCGGTGGCCGCAGCCGGCACAGAATCGCGCGTCGGGCAGGTTGCTCCGCTCGCAGATCGGGCATGGGGAGCTGGTCGCCGCGCCGCCGTCCGCGCCGTCACCGGGCTGGGCGGCCGCCTCGGGTGGCTCCGCGATGCGCCCCACCGCCGCGACCTCGCCCGAGCCACCCTCTGGCCGGGCGGTCGTCGCGCCGGCACGGCCCGGGGGCTCCGGTCGGCTCATGCCGATCTTCGCCTGCGCAGCCGAGCTGCCCGTGGTCTCGCGTCGTACGCGCACGCGCAGGCGCTCACTTGCGTCGCAGCTCGACTTCCGGGCTCTCTGCGGCCAAGACGTCGTCGAGGAAGCGGCTTGCGTCCTCGCGGCCGCGCAGCACGGCCTCGAAGTGGGCCAGGGTGACGGCTCGGGTCAGCTCGAGCTGCCGCGCGGCGCGCATGGTCTGCTCGAACGGCTGCTCGCAGACGCCGCCGCAGGCGGTCAAGTCGACCACGGCAGCACTGGTCCCAGCGGTCAGATCCTCCACCACCGTCTCGAAGCCGCCGCCGTTGCCCACCGCGTTCTTCACCGCGCCGCAGCCGACTTCCTCGTCGGTGTTGTAGGCCCCTGGGATGTCGATGCCGGCGAAGCCGAGATGGTTCCCGCCGCGCAGGCGGATCAGGGTCACCGGCGCGGGCGCGAGATCGAAGCCACGCTGCGGGCCCGGGTCGAAGGGCACGAGCTCGTCGGCGTCGCCGCTCAGGATGACCGTCGGCAGGGCGCGCGCGTAGAAGTCGGGCCCGAAAAAGCAGGACGCCGGCGCGAAGGCGACCGCCGCCTGGATGCCCGCCAAGTGGAGCGTCGGGTGGTAGGCGGCGATCAGCGTCGTGCCGCCGCCGAGCGACAGGCCGGCTATGGCTCGGCTCGAGCCGTCGAGTGCCGCGGCCAGCGGCGCATGGTCACCGCCGAGCCGCGCGACCTCCTCCATGGCGAACGCCAGGTCGCCCGGCTGGTTGCCGATGTCGGCCACCGTGGGTCCGCCCGGTGCGCCGCCGTTGGAGAGCGGGAAGTCGGGCGCGACGATCACGTAGCCGTGGCTGGCGAGGTGCTGCTTGAGATCCGGGGCCTCGTCGCGGCTGCTCAGGAAGCCGTGCGCGTAGCCGATCACGGGAAACGGGCCCCCGGCGGCAGGCGGTGTGGGCAGCGCGGCGCTCGGGGCCGAGGCGCCCGACGCGGCCGGCGACGGCTCGCCCGCGGCCGCTGCGCCAGCGGGCGCCGCGGGGTACCAGATCTTCGTCCGCAGGGTGCGCTGCGGGGCTCCGGCGTAGGTGCCGTTGGCGCGTGTCGCGCGGGAGCCGTCGACCAGCACGACCTCGGTGGTGGCGAAGCCGAACGGCCCGGGCGAGGTGAGCTCGGCCATGCTGGCCGGCGCAACCGGCGACGAGTCGCTGCAGCCGGCCAGCGCCGCCAGCAGTGCGGCGGCCATCCAGAGCTTGCGGGGGGAGCACGTGCGCTTCGACATCCTGGAGAACCTCTCGAGCAGGGCTCGCTGCGCGTGGGACGCCGGGGGTGGCGCAGCGGCAGCGTCTCCCGTATCACCGCGCCCCCTGCACGGCCACCGACTTCGGCGCGGCCACGGGGCACCCCAAGCGGCCGCAGCGAGCTGCTCGGCGGTGGCGCGGCGGCGGGTCGAGAAGGCGACACGGGCCCGCCGCCGGCGGGCCACGGGCCCGAGGCCCACTGCCCGAAGCTCGCAGGCCATGGCCCGAGGCCCAGGGCCCGAGGGCCGGAAGCCCTGGCACTAAGCCCGCCGCCCGCAGGGCGCTGCCCACGTGGACCGTCGCCTTCGCGATGTGTAGAAAAAACGGCGGTCATGAGCGCCCTTCTGCCTGCCTCCTCCGGCCGCCTGATTCTCGTGCGCCACGGCGAGAGCGAGGGCAACCAGGCCCGCCGCTTCTCACCCAGCCCGGACATCGACCTGACCGCCCTCGGGGTGGAGCAGGCTCGCCAGGCCGGGCAGCGGATCGCCGAGCGCTTTCGCCCGGCGGCCATCGTGGCGAGCTCCTACCGCCGCGCCCGGCGCACCGCGGAGCTGATCGCCGAGACGCTCGATTTCGCCGGCGAGATCGAGATCGAGCCGGACCTGCGCGAGCGCTCGATCGGCGAGCTCGCCGGCTCGTCGTACGACTCGATGCACCTGCACCCGACGTTCGACGCCGCGCGCTTCTGGACGTGGTGCCCGCCCGGAGGAGAGTCCCTGGTCGACGTCGAGCGACGCGCCTCGCGCGTGCTGCGACGGCTGGTCGAAGCCCACCCGGGCCGCGACGTGATCGTGGTGAGCCACGGAGGCGTGATGCTCGCGCTGTGCGCCTTCGTCGAGGGCGGCTGGCACCGCCCGCGAGTCTCGCGCAACTGCGAGCTACTGGTGGTCTCGCACGCGCCGGGCGAGGCGCTCCGCCTGGCGGCCGCCGAGGATCACCTGCCGCTCTGCCAGCCGGGCGAGGCCAGCGCAGGCGACGCAACGGGATGAGGAAAGAGACAGCGATGCTGGATGCGGCTGCCGAGATCCGAGCCGACGAGCGCTTCGACGAGCTACGCCTGGGGGCGTACCTGCGCGAACAGCTACCCGAGCTGCGTGGCGAGCTCGCCGTGCAGCAGTTCCGGGGCGGACATGCGAACCTGACCTACCTGCTGCGCATCGGCGAGACCGAGCTCGTGCTGCGCCGGCCGCCGCTCGGCCCGGTCGCGCCCAAGTCGCACGACATGGCGCGCGAGTTCCGCGCGCTGCGCGCGCTGGCGCCGCTCTTCGCGCCGGCGCCGCGTCCGCTGGTGCTGTGCGAGGATCCTGCGGTGATCGGTGCGATCTTCTTCGTCATGGAGCGCCGCCGCGGCATCGTGGTGCGCAACGAGTGGCCGGCCGAGCTCGGCGACGACCCTGCGCTGCGCCGGCGCATCGGCGAATCGCTGCTCGACGCGCTCGCCGAGCTCCACCAGCTCGACGTGGCGCGTCCCGAGATCGCCGCTCTGGGCCGCCCGCAGGGCTTCGTTCGCCGTCAGGTGGAGGGCTGGTACGAGCGCTGGCAGCGCGCCCGCACGCGCGACATCCCGGTGATGGACGAGATCTGCGGCTGGCTCTCCGCGCGCATGCCGGATTCGCCCGCGGTGAGCGTGCTGCACAACGACTGGAAGCTCGACAACGCCATGCTCGACCCCGCGGACCCAGGGCGGATTGCGGCGGTGTTCGACTGGGACATGACGACCCTGGGCGACCCGCTCGTCGACCTCGGCACCTTCCTCTCCTACTGGGCCGAGCCGGGCGACGACGTGCCGCGCGGCACGGGAAGCACGGTCACGGCGCTGCCCGGCTTTCCGCGGCGCGAGGAGCTCGCCGAGCGCTATCGCCGCCGCACCGGGACCGACCTCTCCTCCCTGCCCTGGTACGAGACCTTCGGCTTGTTCAAGACCGCCGTCGTCCTCGAGCAGATCTACGTCCGCTTCGTGCGCGGCCAGACGCAGGACGAGCGCTTTCGCATTCTCGGCGAGTACGTCCCGCTGCTCGCCGAGGCGGCCCAGCGATCCGCGGCGCGCCTCTAGCCCGTCGCGTCGCGAGGCTGCAGGGTCGATGACGACCCCGGAGCGCGAGCTGCAGCGCTCCTCGCGCATCGGCGCGCGCGAGCCGCGCCGCGAGGCGCGGCGGCTGCTGATGGGTCGCGGCGCGTTCGGCGCCCGCCACCGCGAAATGCCGCTGCGGCCGGAGCGCGTCTGGCAAGCGATCCGACGAGCGCAGGCCGGGTAGCGCGCCTCGGATCGTCGATCAAGGGGCGGGTTCGACAGGAGCGGGATCGCAGGCGAGTCGCAGCGTGTCGATGTCCCTGCGCGCCTGCGCGGGGTCGTCTGGCGGGATGGGCGAGCTCGCCGCCAGGCGCAGCACTCGCTCGCCGCGCGCCGGTCCCTGGGCGCTCTGGCGCAGGGGCACGCGGATGAGAGCGAAGGGGCTGCACGCGGGGGCCGCCGACAAGGGAGGCTCGAAGAGCCGTCCCAGGGCGTCGCCGCTGCCGCCCAGCGCCGCGAGCGCGCCGGCCAGCGCGCTGCGGTTGGACTGGTCGACGGCATCCCCGCCGGCCGTGGGCCTGCGAATCGCGGCGTGTCCGACGTCGCCCGGGCTGCAGGCCAGGCGTCTCTCCGCAACCGCGAAGCAGCTCGCGACGCGGAAGGTGCAGGCGCCGTCGCCCGGGGCCTCGCCCGCGTCGCAGGTGGGGTCGTCGTCGGTGCAGACCAGGCGGCGGCGCGGCAAGCCGCCGGCGTTGCGTGGCGGCGCCGGTCTGGTGAGCCACTCGTGCAGACAGTCGTCGGCGAGCGGCCCACCGCCGGGGACGAGCTCGCTGCGACAGGTCGCCGAGCAGCCGTCGCCGTCGGCCAGGTTGCCGTCGTCGCATTCCTCGATGCCGAGCGCGGTGCCGTCGGCGCAGGCCTCGCTCGCGGCGCCGACGTCCAGCAGGTAGGGGTCGCCCCGGCCCAGACCCTCGCCCGAGCAGTCGAGCCCGCGGCCCCAGTCCGAGGCGAAGGCCGCGTAGCGCCCGCTGCGCGACAGCGTGGCACGAGGTTGGACCCAGTAGCCGCACTCGGTGGAGCGGTGGTGGGCCAGGCGCAGCACTGCGCCGTCGGCGTACTGCAGGAAGACCTCGCCCTCGAAGGCGCTCCAGCCGTCGGCCGGGTCGTGCCCCGCGGTGATCAGGCAGACGCCGCGCGGACCGCGGCACGAGATGTGAGCAGCGTTGCCCCAGTCGAGAAGCTGCAGGTACCGCGGCGGGCTCGCCGTGGCCGTACCCGGCAGGTCGCGCCGCCCGATCGAGAGCCGGCCGCTGGGGTGGTACAGCTCGAAGGTCATGAAGAACTCGTGCGTGCCGTCGGCGTCCACGCCGAGGTCGCCGTGCTGGTGGCCGTCGTAGACCCGGCCGACGAACGCCCCGGAGGAGAGGTCGAAGCTCTCCAGACCGCTGCAACGCGCCGTCCCGTCGCGCTGCCACTGGATCACCAGGTAGCGGCCCAGGGGCGAGACGCCGACCCAGTCGGGCTCGAGCTCGCCCCAGATCGGATCGGGGGCGCACGGGCCGGCGTAGAGGTCGGGGAGGGCGAGGAGCGCGCCCAGCCGGCCCTGCTCCAGGTCGAGTGCGAACACCACCTGCGCGCCGTCGTCGCGGCTCACCATGCCGCCGAGCCAGCCGCCGTCGTCGGAGACCTCGTCGAAGGATTGATTGACGCGCACGCGCTGGTACTGCGCCGGGAAGGTGAGGACGGTCGTGGTGGCTGCCGTGTCGACGTCGGTGCGTTGCACGCGCACGCGCAGATCTTCGTTGCCGTCGAAGTGGACGATGGCGTGGGGATGCACGGGATCCCAGCGCGGCGCGTTCCAGTGGGACGTGTCGAGGCCGGTGACCCGGCTGCCGTCCCCGGTTCGACGCACGAGATAGCCGTCGGAGCCGCCGAGCAGCAGGTAGCGATCGTCGGCGGAGAAGGCCTGGAGCTGCGAGTAGATCGGTGTCTCGAAGCCGCCGCGGTCGCTCGTGTCGGAGATGCGCCGCAGGGTCGTTGCGAAGGCCGGGTCGGTGAAGGAGCGGCCCGCGGGCTGGAGCGACAGCGGGCTGGGTGTCACGACGGCGGTCGGATCGACGACGCCGCCTGCGGCGGCGGCGCTGCGGGCGGGCGGTGCGAGGAGCAGCACGGCCAGGACCGACGCCACTGACACCGCTCGCGCTGCCCCGCTCTGCCACCGCATCTCGCCACGCCCTCCGCGGGCATGGTCGCACGCACGGCCGGATCAGCCAAGGGCGAGGGCGCGCAGACGTTTCGCTTGGCGCATGCCGCAGCATCTGCGTCCCGCGGCTCGCGAAGTCTCGCCGTCTGCGTGCCGCAGGTCGTCAGGCCTCGCCGGCGCGCACCGCCGCGGCGCGCCGCCGCTGGTAGCACTCGCGCACGATGGCGATGTCCTCGAGGTACGGCTCGAGCTCCTCGAGGGTCAGCGCCTGCGGCCCGTCGCACAGCGCCTTGGCGGGGTTGGGGTGAAAGTCGACCAGCACCATGTTGGCGCCGGCGATCACCCCCTGCGCGGTCGCGTGGTGGATGTCGGTCAGCCCGTCGGGGGCGAGCTCCTTGCGGCCCACCGAGTGCGAGGGGTCGATGCACACCGGCAGCCGGGTCAGGCGCTTGACCACCGGCACGTGGGCGAAGTCGACCAGGTTGCGGTGCGGGTCGCCCAAGTTGGTCTTCATGCCGCGCAGGCACAGCACGATGCTGCGATTGCCCTCGCTCGCCACGTACTCGCAGGCGTTGAGCGACTCCTCGAGCGTGATCCCCATGCCGCGCTTGAACAGCACCGGGAAGCGCTGCTGCTGGCCGACGAGCTTGAGCAGCTCGAAGTTCTGCACGTTGCGCGTGCCGATCTGCACCATCACCCCGGTCGGCGAGCCGGCTGCGTCGAGCGCCGTGGCGATCTCGTCGATCTGGGACTCGTGGGTCACCTCCATGGCGACCACGCGGATGCCGTACTTGCCGGCGAGCTCGAGCATCCAGGGGAGGCAGTCCTTGCCCAAGCCCTGGAAGTCGTATGGGCTGGTGCGTGGCTTGTAGGCCCCCATGCGCGTCGTGGTGATGCCGACGCGCTGCAAGGCACGCAGCATCGCCTCGACGTGCTGGCGCGTGTCGACGGCGCACAGGCCGGGGACGACGTGCAGCGTGTCCTGGTCGAACGTGAGGCCCTGGTACTGGAAGCCGACCGCCTCGACCTGGCCCTTGTGCCGGCCGATCAGGCGGTACTTCTCGGAGACGCGCACCACGCGCTCGACGGCGTCGAGCTCCTGGAACGGCTCGACGGGCACCTGGGTGGTCGAGCCGATCAGGTAGATCTCGATCAGCGATCGGGTCGCGCCCAGGACCTCGTGGACCTGCGAGCCGACGCCGGGGAAGCGCGCGGCCAGGTCGATGACCGCCTGGACCGCCGGCGAGTCGCGCGGGGTGTCGGGCTCGAGGATGACGATCACGACGATTTTCCTAACAACATCCGGGACACGCGCAAGCCGCGTCCGCGTGCCGGGGGCGGTGCAGGGAGAGGGTGAGCGGGCAGGGGGCGCCAGATGTGCCTCGAGGCGAGTCGCGAACGCGCGCGGCCGGGGGCGCGCAAGGCTCCCGGCCGCGGCACGTCGAGCAGCTTCGGGCGTACCGTCAGCGGTCCTGGAGGTAGTCGCCCGCTCTCCAGTCCTCGTACTCGTCGGCGCTGCGATCGTGGCCTCCGGAAACCGAGGAGAAGTCGCCCGCGGCCGTGTTCTGGTTGCCACCAGAGACCGACGAGGCGTTTCCGGTGGCCTGACCCATGCCGCCGCCTCCGATCCATGAGCCCTCGCCGTACGCTTGATTGTAGGAGCCACCGCTGACCGAGGAGCTCATGCCGTCGGCGAGGTTGAAGATGCCGCCCGACGCGGAGGAGTAGTCGCCCTGGGCGTGGTTGGCCAATCCGCCGCTCACCACTGAGCCCTCACCGGCCGCCGAGCCGTAGCTGCCCCCGCTCACCGTCGCGGTCGCACCCGTCGCCTGGTTGCCGGATCCGCCGCCGACGCTCGCCGCGATGCCGCTGGCCGTATTGCTCGAGCCGCCGCTCACCGCGGCGCCCCAGCCGGTGGCCTGGTTGAACTGGCCGGCGGTGACCGAGGCGTAGGGGGCGTCGATCACGTTGCTCTCGCCGACCACCAGGCCGGAGTGGCTGGAGAAGCCGTGCCCCTGGCCGACCACGACGTTGTGCGATCCGCCGCGGTCGCGCTCGCCAGACCCGCTCGCCGCCTCGTTGTAGCCGACGATCACGTTGCCCAGGCCGTTGACCGCGGCGGCGGTGGCGCCGGCTCCCGAGACGACCTGCAGGTTGGCGCCGGTGATGCGCACGGTGAGCCCGCCGTCCTCGATCGAAATCGGCAGGGCGATCTCGCCCAGGCGACAGGCGGGGCGCATGCGCAGGAGGCCTCGTGCGGTCTTGCACATCACCTCGGCGTGGGCCGAGCCGCGGATCCCGCCTAGGGCTACCGTCGCCAGCAGCGTGGTCGTCATGGCCTTGCGCAGCATCGTCGTCTCTGCCTTTCCAGCCTCCCGGCGGGGGCTCGCTCGAGGGCCGCCCATGCGGCGCTTCCTGCAGAGCGTCGAGCGCAAGGCGCGTGCCGTCCGTTCCCGGCGAAAAGACCCGCCACGGACAGGCTTTGCCAGTCGAGGCCGGACTGCGGTTGCGTCTCAGCGAGGGGGTGTATCTGAACTCGAGTTCAGGCTCGGGTGCGACGCCGGCGGCCGCGGGGCACGCGGCGATCCGCGTCTCCGCCACGGGCCGGGTGGGGTCCCCTGGGGGCGCAGGCCGACGATCGCCCAGCCGGGGGGCCAGATCAGCAAGCGCTCTCGTGGCTCTCGCTCCCAGCGCAGCACCTGGTCGGTCCAGCGTGGCCAGTCCGGCTGCCAGCGCGTGCTGGTACGAAAGCGCGCGATGCCCAGCGCCAGGCCGACGCCCAGCAGGACGCCGCAGGCTCGGACTCGGGACCCGCGTGGCACCGGGCAGGACAGCCAGGCGTTCTCGGCCAGCAGGAGGAGCAAGACGACGCCGGGCGCGTAGAAGTAGCGCGACGCCTGGCTCGCGGACTCGAGGAAGCGGCGCTGGTTCCCCGAGGCGAGCAGGGTGACGACGCAGGTGATCACCAGGTAGCTCCCCGCCAGGGCCACCCGCCGCGACGGGGCCAGCGGCCGAGCGAGCCACACGACGGTGCCACCGGCGAGGCCCAGGAGGACCGCGCCGGTGGCCATCGCCAGGGGCGAGCCGAGGTCGCCGCCCGTCCATGCGAGCAGCCCGCGGGCGAAGCTCTCCGCCGCCCGGGGGCCGAGCACGGGCAGGATCAGGCTGCGCATCCAGACCTGGCCGCCCACCGTCACCAGGTGGATGCCGCTGCCGCGCCCGGCGAAGTACGGGCCGCCACGCGTCGCGACCACGGTGGCGACCTGGACGAGCAGGCAGGTGGAGATCACGATCGCCAGGATGCACGGCGCCCGGCGGCGCGAGAGCCACGCCTGGAGCGCGTAGAGCGGCGCCAGCGACGCGGCGACCGGGCCGCTCGCGCCGCACAGGGCGAGCAGGCCGGCATTCACCCAGGTCCGGGCAGGGCTCGCGTCGGCGGGCTCGAGGAGGATCAGGACGGCCAGCACCGCGAAGTAGCATTGGCTGTTGATCGTGTTGAGCCAGATCTCGTCGCTGAGCGAGGCGAACAGGACGATGGCGATGCCCACCGCCTTGCGGCCCGTGCTGCGCCACTCGGGGGCGGCGCCGAAGGCGATCGAGGCCACGGGCGCCAGCTGCACCACTAGCGCGAGCAGGGTGGTGACCTGCGGAGCGTGGCGCAAGGCGACGAGGTGCGCGGCACACACCGCGGCCAAGTTGGTGAAGAGCAGGAAGTAGCCGGAGGGTGCCTGGAGGAGCGCCCTGTGCCAGGGCGCGTGCCAGGCGCGGACGAAGTAGGTGGTGCCCTCCTCGGCGAAGAAGCTCGGCTCGAGCAGGTAGGCCGGCTGGCGCAGCACCGTTGCCGCGACGGCGGCGGCGACCAGCAGCCACGCGAGCGCCGTGCGGGGCGCGGCTGCCCCGGCTGCAGGGCCGGGGGGCGTCCCGCCGGACGACGGCCCGATCCGCGGATCGACCGTGGTCTCGCCTCGGGCGATGGCCGGTGGTGGGCGGGTCATCGTTTCACCGCCTGTCACCACCTGCGCGGACGCTCGCCCGAGGATCGTGGTGGCGAGGTCGCCGCGGGGTTGCCCGAGCCGTGCTCGAATGACAGCACGGTGCGCCAGTGGAGCGGCCTGTCCCCGATTGCTGCACCTCCGCCCGCACGGATCTGGCGGAGCCGACCCGTCCGGGTGGCCCGGCTCGCGGTGTGGGAGTCGGACATCGCCGGCATCTGATCGCACGGGAGGCGGCGAATCGCCACGGCGGCGCCGCTGGCGGCCATCGTGCAGTCCCTGAAGGCGATGCCGGCCCGCCCCCGGCTCGGGCCGTTCTCGTGCCGCGCCAGGCGGTCGGCCTGGTCCTGGTCGCGGCCGCTCTGCACGCGCTGGCGCTGCCGCCGTGGAGCGTGGCGGGGCTGCGCTGGGTCGCGCTGGTCCCCCTGCTGCTCGTCGTGGCCCGGTCTGCTCCGCTGCGAGCGGCTGGCGTCGGGCTGCTCTGGGGTACGGCGACCATGTGGGGCATCGCCTACTGGGTGCCGGTTGCGCTCTCCACGTACTACGCCCAGCCGCTCTGGGTCGGCCTGGCGCTTTCGATGCTCGCCGCCCTGGCGGTCTGCGGCCTGTGGGCCGCGGGCTTTGCTGCGACCGCGGCCTGGCTCGCGGCGCGCACTTCGGGTGTGGCGCGGATCGTGACGGTCGCGGCGCTGTGGGTTTCGTTCGAGCTCGCGCGCAGCTGGCCGGCGGTGGGCAACCCCTGGCTGCTGCTCGGTTACTCGCTGGTGCCCGACGAGGTCCTCCGGCAGGCGGCCGACCTGGGCGGTGTCTATCTGCTGTCGTTCCTGGTCGTGGCGGTGAACGCCTCGATCGCCGACCTCCTGCTCGAGCCGCCGCCACGGCGCGCGACGGCCGTGGCACGGCGGCTCGCCCCCGTAGCCCTGCTCCTCCTCGCGGCATGGCTCCATGGTCGTTCTCGCCTCACGTCGTCCCTCGCTCCCCTGCCGGCACTCGAAGTCGCCGTGGTCCAGCCCAACGTCGACCTCGGCTGGCAGTGGCGCTCCGAGCTCTACGGACGCAGCCTCGACGACTACCTCGACCTCTCGCGCCGGGCCGTGGTCCGCAAGCGGCCGCGACCCGAGCTGCTGATCTGGCCCGAGAACGCGGTGACCTTCTTCCTCGAGGAGGAGCCCGCTTTCCGCAGGGCGATCGGCTCGGCGCTCGCTCCCCGGGGCGTCGACCTGATCGTCGGCGGGCCGGCGGTCGAGCGGCCGGCGGAGTCGCCGGGCGAGTCGGCCGGGCAGGCGGAGGCGCGCTACTTCAACTCGGCCTTCTACTTGACGGCGGACGGCCGGCTCGCCGGCCGCTACGACAAGCTGCGCCTGCTGCCCTTTGCCGAGTACTTCCCGCTGGGGTCGATCGACCTGCTGCGCCGCAGCTTCGCGCGGGTGCGCAGCTTCACGCCCGGAGGTGCGGCCGCCCCGCTGCCGACCCGCTTCGGCAAGGTCGCGGTCGCGATCTGCTTCGAGGCGATCTTCCCCGAGCTGGTCCGCGCCCAGATGGTGCAGGGCGCGCGCCTGCTGGTGAACCTCTCCAACGACGCATGGCTCGGGCCGGGGCCGGGTTCCGAACAGCACCTGGCGATGGTTCGGCTGCGCGCGGTCGAGAACCGAACCTGGGTGGTACGCTCGACGCCCACCGGGATCTCGGCGGTCGTCGATCCCGAGGGCCGGGTCGTGGAGCGCGGCGAGCCGGGGGCACGGACGGTGCTTCGGGCGAGGGTGGGCCTGGGCGATGTGGCGACGGTCTATCGTCGCTTCGGCGACGTCTTTGCCTGGGCGTGCCTCGCCTGGGCGCTCCTGGCCTCGGGCTACGCGATCATTCCGAGCCGGCGCATGCGCTTGAGCAGGCCGTGATAGGTGATGCCCAGGTCCTCGGCGGCTCGCGTCCGGTTGCCGTCGTGGCGGTCGAGCGCCTTCTGCACCTCCATGCGGGCGAAGGAGTCCGCCTGGGCGCGATGCGAGCGCTCCGGGTCCGATCCGCCGTCCCCGTCGGCCTCTCGTTGGAAGAGCTCGGAGAGGACCGAGACGCGGATCTCGTCGCCCGGGTCGGTGAGCAGCACCGCGCGCTCGATCTCGTTCTCCAGCTCGCGCACGTTGCCCGGGAAGTCGTGCAGGGCCAGACGCTCCTCGAGCCCGGGTGAGACGCCGCGCACCCGCTTGGCCAGCCGGGCCGCGTGCTTCTCGACGAAGTGGCGCACCAGGTCGGGGATGTCCTCGCGCCGCTCGCGCAAGGGCGGAACCCGCAGGGGGACCACCCGCAGGCGGTAGAAGAGGTCCTGGCGGAAGCGTCCGGCCTTCACCTCCTCCTCGAGGTTGCGGTTGGTCGCTGCCACCACGCGCACGTCGATCTTGCGTGGGCGCGTCTCGCCGACGGCCATGATCTCCCCCTCCTGCAGGACGCGCAGCAGCTTGGCCTGCATGGCGGGGGTGGTCTCGGAGATCTCGTCGAGGAACAGCGTGCCGCCGTGGGCCACCTCGAAGAGCCCCTTCTTGTCGCCGAGGGCCCCGGTGAAGGCACCGCGCCGGTGGCCGAAGAGCTCGCTCTCGAGGAGGTTCTCGGAGAGGGCGGCGCAGTTCACCGCGACGAAGAGCTTGTCGCGCCTCGGGCTCTGGTCGTGGACCGCTCGGGCGACCAGCTCCTTGCCGGTGCCGGTTTCGCCCTGGATCAGGACGGTCGTTGGGGCATCGGCGACCCTGCGCACCATGGCGAACAGGTCGCGCATGCCGGGGCTCGCACCGACGATTCCCGCCGGTCCGTGCTCGCGCTCGTCGCGCTCGCGCAGATAGCGATTCTCTCCGGCCAGCCGCTCGTTGGCCACGCGTAGCTCCTCGACCAGCCGTGCGTTCTCGCGCTCGAGGCGATAGGTGTCGATGGCGCGACGGATCTTGACGCGCAGGTCGTGGTGATCCCAGGGCTTGGTCACGTACTGGTAGACGCGGCTCGCGTTGATCGCCTCGATCAACACGTCGATGTCCGCGTAGCCGGTCAG
>CAZGUU010000056.1:0-22068 GCA_964529315.1 uncultured Enterobacteriaceae bacterium
GCCGAGGCGGCCTCCGCAGCACTCGGTGGAGCCGCCGCGTGGTATGCCGACCGCCGCGCCGCGCTCGCGCAGGCTGGCGGATCGCCAGGATCGTGCGGGCTTGCAAGACCGCCCCGGCATGGAGGGGCCGTGGATGCACGTCGCGAGCGGCACGTGCCTCGAGTGCTGGCGGCCCAGCGCAGCTGCCCCGCCTCGCATCCCGCACCGCGTCGTCGAGATCCCCCAAAGCGAGCCCCGCTCCCGACGAACGCTGCGTCCACCAAGGGCCGACACCCATCGGTCCGCGAGACAGACCAAAGACGAGGTTCGTTGAGCAAACGCCTGTGCTGGCGCGCCTGGTGGCTCGGGTGCGGGGCCAGGATCCCGGTCGGCTCGAGCGCGCGCGACGGATCGCGCGCTACCGTGCGACCGGTGGCTCCGCGCTCACCTTGCGCACCGCGACATCGCGCACTCGCCGCCGCACTCCGCTGGGCGATTGGATGACGAGGAACGGGGGTGCGTGCTCGACGATGGTGAACGGGCCGGGCTCGGCCATGATCACCACAAGATCCCCGATGTGCAGCTCGTCGTCCATCGTGCGTGCATCCCGTTGCCGTGGCGGCCGCAGCGCGGCCGGCGCCCTGCATTCCCGGAGCTACGTACTGCAGCGGGAGCGGGCACGCAAAGGCGCCGGGGAGCGGCTCGTCGAGCGGAGGGGGTGGGATTCGAACCCACGAGGGCTTTGAACCCTGCCGGTTTTCAAGACCGGTGCCTTCGACCGCTCGGCCACCCCTCCCTCCGCTGCCGGCCCGACCTCCTGAAGATGAGTCGGGAGGCGTAGCTACGGTGCGGACGCGGCCCGCGCGACGGGCGTCGCGCCCGGTGGGAGTTGCTAGCCGATCCGCGGTGGAGCGACAAGCGGCCGGTCGCACGGGAGTTGGCGGGGCTCGCGATTGGGGCGTTCGGGGCTGGTCAGCGGCGACGATCCCGCGGCCTGAGGGGGCCAGAGGGGCCGGTGAAGGCGGTGGATCGGGTGGGGGGCCGGTCCCGCCCCGGGAGGTCGGGGGAGGGCGGGACCGGCGATGAGCCGCGCCGGCTGGGGGGGCCGGGGCGCGGCGGCTGGGGGCCACCTGGGGGAGGGCGGCCCGGGATCGCGCCCGGTGCACGCCGGGGAGGGCGAGCGGCTGGGCGCGGGGCGGGGTTACTGGGGCAATACGTTGGGCATGGTCGTGACCAACATGGCGGACTGGCTCTCCTGGAACGGGACGTCGCTCTGGATGAAGGAATCGACCAGCTTCACGTCGTGGCGGTGCGCGGGTCGCGCGCGCAGGCCGAGAAGCGCTCCGACGCGAACGATGTCGACGTCGTTCAAGATGAGCAGGAAGGTGTCGGTTTCGGTATGGCGGATCTCGTTCATGGACGGGTGCATAAACAACCCGCGTGCCACCTGAGACCAGTCGCCACCGGCCGGCAGGAGAGCGAAGCGCACGGATCCGCGGATGGCACACCCTAGGGTTGCGGGTGGCGGAGGCCGGAATCGTTGAGGAATCCCGTGCCGCTGCGCGGCATGGCTGGAGGCATGGCCGTCGCCGTCGCCCCTGCGTGGAACGAGTAGGCGCGCCCGAGATTGCAGGCCTGCGGCGCGCGCATGTCGAGTGCGCTGGCGCAGGGGGCGCGCTCACCGGGCGGCGATGGCGCGCTCAGGCCCGCCGGCGGGCGCGTCCCGGTCGCGGGCGGGACGGAGAGAGAGGGATTCGAACCCTCGATACGGTTTTACCCGTATACACGCTTAGCAGGCGTGCGCCTTCGACCACTCGGCCATCTCTCCCACGCCGTGCCCGATCGACGGCTACCTACTCCGCGCGGATGCGGGTCGCAAGCCGCGACTGGACAGGGGCGATCGCGATGGCTACCAAGCGGTGTCGCATCGAGCCCGGCGCCCTTAGCTCAGCTGGATAGAGCGTCTGACTACGGATCAGAAGGTCGGGAGTTCGAATCTCTCAGGGCGCGCTCTCGGAAGCCCCCGATTCGTCGGGGGTTCCTCGCTTCTGCTCGCGGCAAGCGGTCACTCCGGCGTGGCGTTGACAGCACGTTTTGACAGCAACGGGCTTTCGCAATCGCCCTGAAGCGCCCGGTCGAGCAGCTCTGCACTGGCTGGCGCAAGCCGCGCAGGAGCGCCACGCGAAAGAGCGCTTCGTCCCGGTCGCCTGAGACCGGCGAGGACATCGAGCAGGCAATCGAGGACCTCGAGCGGCTCGGCTACCGGGTGAGAGTCGAGGCTGTCCAATGACCGCGGCCGGCTCAGCGACGGTACGCGTCGCGGCGATGCGCGATGCGCGTACCCATGACGACCAGCACGCGGTCGGCCACGTCGTACAGGATGCGGTAGTCGCCCACCCGCACCCGGTAGCGGGCTGCGTGGCCGGTGAGCTTCTCGCAGCTGGGCGGGCGCGGATCGTCGGCCAAGGCGTCTATCTTCGGCCGGATGCGCTCGCGGACGTCGCGAGGCAGTGGGGCAAACTCGCGCCTGGCGGACGGGCGAAGCTCGATGCGGTAGGCCACTACAGCCCGAGATCGCGCTTCACTTGCTCCCAGGGAACCGACGGGCCCGGTTCTGCGAGCGCCTCGTCGGCGAGCCGGTTGTCGAGCGCATCCTCGGCGAGCCGCTCGAGCCGTCGCAGCACGGCGAGCGGTACGACGGCCGCCCGGCGCCCCGGCACGCGGACGGGCCGGCGCGTGGTCTCGGCCTGGCGCACGGCAGCGGCGAGTGTGCTGGGAGCCTTCGGGCGTGGCGTTGCCATGACGCCAGTATGCCGTCAGGGCGAGGCGCGCTCGACCTGCGCCACCCGTGGCCACCCGCAGCGGCTACGTCGCCGGCCCTTTATTGCCCCGGTGAGCTACGCATCGAGCTATTCGCTGCCAGCCCACCAAGCTGCGCGGCCTGCTCGCGACTCGAGCGAACGCCGCAGTCGGGCCCCGAGCGCATCCGGGAAGCGCCGGGTGGCCAGCCCGAAGAGCGCTCGGCGCTCGACTTGGGGAGGGCACGATCTGCTACACTTGCCGTTGCGCACCGCGCGGGCGGGCGGTCCGGTGTGGTGGCATCGATGCGGCACTGGGGTGCGCCCGCCCGAGCGATGCGCGGGTGGTGCGCTCTGGTGTCGAATTCGCGATCATTCACGCGCTCCGTTGTGGCCGACGATCTTGGGCCGGTCGCCGCGTTGCGGCTGTACCCGAGCCGCGACGCCGTCGGGTTTCGCGTTCGTGCAGTGCCCGGGGCGCGCAGGACGGCGCTCGTCGGAGTCCACGGCGATGCCCTGCGCGTCGCCGTGCGGGAGGTCGCCGAGGGCGGGCGGGCCAACGCGGCCCTGGTCGTCGTGCTCGCCGAGACCCTCGGGGTCGCCCGCGCGGCGGTAAGGATCGTCTCCGGAGCGAGCAGCCGCGACAAGCGGGTCGTGGTGGGTGGGGTCGCGCCCGAGGGGGTACGCACTCGCCTGGCCGCGCACCTGAGCCGTGGCGAGACCGACACGGGTCGCCCGAAGGGGGAGTTCGGGAACGACGGGGGCGGCAGGTGAAGCTAGGTACGGTCTGCCCGACGTGTGCCGGACCGACCGAGCGCGACGCGCGCTTCTGCCGCCATTGCGGCGCACCGCTGCCTCCGCTGATCGAGCCCACGCTCGGGAGCGCCGCCACCGGCAAGTCGGGCGGGAAGGCTCTCGGGCCGGCGTCCTGCGAGGGCGAGCGCAAGCAAGCCACCGTTCTGTGCGCCGACGTCCAGGGCTCGACGGGGCTCTCCGAGCAGATGGAGCCCGAGGAGTGGCATCGCGTCATCGGGGGCTTCTTCACCATCCTCGGCGACGCCGTGCGGGCGTTCGGCGGAACGGTGAGCCGTTTCACCGGCGACGGCCTGATGGCGGTCTTCGGTGCGCCCGTCGCCCTGGAGGACCACGCGCAGCGCGCCTGCCGCGCAGCCCTGCGCGCGCGCCGCGAGCTCGCGCTCTACGCCGACGACATCCGGCGCCGCCACGGGCTCGGCTTCTCGGTGCGTATCGGCCTGGACTCGGGCGAGGTGGTGGCCGCGCCGATCGGCTGGCATGGCGAGGGCGAGTACACGGCCCTGGGACGGACGGTGAGCCTCGCCGAGTCCGTGGAGCGACTCGCCGAGCCGGGGCGGATCTTGGTCACGCAGAGCACGGCGGCTCTGGTCGGTGGCTACTTCGAGCTCCTCGACTTGGGCTCGTTCGGAATCCCAGGGTACCCCGGGCCCTTGCGGGTACACGAGCTCCGTGGGCTCGGGGTCTGGCGAAGCCGCTTCGACGTCGCTCGGGCGCGCGGCTTGTCGCGCCTGGTCGGGCGTCACGACGAGCTGGCGCGCCTCGAGCGAGCGCTGGGACGCACGGAGCCCGGCCGCGGCCAGATCGTCTGCGTGGTCGGCGAGCCGGGCATGGGCAAGAGCCGGCTGTGCTGGGAGCTCGTCGATCGCTGTGCCCGGCGGGACTGGCAGGTTTTCACCTGGCGCGTGGCCAGCCACCACGCGACCGCATCCGTGCTCGGCCTGGTCGAGGATCTCGGTCAGGCAATCGAGACCGGAGCTCGCGGTAGCCAAGTCGAGCTCTGGGATCGGCTGGGCGAGCGGCTGCGCGAGTCGGGAGTCGACCCGAAGCAGCTCCTGCCGATGCTCCTCGAGGTGGTGAGCGAAGGCAAGGCGCTGAAGAGGGACGCCGGCGCGAGGCCGCTCGCGCTGCACGAGCTGGCTGGCATGATCGACCTCGCCGTGCGCGCCGTAGGACGGCGTGGGCCGACGCTGGTCTTGATCGAAGACCTCCACAGCCTCGATGCCACGGGGGAGCGCCTGCTCGAGATCGCTCTGGCCGCAGTTCGCTCCAGCCGGATCATGGCGCTGCTCAACTTCCGCCCCGAGTATCGTCTACCCGAGGCCGTAGGGGCCGCGGTCGAGCGCATCGAGCTGCTCCCGCTGGGCGGTTCGCACGCAGCCGATCTGCTGCGCGAGTGGCTCGGGGACGACCCGCGCGTGCGGGGTCTCGAGGCACAGATCCTCGCGCGGGCGGGTGGCAACCCCTTCTTCCTCGAGGAGATCGTCTGGTCGCTGGTCGAGACCGGGACGCTCGAGGGAGAGCGCGGCGATTACCGGCCCCGGGGCTCCGGGGCGGAGCCGGTGACGCTGCCAGGTACGTTGCGCGCGGCGCTGGCAGCGCGCATCGACCGTCTGCCAGCCCTCGACAAGCACGTCCTGCAGACTGCAGCGGTGATCGGGCACGAGTTCTCGGCTCGGCTCCTGTGCCGCGTCCTGCGGCGGGCCGAGGGCGGGCTGGACGAGCAGATCGCACGGTTGCTGGACGCGCATCTCCTCGAGGTGCGTTGCGCGGCGGGCCGCGAGAGCTTGAGCCTGCGGCACCCGCTGGTGCTCGAGGCTGCCTACGATGCCCAGCTCGGTGAAGCGCGCGCGCGAATCCACGCTCGGGTCGCTCGATCCCTTGCGGAGCTCGACCCGCAGCGCGGCGACGAGAGAGCGGGACGGATCGCGTACCACTGGGAGCGTGCCGGGCGGTTGGCGGAGGCGGTCCAGTGGGTGCATCGGTCGGCTCGCTGGTCGAGCGTGCGCAGCGTGCCCGAGGCGTTGCGTGCCTGGCGCAAGGTCCGCACGCTGACCCAGGAGCTGCCGCCGACACCCGAGACCCAGCGCCTCTCCCTGGAGGCCGCGATTGCGATCCTGGCGATCGGCGCTCGCGCCGGCTTGGGCGAGGAAGAGGCGCAGCGGCACTTCGACGAGGGCTGGGAGCTCGCACTCGGTGGGGGCGACGTCACCGCGCAGGCCGAGCTGCTGCGCGCTTTCGCGCTGGTGCACGTGCTGGCGGGAGAGACGCGAAGAGGAGTGGAGCTGGCCGAGCGCGCCGTCGACATCGTGCCGGACACCTTCGGAACCTGGCCAGCTCGTGCCGCGCGGGTCTCTCTCGCCTTCACCTACGCGACCGCCGGACGGCTGCGCGATGTGTGCGCGGTAGCGAGGCGCACGCTGCAGCCGTGGCCCATGGACGATCCTGGCCCCGCGCGGCTCGTCGAGGGCGAGGCGGATGCGCTGCTGCTGCAGCTGCACGCTTGGGCCAGCATCGAGACGGGCCACGTCGCCGAGGCGCGGCGCGAGCTCGATCTGGTCGTCGAGGTCGCGCAGCGCCAAGGACTTCTGGCGGTGCTCTGCCTGGCCTTCGGGTCGTGGCCCGCGCTGGCACGCTGCGGTGCCGTGAATGTGGAGGAGGCGCTGGCCCTCGGGCAGCGTGCGCTCGAGGCGGCCGAGAGCCTGGCCAGTCCGTTCTTGACGGTCGTCGCGACCTGGGCTCTGGGGAGCGTACACCTGCTGCACGGTGGCTGGGAGGAGGCCGAGCAGCGCCTGGCCGCGGCGCTCGATCTGGCGCGAGAGCGTAGGGTGGGACTCTACCTGGAGAGCAGCATGCTCGCGAGCCTCGCCGAAGCTGCCGCGGGGCGTGGCGAGCTCTACGAGTGCGAGGCCTTGCTCGTGCTGGCGCGGGCCCTGCTGTCCCGGGGGGGCGGCGCGGCGCACGCCGCCGCCACGGCAGCCTTGGCCAGGGCGGAGCTCCAGGTTCGAGCGCAGGGGCTGGTCGGTCTTGCCCCCAGGGTGCATCTGGCCAACGCCGACCTGGCCAGGGCGCTTGGGCGAGAGGCGCATGCGGCGGCGGAGCGCCGCGCGGCTCGCGCAGCCTTCGTGGCGATCGGCGCAGACGCGCTCGCCGCGCGGCTCGCGGAGCCGCAGCCGCATCGGGCTGCGTCGTGAGCTCGTCCGGGCCGGATACCGCCGACCGCCCGCTGCCGATCGACGGTCGGCGCCTGGCGCTGCTCTACGAGCTCAGCTGCGCGTTTTCCGCCCGCACCGACCTGGGCGAGCTGATCACCCTGGTGATCGCCCGCTGCCGTGAGGCTCTCCAGGCCGAGGGGGGCGCCGTCCTGCTGCTCGATGCGCAGGCCGGCCAACTCTACTTTCCCTATCTCGATCAGGAGGATTCGGCCGTCGCGCAGCGCCTTGCCGGGATTCGCCTCCCGGCGGATCAGGGGATTGCCGGCGCGGTGCTCGGCTCGCGCCGAGCGCTGCGTATCGACGACGTGGCGCACGACCAGCGCTTCTACCCGGCGGTCGATCGCGGGACGGGGTTCACCACGCGAAGCATGCTGGCGGCGCCGCTGGTGACGCGCCAGGGCGCGATCGGCGTGATCGAGATCGTCAACCGATCGGGGGGCGGGGGGTTCGCCGAGGCCGACTTGGCGTTTCTCGAGGCGCTGGGCGGCAGCATCGCCGTGGCGATCGAGAACGCGAGGCTCCAGGAGCAGCTGCGCGAGTCGGAGCATCTGCTTCGCGAGCAGCTCGGTGCGCTCCGGCGCGATCTGGGCCGTCGCCAGCACTTCGCCGAGATCGTCGGCGGTAGCAAGGCCCTGGACGACGTCTTTCGTCTCATGGAGAGCGCGGCGGCCTCGCCCATCGCCGTGCTGGTCGAGGGCGAGACTGGGACGGGGAAGGAGCTGGTCGCACGCGCCATCCACCGCGTGAGCCCGCGAGCGCAGGGGCGGTTTCTCGCCGTCAATTGCGCGGCACTGCCCGAGACGCTGCTCGAGAGCGAGCTCTTCGGACACCGGCGTGGAGCGTTCACCGGCGCCACGAATGACCGCCGCGGTCTCTTCGAGGCGGCCGCCGGCGGTACGGTCTTCCTCGACGAGGTGGGCGAGATGCCGCTTGCGATGCAGGCCAAGCTGCTGCGCGTCCTCGAGGCGGGCGAGGTGCTCCCCCTCGGCGAGTCCCGTGCTCGGCGGGTGGACGTTCGGGTGATCTCGGCCACGAATTGCACTCTCGAGAGCGACGTTCGAGAGCGACGGTTCCGAGACGATCTCTACTTCCGGCTCGCCGCCTTCCCGATCCGCCTGCCGCCGCTGCGGGCGCGCCGCGAGGACATCCCGGCGCTGGTCGACCACCTGCTCGGCGCCGCGGCTGCGCGTCACGGGAAGGCCATCGATGGCATCGAGGCGGCGGCGCTCGACGTGCTCACGCGCTTCGATTGGCCGGGCAACGTGCGCGAGCTGCAGAACGAGCTCGAGCGTGCGGTCGCGCTCGCGCCCAGCGGAGAGCCGGTGCGTCTGGCCTGCCTGTCGCGCAAGATCGTCGTGTCGGCCAACGCTGTGCTCCCGGATCGCGCCGCTGCGTCCGGTGGCGGGGAGGCGATCGGGCCGCGAGGATCGGCCCTGCCGGGCTCGCCTGGCGGCCGACGCGTCGCCGGCGATGCGCGATACGACCTGCGCGCGGCGCGCGGCGCCTTCGAGGCGCAGCACATCGCGGCGGCGCTGGCCGTCTGTGGCGGCAACGTCTCGCAGGCGGCCCGTAGGCTCGGGTTGTCGCGCGCCATGCTGCATCGAAGGTTGCGCGGCGCCGAGCGTCGCTAGGCCGCGCTCTGGTCGGGTCGGCGTCCCGCGGCGCGAGTGCCGTGGCGATGTCCGGCGCCGAGCCCCAACGTCCTTGAAATGGCTCGCGAATCCTGGCAGCGCTAAGGCAATGACGCGGTCGCGCCGAAGCCTCGATCTGGGGGTCGGCGGTTGCCGCTGGCGAGCGCCGCCTCCCTCGGAAAGTGGGCGGGAAGGGCGATGCTCGCGATGCCACGGAGAATCCGCGGATTCAACCGCGAGGCAGGGCGAGGTGGAGGCCGAATGAGCAATCCGTTGGTCGAGGTGCAGAAGTACGGACAGAGCATCTGGTACGACAACATCCGCCGCGGGATCATCACCTCGGGCCAGCTGCAGGCGATGGTCGACCAGGACGGGCTGCGGGGCATCACGTCGAACCCGGCGATCTTCGAGAAGGCGATCGGCGAGAGCCACGACTACGACCAGGCGATCCGCGCCCTGGTGTCGCAAGGGGCGACCTCGGCGACGGAGATCTACGAGCGCCTGGGGATCGAGGACATCCAGTGGGCGGCCGACGTCATGCATCCGGTCTTCGATGCCACCGGCGGGCGCGACGGCTGGGTGAGCTTCGAGGTGTCGCCCTACCTGGCGGCCGACACCGACGCGACCGTCAAGTATGCGCGCCGGGTCCACGCCGCCATCGGCCGGGAGAACGTTCTGATCAAGGTCCCCGGAACGCCCGAGGGCATGCCGGCGATCGCGACGCTGGTCGGTGAGGGGATCAGCGTGAACGTGACGCTGCTCTTCGCGGTCGAGGCGTACGAGGCCTGCGCGAACGCCTACATGGAGGGTCTCGAGCGGTGGCTGGCGCGGCGCGGCGACCCGGCGCGCGTCGCCAGCGTGGCGAGCTTCTTCGTCAGCCGGATCGACTCGCTGGTCGACGAGGAGCTCGAGAAGCTTCGAGCCGCGGCCACCGACGCGGCGCGCCGCGCCGAGGTGGAAAGCCTGCTCGGCCGGGTCGCGGTGGCCAACGCCAAGGTCGCTTACGACCGCTACCATCAGCTGATCGCCACGCCGCGCTGGAGGGCTCTGGCGGGCAAGGGCGCACGCACCCAGCGCGTGCTGTGGGCGAGCACCAGCACGAAGAATCCGAGCTACCCCAAGACCAAGTACGTCGACGAGCTGATCGGGGCCGAGACGGTGAACACGATCCCAGAGGAGACCTTCGTCGAGTACCGGCAATGCGGCCGGCCCCACCCGGTGCTCCAGGAGGGCTGGGAGGGCCAGCTTGCCGAGGCCCACGGCGTGATGCGCCGGCTCGAGGGTCTCGGCATCCCGATGAAGCGGGTCACCGATGAGCTGCTGGCCGAGGGCGTGCGCAAGTTCGTCGAGCCGTTCGACCGCTTGCTGGGCTCGATCGAGGGCAAGCGAAAGCAGCTGCTCGCGGCGTGAGCGTGGTGCGCGGCGTGCTCGCAAAGTGCTCGAGCGGTGCGCCGGAGAGGTCTGTGACCGGGCACGGAGCCGCGGGCGGCGGGGGGCGGCGATGAGCGGTGCGACGACGGCGAACGATCTCACGTGCATCAACACGATCCGCACCCTGTCGATGGACGCGGTGCAGGCGGCCAACTCCGGCCATCCGGGGACGCCGATGGCGCTGGCACCGGTCGCCTATTGCCTGTGGCAGCGCTACCTGCGCTTCGATCCCGAAGACCCCATTTGGCCCAATCGCGACCGCTTCGTGCTCTCCAACGGGCACGCCTCGATGCTGCTCTACTCGCTGCTCCACCTGGCCGGGGTGAAGGCGGTGGACGCCGACTACGAGCGCCTGGGCGAGCCGTCCGTCTCGCTCGACGACATCCGCCGCTTCCGCCAGATCGACAGCAAGTGCCCGGGCCACCCGGAGTACCATCTCACCTCCGGCGTCGAGACGACCACCGGCCCGCTCGGCCAGGGTGTCGCGACCAGCGTCGGCATGGCGATCGCGCGCGAGTGGTTGGCCGCCACCTACAACCGCCCCGGCCTCACGGTCTTCGATTACGACGTCTACGCGATCTGCGGCGACGGCTGCCTGATGGAGGGCATCTCGAACGAGGCGGCCTCGCTGGCCGGGCACCTGCGCCTGTCGAGCCTGTGCTGGATCTACGACAACAACCACATCACGATCGAGGGACACACGGCGCTCTCCTGCAGCGACGACGTCGCCACACGCTTCGAGGGGTTGGGCTGGAACGTCACCCGGGTGGGGGATGCCAACGATCTGGACCTGCTCTCCCGAGCCCTCGATGTGTTTCGCGCCACCACGGATCGGCCCACGCTGATCATCGTCGACAGCCACATCGGCTGGGGTGCGCCGAACAAGCAGGACACGTCGGCGGCGCACGGCGAGCCGCTCGGCGAGGAGGAGATCCGCCTGACCAAGCGCCGCTACGGCTGGCCGGAGGACGCGCGCTTCCTGGTCCCCGAGGGCGTGCGCGAGGCCTTCGCCGACGGAGTCGGCCGGCGGGGCCGCGAGGCTCACCAGGCCTGGCGCGAGGTATTCTCCCGTTACCGTGCGAGCCATCCGGAGCTCGCCGATCAGATCGAGCGCATGCAGCGGCGCGACCTGCCCGAGGGATGGGACGCGGACCTGCCGGTCTTCCCCGCCGACGCCAAGGGCCTGGCCAGCCGCGACTCCTCGGGCAAGGTGTTGAACGCGCTGGCGCAGCGCCTGCCCTGGCTGCTCGGCGGCTCGGCCGATCTCTCGCCGTCGACCAAGACGCGTCTCACCTTCGAGGCCGCGGGCGACTTCGAAGCGGGCGGCTACGCCGGCCGCAACCTGCACTTCGGCATCCGCGAGCACGCGATGGCCGCGGCGTTGAACGGCATGTCGCTGTCCAAGCTGCGCCCCTTCGGCTCGGGCTTCCTGATCTTCTCGGACTACTGCCGCGGCTCGATCCGGCTCTCCGCATTGATGGAGATCCCGGTGGTGTACGTTTTCACCCACGACTCGATCGGCGTCGGCGAGGACGGCCCCACCCACCAGCCCATCGAGCAGCTCGCCTCGTTACGCGCCATTCCTGGCCTGGTCGTCCTGCGCCCGTGCGATGCCAATGAGGTGGTCTGGGCGTGGCGGGCCATTTTGCAGCTGCGCCACGAGCCGGTCGTCCTGGTTCTCAGCCGCCAGGCGCTGCCGACGCTCGACCGGACGCGCTACGCGCCGGCCAGCGGCGTGGAGCGGGGCGGCTACGTGCTCGCGGAGGGCTCCGGCCCGCCCGAGGTGATCCTCATCGGCACGGGCAGCGAGGTGGCGCTGTGCCTTGCGGCGCACGAGGACCTGGTGGCGCGCGGCGTGCGCTCGCGCGTGGTCAGCCTGCCCTCGTGGGAGCTCTTCGAGCGGCAGAGCCAGGAGTACCGCGACGCCGTCCTGCCGCCGTCGGTGCGCGCCCGAGTGGCCGTCGAGCAGGCCTCGACCTTCGGCTGGGAGCGCTTCGTCGGCAGCGACGGGCGCTGCATCGGTATGCACACCTTCGGTGCGTCGGCGCCGCTCAAGGAGCTGCTGCACCGCTTCGGCTTCACCCGCGAGGCGGTCGTCGAGGCGGCGCTCGCCGAGCTCGGCCGGGCATCTTGAGCCCCTTGGGCCGCGTGTCGCCGGCACCGCCGGGCATCGACCCGTGGCGGGCGATCGGCTAGAGGTCGCAGCGGATGGGCGATTCGGGCGGTGCGCTCGAGCGGATCGCGTCTCGCGCGCTGGAGTACGTGAGCGACGGCGAGGTGATCGGCCTGGGCACGGGACGGGCAGCGACCGCATTCGTCCGCGCGCTGGGCGACCGGGTACGCCAGGGGCTGCGCGTCGTCGGCGTGCCGACCTCGGAGACGACCGCGGCGCTGGCGCGCGAGCTCGGCATCGCGCTGGCATCGCTGGAGGACGCGGGGGAGCTCGCTACCACCTTCGACGGCGCCGACGAGGTCGACCCGCGGCTCGATCTGATCAAGGGCTACGGCGGGGCCATGGTACGCGAGAAGATCGTCGCCGCCTCTTCGCGCCGGCGCGTGATGCTGGTCGGCGCGGAGAAGCTGGTCGGGGTGCTCGGCGAGCGCGGCAAGCTGCCCGTCGAGGTGGTGCCGTTCGGCTTGCCCTTGGCTCGGCGCAGGCTGGCGGCGTTGGGCTTGCGGCCGCAGCTGCGCCTGAGCGCCGGACGGCCGTTCGTCACCGACAACGGCAACCAGGTGCTGGACTGCGGCACCGACCCGATCGGCGATCCGGGCGGGCTCGAGGGCGAGCTTCTGGCGATCCCCGGGGTGGTGGGGACCGGCCTCTTCGTGGGCATGGCCGACGTGGTGCTGATCGATGACGGATCCGAGGTGATCGTGCGGCAGCGCAAGCCGCAACGGGGTGGGTGAGGCGTTCGGGGCGCGAGACCAGGCCCTGGGGCGACGGGGGCGGCGCGGGCCGCCGGAGAGCGGGATCATCGTGAGCGAGACGGCAGCGGAGAATCCTCTCGAGGTGGAGCTCGACGCGGGCGTGCTCGCCGAGCCGTGCAGCGTGGTCATCTTCGGGGCCTCGGGCGACTTGACGCGGCGCAAGCTGCTCCCGGCGCTCTACAACCTCTCGCTCGAGGGCCTCCTGCCGGCGTGCTTTGCGGTGATCGGCGTGGCGCGCCGCGAGCTCGACGACGAGGCGTTTCGCACCTCGGGTCGCGAGGGCGTCGAGCGCTTCTCGCGGCGTGTGCCCGACGCCTCGCGCTGGGCGGACTTCGAGCGCTCGCTGTTCTACGTGCCCGGATCGTTCGACGATCCGGCGGTCTACCGGGCCCTCGAGCAGAAGCTCCAGGAGGTCGAGCAGTCCCGTGGCATCCCCGGCAACCGCGTCTTCTATCTCTCGGTGCCGCCCAGCGCGATGGTCGGCTGCGTGGAGCACCTGGCCGCTGCGGGCCTGGTGCAGCCGCTCGCCGAGGGCAGGCCGTTCTCGCGGATCATCGTCGAGAAGCCGATCGGTCACGACCTGACCAGCGCGCAGGCGATCAACGACGCGCTGGCCCGGGTGCTGGACGAGCGGCAGGTGTTTCGCATCGACCACTACCTGGGCAAGGAAACCGTGCAGAGCCTCATGGTGATGCGGTTTGCCAACTCGATCTTCGAGCCGCTCTGGAATCAGAAGTACATCGACCACGTGCAGATCACGGTCGCCGAGGAGGAGGGGGTCGGCACGCGCGGCGGGTACTACGAGGAAGCGGGCGCGCTGCGCGACATGGTGCAGAATCACATCCTGCAGCTGCTCTGCCTGGTGGCGATGGAGCCGCCCTGGGCGATGGGCGCCGAGATCGTGCGCGACGGCAAGATGGGCGTGCTCCACTGCCTGCGGCCGATCCCCGTAGAGGATCTCGAGCGACAGGTGGTGCGCGCGCAGTACGCCCCGGGCTACCATCGCGGCGTCGAGGTGCCCGGCTATCGGCGCGAGGATCGCGTCGCGGCCGACTCGACCACCGAGACCTACGTGGCGCTCAAGGTGTTCGTCGACAACTGGCGGTGGGCCGGCGTGCCGTTCTACCTGCGCACGGGAAAGCGCCTGCCCAAGCGGGCGAGCGAGATCGCGGTGCAGTTCCGGGACGTGCCGCCGATCCTGTTCAACTTGCATCCCGCGGAGCCGCTCGAGCCCAACGTGCTGGTCCTGCGCATCCAGCCCGACGAGGGCCTCTCGCTGCGCGTGGCGACCAAGCTGCCCGGCCCGCGCGTCCGCATCTACCCTGTCAAGATGGATTTCCGCTATGGGACGACCTTCGGCGACCAGTCGCCCGAGGCCTACGAGCGCTTGCTGCTCGACGTGATGGCCGGCGACGCGACCCTCTTCATGCGACGCGACGCGGTCGAGGTCTCGTGGGGCTGGGTGGGCCGCATCCTCGACGGCTGGCACGCTCGCGCGACGCGCTACCTGCCGGAGTACGCTGCCGGAACCTGGGGGCCCGTGGAGGCCGATCGGCTGATCGAGACGGACGGACGGCGGTGGCGGACCCTATGATAGCCTCGCGAGCCCCGGCGGTGGCCCAGAGACGGATCCCGGAGACGGCCGCCCCGGCGCGTGACGAGGCGCCGAAAGCGTGAGCGCGCAGCCGGCGGTGCGGCGAGTCCTGGCCGTCGACATCGGCGGTACGAAGACGATCGTCGCGCTCTTTGCCGTCGGCGCAGCCGGGCTGCACCCGCTGCGCGAGACGACCTACGCGAGCCGCGAGCACGCGGACTTCGTGCAGATCCTCGAAGCCTTCGCTCCGGGCGCAGAGGGCGGGCCGCCGTGGGCGGCCTGCTTCGACGTGGCCGGAGTCGTGGTCGACGGGCGCTGCCGGCCGACCAACCTCCCCTGGCAGCTCGACGAGGGAGCGCTGGCCCGGGCCTTGGGCACGCCGCGCGTGAAGCTGATCAACGACCTCGAGGCGACCGCGCTGGGCATGCTGCAGCTCGCTCCCGCGGCGCTGGCCGAGCTGAACCCCGGGGCGAGGCCGGCGCGCCCGGGCCACGTCGCGGTGATCGCCGCCGGCACGGGCCTCGGCGAGGCGATGCTCTACTGGGACGGGACGCTGCACCACCCCATGGCCTCCGAGGGCGGCCACGCCGACTTCGCGCCGCGCGGCGAGCTGCAGATCGAGCTGCTGCGCCATCTCGCCGCCCAGGGCACCGGACACGTCAGCTGGGAGCGGGCGCTCTCGGGTCCGGGTCTCCACGAGATCTACCTGTTCCTGCGCGAGCGGGGAGCCGCAGCGCAGGGCGAGTGGCTCGCCGGGGCGCTGGAGAGCGGCGATCCGAGCGCCGCGATCTCGCGGGCTGCGCTCGAGCACGGGGATGCGCTCGCCAACCAGGCTCTCGATCTGCTCTGCGAGATCTACGGCGCCGAGGCGGGCAACATGGCGCTGCGCGGTCTGACCACGGGGGGTGTGTACCTGGGTGGCGGCATCGCCGCGAAGATCCTGCCGGCCCTGCGCCGCGGCGGCTTCCTGCGCGCGTTTGCCGACAAGGGGCGCTTCGCCGATCTGCTGCGAGGCATCGCGGTGCGCGTCGCGCTCGAGCCACGCGCCGCCTTGCTCGGCGCCGCGCACCTCGCCTGTCGACTCTGAGCGGGCCGGGCGCGCGAGTCGCTACGCAAGCCCGCCTGCGCAGGGATGCCACGCAGGGCCAGGGCGGTCGCGCCGAGCCGTGGGCCAGGCGGGCACCTCAGGGCTTGCGTGCTAACCAAGCGCCATGGCGCGTGGCGAGATCGACCACGGTGCGGCCAGCGACGCCGACGCCGGAGTCTGGCGCGGGCGCTCGGTGGCGCGGCGGCTTTTCTCGCCGGACGGCTTGGTGGTCCTGGTCGGGCGCAGCGCTGCGGACAACGATCTGCTGAGCTTCAAGCTCGCCCAGCCGCGCGACTTCTGGCTGCACGTCGCCGCCGAGTCGGGCTCGCACGTCGTGGTACGCAATCCCCAGGGGCTCGATCGCCTGCCCCGCGAGACGCGGCTGTTCGCCGCGGCGCTGGCCGCGGGGCACTCGCGCGGCCGTGCCGGGGGCAGGGTGGCGGTCCACCTGGCTCGATGTGCGGACGTGAGCAAGCCACGCGGCTTCGCCCCGGGCAAGGTTCTGGTCGCGCGCTACGCCACGGTGCACGTGGCACCGCGCCGCGCCGGCGAGGAGCTGGCGAGCTCGCCACACGGCTGACGGTGAAGCGAGTGTCGCTGCCGGATCACGACCCGAGAGCCGCGACGCTCGCCGCCGCACCGCCGATGTGGTCGGCGGCCACCTGCAGGAAGGTGAGCACGTCGAGGTGCATGATGCTGGTCTCGACGGAGGCCGCCAGGCCGCGCTGCAAGCGTGCCAGGTGGCGATCGCGCAGCTCCTGGGCGCGCTCCGCGAGCCGCGCGCACGCCTGCTGGAGCGAGCGGGCCGCGGCTGCGTCCCGTGCGGCGAAGGCAGCCAGCAGGGCGCGCAGCGCCGTGCAGACCTCGCGGGCGTAGGCATCGAGCTCGAGCGCGCCGTCGGCGCTGAATCGCACCGGCCCCTCCTGCAGATGGCGTCCCAGAGTCGCGAGGTTCGTCGAGGCGACGTGGTAGACGACCTCGAGGTCGGCCAGCAGCCGTGCCAGGAGCATCGGCTGCGAGCCGAGCTCCGTGTCCTGGCCTTCCTGGCTGGACAGGCGGCCGAGGAAGGACGCCAGCGTCTGCACGAGCCGATCCGCCGCCGCACGATCGGCGCGCACCGCAGCCGTGGCGGAGCCGTCGAGGGCGGCGATGCCGCGGCAGGCGGCCTCCAGGTCGTCGGCGAACAGGCCACCCGCGCGGAGCATCTCTCGACGGGCCTGGGCCAGGCCCAGGGCGAAGCTCTCGGGCGGCTCGCCGCTCAGCGTTCCCAGAGCGTAGCGCGTGCCGGCGACGTCCCAGCGCGCCGGTGCGAGGGCGGCGCCGACGCGGTCGAACGGCTGCAGGCAGACCAGGCCGATCAGGGCGGCGAGCACGTTGAAGGCGGTGTGCGCATTGGCCACCGCATGGCTCGGCGGCTCGGGGATGGCGAGCAGCAGCTGGGTCGTCTGCTCCGGCCAGAGCGCCACCAGAAGGGCTGCCGCGGCCTGCGCGAGGAGGAAGGCGATTCCCAGCCGTCGCGACGCCATGCGCCGCCAGCCGCCGATCAGCACCGTCGCTCCGATGCCCAGATTGGCGCCGACCACCCAGGCGATCGCGCCCGAGAGGGCGATCCGCTGCGCCTGCACCAGCGCCAGAGCGAGGGCGATCGTGGCCGTCGCGGACTGGGTGAGCAGCGAGACCACCAGGCCGATCGCTGCCAGGCTCCAGGGGTGCCGGACGGCCCTGTCGAGCCAGCTCGATCCGGACAGGGGAGAGCCGTCCGGCGAGGTGAGCACCTGCTGCGCGGTGAGGATGCCGAGAAAGATGAAGCCCAGGCCGAGGATCAAGCGCCCCACCTGCCGTGCCCGGGGCGTGGAGCGGCTGCGCGAGAGCACGAAGCCTCCCAGGACGATCACCGGGGCGTAGTGCGCGAGATTCAGCGCCACCAGCTGGATGGTGGCCGTGAGGCCGATCCCCGCGCCGAGCATCAGGGCCAGCATCTGCGTCGCAGTCGCCTGGCCCGCCTGGACGGTGTGCACGGCGAGCGATGCCATGGTGGTGCTCGAGGGTGCGAGCAGCGAGACCCCGAGGCCGCTGGCGACGGCGCGCAGGGGGCTCGCTGCCATCGCCCGGATCCACCCCTCCAGGCGGGTGCCGAAGAGGTGGTCGAGCGCCTTGCGCAAGTACGCCGCACCGAACAGGATCAATGCGACGCCGCCTGCCGCGGTGAGGAGCTCGAAGCCGACCCGGACGGCCGTCGCCATCGCTCCCCGATGGCACGAAGACCCGGCGAGGGAAAGCGAGCCTCGAGCGATCGCTCGGCCCGGATCGACCCGAGCCGCGGTTTCGATTAGAGCCGGCGCAATGAGAGACGGGTTCCCCGGGAGCAGCGACGGCCCCATCGCCATCGAGCGCGACGCGCACGGGGTGCCGCATTTGCGCGTCACGACCGAGCCGGACCTCTACCGAGCCCTGGGCTACTGCCACGGGACCGACCGGGCCCTGGCGATGCTCCTGGCCCGCACCCTCGGCTACGGCCGAGGGTGCGAGCTGCTGCGCCCGAGCGAGGACCTGCTCGCCACGGATCGCTTCTTCCGGCGCCTGGACCTGGCTGGCGGGGTTCGCGAAGAGCTCGCTCGGGTGACGCCAGACGATCGGGCTCGTGCCGAAGCCTACTGCGAGGGGGTCAACCAGGCGCTGGCGCACGGCATCCCGTGGGAGCTGCGCGTGCTCGGCTACGCTGCCGAGCCCTGGACGCTTTGCGACAGCCTGATGCTCTCACGTCTGGCGGGCTTCGTGGCGCTCGCCCAGAGCCAGGGCGACATCGAGCGGCTGCTCGTCGAGACGGTGCAGGCGGGCGTGCCGCGCGAGCACCTCGAGGAGCTGTTCGCCGTGCGGCTGAGCGAGGACGAGCTGGCGCTGCTGCGCCGCCTGCGCCTGGGCGAGCGGCTCGTGCCCGAGGCGGTACGCTCGAGCCCCGTCGTGCCGCACGCTTTGGCGTCGAACAACTGGGTGATCGCGCCGCGGCGCACGGCGAGCGGGCAAGCGATGCTCGCCAACGACCCGCATCTCGAGGTCGGCCGGCTGCCCGCCGTCTGGTACGAGGTGGTCGCCGAGCTGGGCGAGCGCTTCTGCATCGCCGCCACCATGCCGGGTCTGCCCGCATTGCTCCTCGGCCGCACGAACGACCTCGCCTGGGGTGCGACGTACACCTTCATGGACGCCATCGACTCCTGGGTCGAGGATTGCCGGGACGGCTGCTACCGCCGGGTGGTCGACGGGCGAGAGGTCTGGGAGCCGTTTCGGGTGCGCGAAGAGGTCGTCAAGCGCAAGGGCCTCTCCGACGTCGTCCTGCGCTTCCACGAGAACGACCACGGAGTGCTCGACGGCGACCCACGGCAGCCGGGGCTCTACCTCGCCACCCGTTGGTCGTCGGCGGCCGGAACGGGCGCCCGATCGCTCGGCGCGAGCTTCGCGATGCTCTGGGCGCGCGACGTGGAGCAAGGGCGCGATGTGGTGGGCCGCATCGAGACCGCCTGGAACTGGGTGCTGGCCGACCGACGGGGCAACATCGGCTACCAGATGTCGGGCCTGATGCCGCTGCGGCGCGACGGCTGGAGCGGTCTGGTGCCGCAGCCCGGCTGGGATCCGGAGAACGACTGGCGCGGATTCGTCCCCGTCGAGGACCTGCCGCGCGCGCTCAATCCCGAGCAGGGCTTCCTGGTCACGGCCAACGACGACCTGAACCACCTCGGCCGGCGCGCGCCGATCAACGCGCCGATGGGCGCGTATCGCGCCGAGCGGATCGCCGCGCTGCTCGCCGAGCGCTCCCGGTGGACCGTCGCCGACCTCGAGCGCATGCAGATGGACGACTACTCGCTGCACGCCGAGCGCTTCATGGAGGTGCTGCGCCCCCTGCTGCCAGTGGGCGGGGCCGCCCAGGTGCTGCGCGAATGGGACTGTCGCTACGACCTCGCCTCGCGAGGTGCGCCGCTGTTCGAGGACGTCTACCGGGCGCTCCTGCTGGCGGTCTTCGGGCCGCGGCTCGGCGAGCGCGTGATGCACTTCCTGTGCGACGAGACCGCAGTCGTCGCGGATTTCTACGCTTGCTTCGACCGCGTCCTGCTCGACGAGCACAGCGCGTGGTTCGGCGAGGTGGGCCGAGCGGCGACGTTCGAGGCCGTGGCCCTGGCGGTGCTCGCCGCGGCGGACCGCCGCGGCCGGCTCGAGCGCTGGGGCGAGCGCCAGGAGCTGACCATGAAGCACCTGCTGCTCGGCGGCAAGCTGCCCGCCTGGCTGGGCTTCGACCAGGGGCCGTTGGCGCTGCCCGGCAACCGGGCGACCATCCACCAGACGCAGATCTACAGGAGCGGCGGCCGCGACACGAGCTTCGCGCCGTCGTACCGCCTGGTGACCGATCTGGCGGAGCCGAGCGCGCACACCTGCCTGGCGGGCGGTCCCTCGGATCGCCGCTTCTCGCGCTGGTACGCTTCGGGGGTCGACGACTGGCTCGCCGGGCGCTTCAAGACTCTGGCGCCCGGTGCCGCGGCGCGACGCCGCGAAGAATGAGGCCGAGGAGCGACGGCGTACGCGACGGCGCAAGCGCAGCGACGCCTCGGCACTGGGGATCAGCGCTCCAGCCGATCGAGCGCCGAAACCGACTCGAGGTCGGCTGCCACCGCGCTGCTGCGCGCCAGACCGGCTCGCGCGATGTGCTCGGCCTGGAGATTCGCCGCCGCCGTCGTGACCACCGTGGCGATCGAGGCGTAGAGGGCGTGCAGGCGGTACTGCGACCAGACCTCCTCGCGGTCCGGTGCGGCCACCCCCTGCGCGCCCAAGGTGTCGCGGTACTCGTCGAGCAGGTCTCGCTCGTGGGCGCGGCGCAGCGCGGTCGGGACCGAGGTGGCGAGGAAGTAGGTGACGTCGCGCATTCCCTGGCCGCACTGCACCACCTGCCAGTCGAGCAGGCCGACCGCGTCGGGCAGCAGGTACATGTTGCCGACGTGTGCGTCGCCGTGCAGCAGCGTGCGTGGGCCGCGCGCCCAGGCGCGCTCGAGGAGCGGGCGGGCGGCGGCGATCCGCGTGGCGGCGGCGCGAAGTCCCTCCGGGATCAGGTCGCCGAAGCGTCGCAGGGTCGGTGCGACCGAGAGGGCGCAGAGGCATCGCTCCCGAGCCGCGTGCGGGTTGCGATCGGGCGCGCGTAGCCAGGCGAGGTCGCCGCGCAAGCGCGGGCTGTCCCAGAAGGCGGCCTGTAAGCGGGCGAGTGTTCGCACGACCGCCCGGGCCTGCTCGAGTGTCACGTCCTGCGAGCTGTCGAGGAAGCGGGCGCCGCGCGCCTCGAGGTCCTCGAGCAGCAGGACGAAGCCTCGCGCACCGCGGGTTGCGACGAGGTGGAAGGCGCGCGGCCGCTCGATCGGCACCGCGGCTGCGATCTCGCGGTAGAAGCCGAGCTCACCTGCACCCAGGCCCATGAGGTTGACGAACAGGCGGGTCTTGGCGTCAGTGGGGGACGTCTTGACGAACAGCGTGCTCGGGGGATCCTCACCACGCCCCGGGTCGGCGTACTCGACACGGATGCGGGCCCGGTCCGTGGTTCCGGCGTGGCTGTCCAGCGCCGTCACCGTCGCGACGCGCACTCCGGGAAAGCAATCGTTCAGCGCGCCCTCGAGCCACGAGGGATCGATTTCGGCGGCACGAGTGGGCAGGCCGGCATCGCCGCGCAGCCGATCGGCGAGCATGCGTCCAGACTCGAGCAGGACCCCGCCGAGCAATGCCAGGGTGTCGATCGCGGCGGAGGGTGCCAGCATGCGAGGGCATCTCCATCATCCGTAGCTTGCCGTCAATCGGTGGCGCAGGAAGGCGCCCTTGAACCCCGGGCAGGCGCCTGCGACAAGGGCGCCTCGAGCGCCGGCGAGTCGCACGGAGCTCGAGGGAGGTGGCGATGGGAATGGCGATGGCGATGGCCGATCGGCAGGGGCGGGGCGTTTGGAGGAGCAGGGGACTCTCGTGGCTGGTCGTGCTGCCGCTGCTCTGCTGCTCGCTCTGGCTCTTGGCCTGCGGCGATGGGGATGGCGCAGCGACGGCCGCCGAGGATCCCACCTCCGTGGTGTCGGAGTACTTCTCGCGCATGCAGGCGCACGACGTCCGCGTGCTCGAGCTCTTCCACGACGACGCGACCCTGATCGGCCTGGGCTTTCGCAAGACCGGTCGGGCGGAGATCGACGAGTTCTATACCAGCGTCATCTCGAGCGCCCGTCCGGCACCGCGCGCAGCCGGCCCTCTGCTCTCGGGTGGCTCGCGGGTCGCGGCGGAGATCTACATCGACCTCACCGACGGCTCGACGCTCCACGTGGTCGACGTCTTCGTCGTGGAGGAAGGGCGCATCCGCTCGCTCACCTACTTCCTGGCCGACGATCCGGGGGCATGAGGGAGGAGCGCCCGGGTTCGCCCGATCGCCGTACGCATCGCCCTTCGGGATGGCTTTTCGGGCGGCGCTCGTCCACGATCGGCCGATGCCTTCCCGCAGGAGCGCGCGCAGCCCCGCCGTCGCCGGTGCGCAACCCGCCGCGAGACGCCACGTGAGATCTCGCCGCGGCGCGACCGGCGGCCGGGC
>CAZGUU010000057.1:0-21227 GCA_964529315.1 uncultured Enterobacteriaceae bacterium
CGCCCCGGCGGGCCAGCGGGCGACGCGCCAGCTCGGGGCGACGCAGCGGGCGCTGGCCGGCAGCCGCAGCCACCCGACGGCCTGGGACGTCTTCCGGGCGGTGCGCGACGAGCTGCCCCAGGTCAGCCTCGCGACGGTCTATCGCAACCTGCAGAAGCTGGCGGCGGACGGCCGGGTGCGCCCGGTGCCCGCACTCGACGGCCCGACGCGCTTCGACGGGCGGACCGCGCCCCACGACCACTTCGTCTGTCGAGGCTGCGGGATCGTGATTGACGTCGAGCCGCCCAGGGCTACACTATTCACTCTCCGTCGCCGCGTGGGCGGCCATCGGGTCGACGATCTGGCGGTGACGTACTTCGGCCTCTGTCGGGAGTGCGAGTCGGGCGACGGCATGGCGCCGGGCGAGGGGTGAATCGTGGACGAGCTTCCGGAGATCGTGCCCATCTTTCCGCTGCCCAACGTCGTGCTCTTTCCCGACGTCGATCTGCCCCTGCACATCTTCGAGCCGCGCTATCGGGAGATGGTGAGCGACGCGATGGAAGGAGATCGGCTGATCGGGATGACCCTGCTGCGGGGGGATTGGCGCAAGGACTACCACGGCGCGCCCGAGATCTTCCCGGTGGGCTGCGTCGGCCGGATCGTCGACTTCCACCTGCTCCCCGACGGGCGCTCCAATCTGCTCCTGCGTGGCCTGCGCTGCTTCGAGATCGTTGCGGAGGTGGGTGGGCGTGCGTACCGTCGAGCTCGGGTCCGCTGGCGTGCCCGAGCGTCCGCGGAGGGCACTTCGGGGCTTGCCGGCGTCGGCGACCGACTGCGCGCGAGCGTGACACGGCTGCTTGCGAGGAGCGAGGGGGGCGTCCCGCAGGATCTCTGGGGCAAGCTGCCGACCGACGTCGAGAAGCTGATCAACGCCCTCGCCTTCGCGCTCGAGCTGGCGGCGATCGAGAAGCTCGCCCTGCTCGAGTGCCCAGATGCCGCGACCCGATCGGAGCGCCTGCTCGAGATCATCGAGTTCCGCCTCGCCGACCGGGGCTTCGGCCCGTCGGGCACACGCCAGGAAGAGGAGCCGTGGCACTGACCCGGCGGCTGGCCTGCCGCGCGGTGGCTGCACGGAGCGCCTCCACGCGGTGACGGCCCGGGCCGTGCCGCGGGCCCCGCGCTCAGGCAGCGTAGGATCGCGTCCTGCGGGGTGTCGCCGTCCCCGCGCCGCCTGCGACTCGAAGGCCGCAACAGGCTTTGCTTTCTGCTAGGACGGCAAGTGCGAGCGGAGGAGCATCCATGCAGCGAACTTTCAAGGACATCATGGACGAGGCCCGCGCGGCCGTCCCCGAGGTATCGATCGACCAGGTGAGAGAGCGCGTGGCGGCCGACGGGAGAGAGGTGATCCTGGTCGACGTGCGCGAGCGCGAGGAGTACCGCGAGGGGCATCTCCCGGGGGCGCTCTCCCTACCTCGAGGCTTCCTCGAGATGCGCATCGAGGAGGCGATTCCCGATCGCGGGGCGGAGATCATCGCATACTGCCAGAGCGGCGGCCGATCGCTGATCGCCGGCCACATGCTCAAGCAGATGGGCTACCGCAAGGTCTCCTCGATGGCCGGTGGTTATGGGGCCTGGAAGGGCGCGGGCTACGAGTGGCGCGCCGACCGTCGCTTCACGCCCGAGCAGCTGCAGCGCTACAGCCGCCACTTTCTCCTCCCCGAGGTCGGAGAGTCGGGGCAGGCCAAGCTGCTCGAGGCTCGTGTCCTGCTGATCGGAGCGGGTGGGCTCGGCTCGCCGACGGCATACTACCTGGCGGCGGCCGGCGTTGGGACGCTGGGCATCGTCGACGACGACGTCGTCGATCGCTCCAATCTGCAGAGGCAGATCCTGCACTCGGACGACCGCATCGGCATGCCGAAGGTCGAGTCGGCGCAGCGCACGCTGCAGGGCTTGAACCCCGACGTCCAGGTGATCGGACACCGCGAGCGGCTGACCTCGCAGAACGTCCTGCGGCTGTTCGCCGACTACGACATCGTGGTCGACGGCTGCGACAACTTCCCGACCCGCTACCTGGTGAACGATGCCTGCGTGTTCACCGACAAGCCCAACGTCCACGGCAGCATCTTCCAGTTCGAGGGGCAGGCGACCGTCTTCTACCCCGGCAAGGGCCCCTGCTACCGCTGCTTGTTTCCCGAGCCGCCGCCGCCGGGAGCCGCGCCGTCCTGCCAGGAGGCCGGCGTCCTGGGTGTGCTGCCCGGCCTGGTCGGGTGCGTGCAGGCCGTCGAGACGGTCAAGCTGATCCTCGGCGTGGGGCGCCCGCTGGTCGGACGACTGCTGCACTTCGACACGCTGGCCATGGAGATCAAGCAGATGAAGCTGCGCCGCGACCCGGAGTGCCCGGTCTGCGGCGAGCAGCCCACGGTCACCGAGCTGGTCGACTACGAGGAGTTCTGCGGTTTGCGTGCAGGACACGGCGAGTCGGCCGGCTGAGCGATGCAGCCCTTTCCCGGCCGCGGGCGCTTCTTCCTGCTGCGCCACGGCGCCACGCAATGGAACCTCGAGCGCCGGGTCATGGGTCGCCTGGCCATCCCGCTGAGCGAGGTGGGGGAGCGCCAGATCCGTGGCCTGGCACCCCATCTCCAGGGCCTGGGCATCGAGGCGGTGTGGACCAGCCCTCTGGCTCGGGCGCGCGGCACCGCGGATCTCGTGGCGCAGGCGCTGGTCGGGGTTCCGGTGATCGAGGAGGAGGGCCTGACCGAGGTCGACTACGCGGCCTGGGAGGGCGCGACCTTCGCCGAGCTGCTGCGCAACGGCGCGCTCTCGGAGCTGCAGGACGACCCCGTTGGTACGCCGATCCCCGGGGGAGGTGAGAGCCTGCTCGCGGTGCGCGATCGCGTCTACGCGGCGATGGCGCGCATCGCGGAGCGATCGGCCGGTGCTCCGGCGCTGGTTGTCTCGCACGGCGATCCGCTGCGCCTGGTGGTCGCCGGCTGCCTGGGTCTCGATCTGACCGAGTTCCGCCGGCTGCGCCTGGACAACGGGGCGCTCTCGGCGATCGAGCTGACGGGAAGCTGGGCCGAGGTCAAGTTCGTCAACATGAGGCCCGACCTCGCCGCGATGCTCGACGACGGCAAGGACGCTGCGCGTGCCGGGCGCGAAGCCGAGCATGCGACCCCGTCACGAGCCTCGGGCGGCCGCTGAGGCGCGGGCGCGAGAAAAAAGAACCCCGAGGGCCGCTTCACGGGCGCGCTTTCCATGGCGCCCGGCCTCGCCGGTGAAGCGAGGAGCCCTCGGGGTCGGTGGTGCCTGGCTTCTCCCAGGCGACCACGGGAAATCCGTCGTAGCCGGGCCTAGGAGGCCACCACCTCACAGTCCACCTGCTGACTACTTTCGCTCACGACTGGATCACCTCCTTTTCCCGGCGACGCCGCTAGCGCCTCGACCATCGGAGATCTGGCGGCACGGCAGCCCGCGGGTCCAGACCCGCAACCCGGTCCGGAGACCGCCGCTGCCCCCTCGCCGGAGCGGCCCGCCACCCGCGTCGGCCCAACCCGGCGCGGACGAGCTCTTCGGGCGCTGTGACCGCCCGAGCCGCTTCTCCCCGTATATCCCGGTTGCGCAAGGCAGTCCAGTGCGTTCGAGGGGTGACCTGCCCGCGATGCGAGTGGACACACGAGCTCGCGCGGTGACACCCGTCCCGAGGCGGTGGCACGCGCCCGAGTGGCAGCCGATCTGTCCGCTCCCGCAGGCGGCGCGGCGGCAGCGCTCGGTCGTCGCGCTTGGAGCCCACGATCTCTTGCGGTGGACCGCGTCCAGGCGCCACGGTCGCGCGCGGAGTACGCGTTCTCACTCGATGCGGGCCCTGGCGCAAGCGCACGTCTTGCGCAGCCGGCCTGCGCCGTTGCGTTCAGCCGTCGCCCAGGAAATCCAGCAGGGCCTGGCTCACCTCTTCGGGCCGCTCCTGCTGCACCCAGTGGCTGCAGTTGGGTAGGTAGCGGATGGAGAAGGGCCCGCGGAACAGCGGTTCCAGGCCGTAGGTCAGCTCCTTGCCCAGCGCGACGTCGTCCTCCGCCCAGATGAGCAACGTCGGGCACTCGATCGAGCCGTGGGCGTAGCGCTCGAGGAGGCGTCGGTTGCGCATCGCGGCGCGGTAGTAGCTCAACGCGGCCGACATCGCCCCGGGCGGCCGCAAGGCGCGCTTGATCTGCTCGATGTCCGCGTCGCTGAACACCTCTCGGTCCCGGCGGCGTACAGTGCTGCGCAAGCCGCGCTCGACCAGGCGGAAGTCGCCACGCGAGAGCAGCCACTCGGGCAGGGCGGGGATCTGGAAGAACAGCATGTACCAGCTGCGCAGCATCTGGCGCGGGTTCGAGCGCAGGGCGCGCAGCATCGCGGCAGGGTGCGGGCAGTTGCACACCACGAGCTTGCGGCAGGCCTGCGGGCGGTCGATGGCGAAGGCCCATGCGATGCCGCCGCCCCAGTCGTGCGCGACCACGCAGGCGTCCTCTCGGCCCAGTGCTCGGATCAACCCGTGAACGTCGCCCACCAGTCGGTCGATGCGGTAGGCATCGATGTCGGCTGGCCGGTCGCTCGCGCCGTAGCCGCGCAGGCTGGGTGCCGCGACGCGAAAGCGCGGCGCCAGGGCTGCGATCTGGTGGCGCCACGAGTACCAGGCTTCGGGAAAGCCGTGCAGCAGAACGACCAGCGGGCCATCGTCCGGCCCGGCGAGAGCGCAGTCGAGCGTGACCTCGCCGCAGTCGATGCGCCGGTGCAGGATGGCCGGCCCATCGCTCGGAGAGCCCATCGAGGGCGCGGACGCCGGGGTGCTCGCGGGCATGTCGCTCATCGGTGCACCTGGTACGCCATGGCGGGGCCCGGCGGCAAGCCGTGCGCGTGGCGCCGTGGGCCGGCGCTCGACGCGCGACCGCTTGCGGCGCGGGCCCGGCTTGCGGCAGCTTGTGGCAGATGGACCGCCAGAGGAGGTCGAGGTGAGCTCAGAATTCGTCCGATTCGAGAAGCGGGGTCGGGTCGCCTGGGTGACGATGAGCCGCCCCGAGGTGATGAACGCGCTCCACCCGCCCTGCCACGAAGAGCTGGAGAGGATCTGGAACGAGTTCGCCGCGGATCCCGAGCTCTGGGTCGCCGTGCTGACGGGGGCTGGTGATCGCGCCTTCTCGGCGGGCAACGATCTCAAGTGGACGGCCCAGAATCAGGGGCGAATCCCCAAGCTGCCCCCCGGGGGATTCGCCGGGCTCTGCGCGCGGTTCGACATGACCAAGCCGATCATCGCCGCGGTGAATGGATTCGCCCTGGGCGGCGGCTTCGAGATCGCCCTGGCCTGCGACATCGTCGTCGCGGCCGAGAACGCGCGCTTCGGGCTCCCCGAGCCGCGCGTGGGCTTGGCGGCCGCGGCGGGAGGAGCGCAGCGATTGCCGCGGCAGGTCCCGCTCAAGGTGGCGATGGGCATGATGCTGACCGGAGAGCCGATCGGCGCCGCTCGCGCCCTGGAGCTCGGCCTGGTCAACGAGGTCGTCCCGCTCGCAGACCTCCATGCCGCCGCCGGCCGCTGGGCCGAGCGCATCCTGGAGTGCTCGCCGCTCAGCGTGCGGGCGACCAAGCAGGCCGCGCTCGACTCGCTGGACAAGCCGCTGCGCGAGAGCGTTTCGGTGCGCAACTACCCGGCGATCGGCGAGCTGTTCCGCTCCGAGGACATGCTCGAGGGGCCGCGCGCCTTCGCCGAGAAGCGCAAGCCCCAGTGGAAGGGGCGCTGAGCGGCTCGTCGCTCGAGCAGGCGCTGTCGCGCGACGTGCTTCCCTCTCCTGCGGGCGCCCGCCGCGATCGGGCATCGGCCGATCCTGGGGCCGTGTCGCTACGAGCCCTGGCCGCGCCCGCGCGAGCGGCTCGAGGGCGCATCGGGCTCAGTCCCCCTTGGCCCGGGAGACGTAGGCGCCGCTTTCCGTATCGACCCGGATGACGTCGCCCACGTCGATGAAGTTGGGCACCGGGACGACCAGACCGGTCTCGGTCGTGGCGGGCTTGAGTGCGTTGGTCACCGTCGCGCTCTTCAGGCCGGGCGCGGTCTCGGTCACCTTCAGGTCGATCGTCTTGGGGAGCGAGACGCCGATCGGCGTGCCCTCGTGGAATTCGACGTTGATCTTGAGGTTCGGCAGGAGGTAGCTCGCCGCGTCGCCGAGGTCGGTGGCCGAGAGCCCGATCTGCTCGTAGCTCTCCGTGTTCATGAAGTGGTACTGGTCGCCGTCCGAGTAGAGATACTCCATCTCGTGCTGCTCCAGCGTGACGCGATCCACCTTGTCCTCGGAGCGGAACCGGTTCTCGGTGGCGTTGCCCGTGCGCAGGCTGCGCAGCTTGGACTGGACCATGCCCCGCCAGTTGCCGGGCGTGATGTGCGTGACGGTCATCACGCGGTAGAGATCGTTGTTGTACTTGATGACCATCCCGGCGCGAAGCTGGGTCGCTGGAATCAGCATTTCGGAATACCTCCTCGGAATCGTCGCCGGCTCGCGGCGCGAGTCAGGGCTTGGGCGCCATGAAGACCAGCAGCACGAGCCGCTCGGGGCCCGGATTCGTCACCGCGTGCTCGACGCCCGGTGCGGCATGCGCCAGGCCTCCGGCCAAGAGGCGGCGCGTGTCGCTGCCGATGCGGATCTCCGCCTCTCCCTCGACCACCAGATAGACCTTGTCCGAGCCGGGATGCACGTGTCCCGCCTGGGACTGGCCGGGCTCGAAGCCGTAGACGTCGCAGAACATGCCGGCGGAGTCGAAGACGCTCGTCTTGCGCATCTTCTCGGACGAGAAGGCGGCATGCTCGAGCAGCTGGGCAAAGGCGCTCATCCCGGACCTACCTCCGCACGGCCGCCGCGATCGTCGCGACGGTGAAGAGCACCGTGAGCCAGGCGCCGGCCACCAGGCGGCGCTGCACGCCGGCGAGCTTGCGCTCGTCCATCGGATCGCCCCACTCGTGCTGTCGGACCAGGCGGTGGCCCAGGCCGAGCGTCAGGTAGGTGCCGAGCATGACGACCAGGAAGGCGAGCGAGAGCTTGGTGGCCAGGTGCGCGCCGAAGGCCCGAAAGTAAGCCTCGCCGAGGCTCTCCTTGTAGCCGGTGACGCTCCAGGCGCCGGTCATCACCATCACGCCGAGCAGGCCGATGGCCAGGGGATCGTAGAAGCGCAGGGCGCGCACCAGGCTTGAGAGGCGGGAGGTCGGGTCGGCCGAGCGCCGGGAGCGCGGTACGACGAATAGTGCCAGGCCGGCGGTGGAGCCGATGAACAGGCCCGTCGCCACGACGTGCAGCCAGAACAGCATCGCTTCTCGCCTAGCAAAAACGCGCGCGGGTGAAAGGGCGTGGCGTGGCCGGGAGGCCAGCCCGTCGGTCGTTGCATGGGGGGGGCGGGCCTGCTTGAAATCGCCCGAGGAGTGCGCGCCGCGATGAAGCCCACCAAGCAGCAATTCGACGAGGCTCGTGCCCTGCACGCCGGCCGGGTGGACGCCTACCGCCGGGGAGAGCTGCAGGACTCCGAGTTTCGCCCGATCCGCCTGTCGTACGGGTTGTACTATCAGCTCGACCACACCAGCTACATGCAGCGCATCAAGCTGCCGGGCGGGCTCATGACGAGCCCGCAGATGGAAGCTCTCGCGGCCATCGCCCAGGACTACGGGCGAGGGGTGGCCCACGTCACGACGCGCCAGGACGTCCAGATCCACTGGGTGCCGCTCGACAAGGTGATCGACATCTACGCACGGCTCGAGGCGGTCGGAGTCACGACGCGGGGTGCCTGCTCCGACAGCCTGCGCAACGTGACGGGCTGCCCGTTCGCCGGCGTCTCGCCCGACGAGCCGTTCGACGTGACGCCCTACGTGATGGCGATCCACGACGATTTCCTCTTCAACCCGCTGAACCTCACCTTGCCGCGCAAGTTCAAGATCGCCGTCGAGGGGTGCCCGAGCGACTGCGCCCAGGCGTCGATCAACGACATCGGGCTCTACGCGCGGCTGCACGACGGACGGCCGGGGTTCTCGGTCTGGGCGGGAGGCGGGCTCGGGCCTTCGCCCGTCCTGGCGGTCCCGGTGGCCGATTTCGTGCCGGCAGAGGACGTCCTGATCTGGTGCGAGGCGATCGTGCGGGTGCAGCACCGCGGCGGCGAGCGCAAGAACCGGCACAAGGCACGCCTGAAGTTCCTGGTCCGCAAGCTCGGCGCCGAAGCATTCGTACGCCAGGTCGAGGCCGAGGTCGCGGCGGTCGAGCAAGAGCGCGGCGATGCGCTGCGCGGGGATCTGCGCGAGGCGCTGGCCAGCTACCGCATGGCACCGCCAGCCGCCGTCAGCGAGCCTGTGCCGGCGCGCCCCGGCTTTGCGGCCTGGGCGCAGACCAACGCCGCGGCGCAACGCGATCCCGCGTTCTGTGCCGCGACGGTCACGCTGCCGCTGGGCGACGTCGAGGTCGATCAGCTGCGCGCGATCGCCCGCTTGGCTCGCGAGCTGGGCAACGCAACGGCGCGGGCGACCAACGAGCAGAACCTGGTCCTGCCCTGGGTGAGACGCTCCGCCCTGCCGGCGCTGCACGGCGCGCTGGTCGATCTCGGCCTGGCCGAAGGGGGGGCCTCGCTGCTCACCGACGTCGTCTCCTGCCCCGGGCTCGACTACTGCAGCCTGGCGGTCACGCGCTCGATGGGCGTGGGCGACGGGGTGCGCCGCCACCTCCGCGAGGACGGGCTCGACGAGAAGGCGCTCGGGCCGTTTCACGTCAAGATCAGCGGCTGCCCCAACTCCTGCGGGCAGCACCACATCGGCGACATCGGCTTGACGGGCATGATGGCCAAGGAGGATGACGACGTCGAGCGACCGCACTACTCGCTGCTGCTGGGCGGCGCGGTGGGTGAGGGGCGAACGCGGATCGGCCAGCGCCTGGTCGGGCGTTACGCGGAGCCGGATGCCCCGCGGGTGATCGCCGCCCTGGCCCGGCAGTACGCCCAGGAGCGACGCGACGGCGAGCGCTACGCCGAGTTCGTCGAGCGGGTCGGGATCGAGACGCTCGACGTGGTGGCCCGGGGTGCTGCGCAGCGCGAGGTGCGGTGATCGAGCCCGACGAAGACGCGCAGCCGGCGTCGGCGGCAGGCGAGGAGCCCCTGCCCGAAGCCGAAGCGGAGCCCTTCTACCGCGGCACCGTGGTGCGCTTCTGGCGCGGTCTGCGCGCCGGCGTGGTGCGCACCTCGAGTGGCAGGGAGATCCCCTTCGAGCTCGAGCACGCCGAGCTTCTCGGCTCCCTGGCCGCGGCGGGGACGCCATGCCCCCTCCAAGCCGCGATGGAAGTCGGCTACGACGTCGGCTGGACCTCGCACGGCCTGCGAGTGACCAAGCTGTTCGCCGTGCCGCCGCGCGCCGCGCCGATGCCCGGCCCGGGCGGCGAAGCCTCAGAGAGGCAAGCCGGTGCGGAAGGTGAAGTACCGGCCGAGGAACTCGCCGACTAGGACGGCGAGGGTGGCGATGTAGAAGAGCCCGGTTGCGGCCATGGTCTGGGGGATCGCGAGGACACGGGCGATCATCGCTGCCATGGCCAGCGCCGCCAGGGGGCCCAGGAGCACGCGGAGCCCGAGCAGGTCGAGGTGGCCCGCCGCCGCTTCTCCCGACCCGCCGGCGAGCAGGGCGCCCGTGATGCCCACGAAGACCGCGATCTGTGCCCAGAGCGTCCGGACGAAGAACCGGAAGCAGCGCCGGAAGGGCTCGATGTCCAGGCCCGGGTCGATCAGGTACCAGTGGCCGATGAGCATCCCGGTCGTCACGGAGCCGAGTGCCGCGGCCGAGGTCCAGGAGCTGGCCACGGCCAGCGCGGCGAGCCAAGGGCCCTGGCCGGCGGCGAGCGACCAGGCGCTCGTGCCGAGCGCGGCCAGACCGGCTGCTAGCGTGGCCGGGTAGAGCCGGGCACGCAGGGTCACGGCCTCGCCCCAGAGCGTCGCCATGTACCCGGCGAACAGCCCGAGGGTGACGATCCACAGCAGGGCTTCGAGCGGTCCAACGCCGCTGGCGTCTCGGGTGAGGTGCAGGTAGACGCTCCCCGCCCCACCGATCAGCGCCGAGGAGAGAAACACCCCCGCGCTGGACTTGTAGAAGCCGCGCTCGAGGTCGTGGAACGGTGGCACGGCCAGCGAGAGGAGCCCGCCGACCCCGAGCTGACAGAAGACGAGCAGGAAGCAGCGTGCGAACAGGGTCATTTCCGCTCCGTGGAACTCCGTGGTATGCGTGACGGCAGCGGGCCGCGTTCGAGGCGAGCTTACCCCGATACGGAAAGCAGCCGATGGGAATCAAGGGCGAGGCGGTCCGGGCCCGGGGAAGTCCCGGTGCGGGATCGTGGAGACCCGGGGGAGGCAACCATGCGAGGGATGGTACGGCTGGCGGGGATCGGGTTGCTCGGGGCGACACTCTTGGTGGCGCTGGTCGCGCCGGCTCGCGCCCAGCAGGCAGGGCAGTGGGCGGACATCGCCGCCGTGCCGCCGCAGGAGGATGCCTACGCCTCGCAGCGCCCGCTGGCGCCGCCGGGCTGGGACAAGGTGGTCGAGCACAACCTCGGCATGGGTGCGCTCCTGATCAATACGGTGTTCTTTCCGCTCAAGCTGGTGATCGGCCTGGTCGGGGCGGAGGTCGGCGGCCTGGCCGGAGCCATGAGCGGTGGCGACATCGAGGCGGCAGCGGGCGTCTGGAACGTGACCACCGACGGCTCGTACTTCGTCACGCCGGCAGATCTCGATGGCCGCGGCACGGTTCGTTGGACGGGGGACGATCGCTGAGCTCATGACCCCCGGGGGTGCTCCTCGGGCGGCTGGGCGGGCTCGCTGCAGAGCTCGAGGCCGTGCCCGAGCAAGGCCTCGCGCAGACGTGCCAGGTAGACCGTGTAGGGCAGGGGGCTGGCCGCCCACCATTCGTCCTCGGCGTGCCCGGCCGCCACGACGCTGAGCGGCCCAGGGCCTCGCGGGCAGAAGAGCCACAGGTCGCCGGTGTCGGCATGGCGGAAGGCGACCGCCCCTTTGCCACCCAGGGCGACGCGGATCGCGACCTCGGAGCCGCAGCTGTCGAGCGACGGCGCGAGCAGGATCGCCTCGGGGATCGGGTCGGAGGTCTGCTCTGACGCGATCTCGGAGTCGTCGCGCAGGCCGCCCTCGAGCCTGAGAGCGACGCCTCGCGCCACCGCCTCCGGGGCCAGGATGCGCTCGCCGCGATGCCGCGCGCGCAGGGCCACGGGCAGGTAGCCGAAAGCCTGCTCGCCCGGGAGGGGCTGCAGGCCGGCGAACACGGCGTCGGCCAGGGCCGCGATGCGTTGGGTGTCGCCCCAACCCAGGGCCTGGCGCAGCTCGGAGATCTCCGGCCGCGCCAGAGCCCGGGCCAGCTCCGCGCCCAACCGCTCGACGACCGATGCCAGCGCGGCGTAGTCCCGCTCGTCCGGGCGATGGCTCTCCCCCTGGCGCGCCGCGCGGCGAACGCGGTCCCCGATTCCCAGCCCCTCGGCAAGGGCATCGTGCGCTGCTGCTGCGGCATGGCGCAGCAGCAGCGCGCTTGCGTGTAGCCTGGCCAGCTCGGCGAGCGCCGCCGCGAAGGCCTTCTCGCACTGTGGATCGGACACCGTCGGGCTGCCTAACACAACCCGGCTGACCACGGAGGGCATGTGGGGCGAGATGGAGGGCCGTGTGGATGCCCGCGCGCCCCGCGCTCGCCAGCCAGCTCGCAGCGACCCGACGCGAGTGAGGTGGTCTGACGTCTGGGTGGTGTCGTCGAGCTCGAGAGGGCCGGAGGCTTACTGGTTCGGGAATCCCCTGCTAGACATACTCGCGATGGCGCGCGCGGTACGGCGCACGAAGATCGGCGAGGTGCTGGAAGTCGCGCTCGAGCTCGAGCGACGGACCATGGAGTTCTACGCCGAGCTCATGTGTGCCTTCGCGGGTGACCCGGAGCTGCGCCAGTTCTGGTTCAAGATGGCGCGCCACGAGGCTGGCCACTGTGGCGCCCTGCTGCTCGTCGGCTGCATCGCCAGGAACGAACCGTCGCTCGGCAGCGGGGTCAAGGTGTCGTTCGACACCACGATCGGTGTCCGGCTGCGCTCGTTGCTGACCGCCTACAGGCGCGAGCTGCGCCGAGGGATCGCACCCGAGCGGGCTCTCGAGATGGCGGTCGATCTGGAGAGCTCCGAGCTCGAGGACGTGGTCATCGACCTGCTCCAGGTGGTTCCCGATCCGGGCTGGCGTGAGCAGGCCGTGAAGATGCTGGTCCACGACCTGGGGGACATGAGCTACATGGTGGAGAAGCGTACCGGGAACGATCACCTGCTGGCGCGCGCCGACGCCCTGGTCGATCGGAGGGTGGGACGGCCGGGCGCCGGATCGGCCGCGCGCCGCATGGCGGGCCGTACACGGCGTCGCTGAGTACCCGGTCTTGCGAGGCGAGGGGGGCCGAGGCATCCCGGGCGGCGTTCTCTCACGACCGTGGGGACGCGGGAGGTTGACCCGCGAGCAAGCGGCCTTAAGCTCGCACCCATGGAACCCCTGCTGACCGAGCGAGACGTCGCTCTCCTGATGCTCAACGAGGACTCGTGGGTCACCCTCGGTGCGGTCCTAGGGCTCAAGGTTCGCATGCCGCACGAGGGCGAGCCCGGCGACGTCCCGCCGGTCGTCGAGGGGCTGCCGGCCTAGTCTCGGGAGCCGGTTCGCGCAAGGAGCAGGCTAGCCTTCGGGAGGCTCCGCCCCGAGAATGGCCAGCCCGCTGCGCGGACTCGGCTTGACGAAGATGGCGTGGCTCTCGGCGAGTCGCGTGATCGTGGCCCGAGCGAGCTTGCTGGGCTCCGAGTGGCCGTTCTCCCAGCGATTCACCGTGCTCACCGTGATCCCGAGCGCGTGCGCGAATTCCTCCTGGGTCATCGAGAGCTTGTTGCGCATGTCTCGAATGGAAAGGCCCGAACTCTTGGACATCGTCTTCCTACCTCCTGGCCCCGACCGCCGGCCGGAGTCCCCCGTTTCGTGAGCTCGCCCCCGCACCCGTTTCCCTCAAACGCTGCAGTGAAGTCGTGCGCTCGTCCCCAGGGAGCAATCCATGTGCCCCCGGACAGGGTGGATCACCAAGGATTTGCGGGGCGCATCCCGTGCCGAAGGGTGCTCGATGCGGCAATTCGATGACGCTCCCACAGGATTTTAGCGGCCGGACGCCCCTGGCGCGGCGTCCGGCGGATCCGTATCGGGGCTTCGTAGCGTGCCGACCGTGGAGGACGTACGCGGCCGGGGACGGGTGGACGCGGGCGAGTTGCCGAACCGGGAGAGCAGGGGGTCGATCTTGGGAAGTGCCACGGCGCGTGCGTGCGCCAACGTCGCACTGGTCAAGTACTGGGGTAAGCGCGACGAGGCGCTGAACCTGCCGGCGACCGGGAGCATCTCCGTCACCCTGGGTGGGCTGCAGGCCACCGCGAGGGTGGAGGCTGCCGCAGGCGGAGCGGGGGCTCGCTTCGTCCAGGACGGCGTCGCGGTGGGGGGCCTTGCCGGCGAGCGGATGGCGGAGTTCCTCGATCTGCTCTCGCGCGCCAGCGATGCCGCCCCGGTGCTTCGCGTCGACGTGGAGGCGAACTTCCCGGTTGGTGCCGGTCTGGCGTCGTCGGCTGCCATCTACTGTGCGGTGGCCGCCGCCGGGGCCTCGCTTTGCGGGCTCCGCATGTCGCTCGCCGAGCTCTCGGCCGTCGCCCGCCGGGGCTCGGGGTCGGCGGCGCGATCGGTCTACGGCGGCTGGGTCGAGTGGCAGCGTGGCCAGCGGGCGGACGGCGGCGATTCGACGGCGGTGCAGCTGCTCGAGGAGCATGGCTGGCCGATCGGGGTTGCCGTCGCCGTGGTGAGCGACGCCCGCAAGGCCATCGCGTCACGGGATGCCATGCGGCACGTCGTGGAGAGCTCGCCTCTGTTCGCCGGCTGGGTCGCGGCCCAGGAGGGCGACCTCGCCGAGATGCGTCGAGCGATCGGCGCCCAGGATCTCGATCGGGTCGGCAGGGTAGCGGAGGAGAACTGTCTGCGCATGCACGCAACCGCCATCGCGGCCCGGCCGCCGGTGCTGTACTGGACGCCGGTGACCGTGGCCGTGATGCAGGCCGTGCACGAGCTGCGCAGCTCCGGGGTTCCTGCGTACTTCACCATCGACGCCGGGCCGCAGGTGAAGGTGCTGTGCCGTCTCGCGGATCTCGCGCAGGTGAGGGCGGCGCTCGCCGCGACGCCGGGGGTCCTGCGCGTCATCGAGTCGAGGCCGGGGCCGGGCGTGGCGATGGTCGAAGGGCACCAGCCGTGGAGCTGACGGTCTCGGCCCCCGGGAAGATCTTCGTCTCGGGTGAGTACGCCGTGAGCCGCGGCGGGGACGCTGTGATCGCGGCCATGGGACGTCGCCTGCGCTGCCGGGTCCGATCGTGCCGCGGCCCGGGTCGGCTCCGCCTGCGCAGTGCCGGCGTCGAGCACGAGGGGCCGATCGCTCGCCGGGAGATCGACACGCCGCGAGAGCTGCGCTTCGTGGCTGCCGCGGCCCTGCTCGCGGCGCGGGTCTTCGCCGTCGACGGGGTCGATCTCGAGATCGAGACCGAGAGCGATCTCGACGCAGGTGCAGTCAAGCTCGGCCTGGGCGGGAGCGCGGCGGCGGCAGCCGCGACGGTCGGGGCGATCGCGGCGCTGGCGGGCGAGAGCTTGGAACCTGCGGGCTTGCCGGGCTCTGCGGCTGCCGCGAGCCGGCCTGGGCCGCACGCAGGCATCGTGCGCTGCCTCGCCGTGGGCATCGCCGCGCACCGCCTCGCGCAAGGCGGTGGCTCGGGTGCGGACGTGGTCGCCTCGATGATCGGCGGTCTGGTCTGGACGCGTGGCCTCGACTCGCGCCACACCCCGCGGGACGTCGCCCAGGGGGCCGCCTGGGCCGTCGGGTCGACGACCGTCGAGCTCGCCCGGTTGGCACTTCCACAGGGGCTCGCTCTCGAGGTCGTCGCCACGCGCCGCCAGGCGCGCAGCGGCCCGCGTGTTTCGCGCTTCGGTGCGCGGATCGACGCCGGGCGCCGCTCGGTCGGAGCTGCGGCGCTCACCGCCTGGACTTCGGGGATGAGCCACGCTGCGCGGCAGCTGCGAAGCGCGTGCGAGGCGGGCGATGGGGACGAGGTGATGCAGGCCATCGAGCTCGCGGGCCATCTGCTCGGGCGTCTGGCGCCGCTGGTCGGATTCCCAGTCTTGACGCGAGAGCTGCGCAGCGCCGCTGCCGCCGGCGTCGGGCTGCGCGCCGTCGTCAAGCCGTCGGGGGCCGGGGGCGGCGACTGCGCGGTCGCCGTGGTGGCGGACGGCGACCGGGAGCGGCTTCGCGCGGCGTGGCGAAGCCGTGGGCTCGAGCCGCTCGATGTCCCGATCGCGGTCGACGGCCTGCGCCGCGAGCGGACGAGCGCGCCAGAGGGGGTGGGCAATGGCTGATGCGCGCCGCGGACGGGTGCTCGACGCGATCGCCGCACGAAAGCAGGCGCACCTCGATCTATGCCTGCGCGAGGACGTGGGGTCTGCGGTGAAGACCACGCTCCTCGAGCAGGTCGAGCTGGTGCACGACGCCCTGCCGGATCTGGCGCTCGAGGAGATCGACTGCGGCACGCGATGGCTGGGCAAGCGCCTGGCCGCGCCCCTGGTGATCACGGGTATGACCGGTGGCACCGAGGCCGCGTTCGCCGTGAACCGCGACCTGGCGCGCATCGCCGAGGAGCGAGGGATCGCCTTCGGTGTCGGCAGCCAGCGCGCGATGCAGAGCCGGCCCGCGAGCGAGTGGACGTTCCGCATCCGCGAGTTCGCGCCGAGCACCGTGCTGCTGGCGAACATCGGCCTCGCGCAGGCGCGCACCATGCCGACGGACGCGTTTGCGCCGCTCGTCGCAGCCCTCGATGCGGACGCGCTCTGCGTCCACCTGAACGTCGCCCAGGAGCTGGTCCAGCCCGAGGGCGACCGCGACTTTCGCGACGGTACGGCGACCTTCCGGCGCTTGGTGCGCGGCCTTGCCGTGCCGGTGATCGCCAAGGAGACCGGCTGCGGGATCTCCCGCGCGGTCGCGCTGCGCCTCAAGAGGGCCGGCGTCCGACACGTCGACGTCTCGGGTGCCGGCGGCACCTCTTGGGTGCGGATCGAGGCGCTACGGGGCGAGGCGGCAGCGGCGCTCGGGGATACGCTGCGCGATTGGGGCATCCCCACGGCGGCGAGCATGCTGCAGCTGCAGGGCTTGGGCTTGACGGCGGTGGCCAGCGGAGGGGTGCGCAGCGGCCTCGACGTCGCGCGGGCGATTGCCCTGGGCGCCTCGGCCGCCGGCGTGGCTCTGCCCGTGTATCAGGCGTACCGGCAGGCGGGGGTGTCCGGCGCCCGGGACCTCGTCGACCGGCTGATCGCCGAGCTGCGCGCCGCGATGCTGCTCACCGGCAGCCGATGCCTGCGCGATCTGCGCCGTGCACCGCGGGTGCTGGGGGCGGATCTGGAGCGCTGGCGGCCGCGCGGGACGAAGCCGGGCGCGCGGCGGGGGGCCTCGAGATGAGCGAGCAACGCAGCTCGCGGCTGCCCGGCTTCCACGGGCTGTCGGTGCTCGAGCGCCAGCGCCTGATCGCCGAGGTGGCGGATCTCACGCCACAGGAGGCGGGAGCGCTTCTCGACGAAGCGCCTCTCTCGCTCGAGACGGCTGCTCGCCTGACGGAGAACACCATTGGGATCCACGCGCTGCCGCTCGGCGTGGCGCTCAACTTCGTCGTGAACCGTCGCGAGATCCTCGTTCCGATGGTGACCGAGGAGCCCTCGGTGATCGCCGCGGCGAGCAATGCTGCGCGCCTGGCGCGCGCCGCGGGCGGCTTCTTCGCGGAGAGCGACCCGCCGTGCATGATCGCACAGGTGCAGCTCACCGACGTCGCTGATCCCGAGGCGGCCTGCCGGCGGATTGGCGAGGCCGAGCCGGAGATCCGTGCCCGCGTCGATGCGATCGAGCCGGGCATGGCGCGACGCGGGGGCGGCGCCCGAGGCGTGGAGACGCGGGTGATCCATGCGCCGCTCGGCCGGGTCTTCGTCGTCGTGCACCTGCTGGTCGAGGTCGGCGACGCGATGGGGGCCAACGCGATCAACACGATCGCCGAGGGTGCGGCGCCGATCCTGGCCGAGCTCTCCGGCGGCGTGGCGCATCTGCGGATCCTCTCCAACCTGACCGACCGCCGGCTGGCGCGTGCCCGCGTGCGCTACCCCTTCGACGCACTCGAGCAGGCGGGGCGTCGCGGCGAGGACGTCGCCGCGGCGGTGGAGCTGGCCAGCCTGTTCGCCGAGGCGGATCCCTATCGTGCCACCACGCACAACAAGGGGATCATGAACGGCATCGACGCCGTCGCCCTGGCTACGGGCAACGACTGGCGCGCACTCGAGGCCGGGGCGCACGCTTTCGCCGCGCGCGAGGGGACCTACGGCGCGCTCTCGCGCTGGCGCGTCGAGGGCGACTCCCTGGTCGGGTGCATCGAGCTGCCGGTGGCCGTGGGGACGGTCGGGGCGACGGTGGACGGCAACCCCCGCGTGCGCCTCGCCCTCAAGCTGCTGCGCGCCGGCAACGCGCGCGAGCTCGCCGAGATCATGGCGGCCGTGGGGCTCGCGCAGAATTTCGCCGCGCTGCGCGCCTTGGCCACCGAGGGCATCCAGCGTGGCCACATGGCGCGCCACGCGCGCGCCGTGGCGACCGCGGCGGGAGTGCCACCCGACGACGTCGAGCGAGTCGCCCGAGCGCTGATCGCCGCCGGGGAGGTGAAGGTCGAGCGCGCCCGGCGGCTCTACGAGGAGTTGAGCGAGGAGGCTCGGCCAGCTGGAGCGGGCAGCGAAGGTACGCGATGAGCCCTTCCGGACCGGCGGGCCCCCGCTCGGGGTTGGTGCGCACCTCGGCGCGGGCGGGCGGCAAGTTGATCCTGCTCGGCGAGCACGCCGTGGTGCACGGCCAACCGGCGCTGGTCACCGGGATCTCGAGTGGCGTCGAGGTGACGATCCGGCCGGGCGTGACGCGAGATGATGGCGACGCTTTGGACGATCGAGCCAGGCGCGCGCTTATCGAGGCCGCCCGTCTGCTCGACATCCCGCCGAGCACTAGCTTCGAGGTGCGGGTCGCGGGCGACCTCCCCGTGGCGATGGGCCTGGGCAGCTCCGCGGCCTTCTGCGTGGCGCTGCTGCGGGCGCTGGCCGCTGCGGCCGGGCGCCCGCTCGACCAGGCCGAGCTGGGGTGCTGTGCGCACCGGCTCGAGGCGATCTTCCACGGCACGCCCTCGGGCGTCGACAGCGAGGCCGCCGCGCGCGGTGGTCTGCTCTGGTTCGAGGCCGGCCCACCGCCGCGGGCGCGGCCGGTTCGCGCGGCTCGCCCGCTCGAGCTGCTCGTGCTGCTGACCGCGAGCCGCCACGAGACGTCGCAGACCGTGGGCTCTCTGCGCGAGCGAGCGGCGGCGGCGCCCGAGGTGTACCGGCCCGTGTTCGCTGCGATCGGAGAGCTGGTGAGAGCGGCACGAGGGTGCATCGAGCGAGGCGAGGCCGCACGCCTCGGCGAGCTGATGACCATGAACCACGGCCTGCTGCGCGCCTGCGGCGTGTCGACGGGCGAGCTCGACCGGGCAGTCGATGCGGCGCTCGAAGCGGGTGCTCTGGGTGCCAAGCTCACCGGGGGCGGTGGGGGCGGTGCGGCCATCGCCCTGGCCGGCGACGACGTCGCCGGGCTCGCAAGCGCGCTGCGGGCCAAGGGCCTCGCGGTGCTCGAGGCGCGCGACGTGGGTGCATGAGATCGGCCGTGCCGGTGGGGCGTGCAGACCCGGCGCGTCGATCCCACTCGACGCGGGGCGCGCCGGCATAGTAGGAGGCGCCGGAATCGATGGAACGCGATCGGCAAGCGGGGGAGGGAGCGGTGGCGGCGCGCTGGGCCCTGGGCGCGACGGCGGCCGTCTGCGCCCTGCTGGTCTACACCGGCTTTTCCACCGGCGAGTGGCGCGGCGTGGCGGTGACGGCGGTGCAGGTGATCGTGGTCGGCGTGGTCGCCTGGCTCGGCTTGCGCTGATCGGCTCGGCTGCGCGCGAAGCCGGGGTGCGCCGCGCCCGGGGCGGCCTTTGCGGCGTGGGCCGCGCATCGGTCTCGTGCCCGGCTGCGCGGGTATCCCGCGGCGGGGCTGCGCAGGGGCCGCGGGGCCCGCATTCGCAGTCGCGGCTGCGTCGCCATCCAGCTGTGCCGAGCGACGCAAGGCAGCTTCTGCTCACGCGCTCAGCTGCGCGTACGCCCCTGCGCGAGCTGCTCGAGCCGTGCCGCCAGCGTGAAGTCGTCCTCGGTGATCCCGCCGGCATCGTGGGTCCACAGATCGATGCGCAGCTCGGCGTACACGTTCGTCCAGTCCGGGTGGTGGTTCATCGCCTCGGCGATCAGGGCCGCGCTGGCCATGAAGCCGAAGGCAGCGACGAAGTCGGCGAAGCGATACTCGCGGTGCAGCCTGCCGTCGCGCAGCGTCCACGCGGGAAGCCCGCGAAGGCGTTGCTCGATCTCGCGGTCGTCGAGCCTGCGTTGCGCCATGGAAATGCCTCCTGCGCTGGCGACCGAGACGTTACCGCAAACGCCGAGGTGTGGCTCGCCGCGCGGGTGCGCCGCGGGCGCCCGCTCACCCTCGGCGGATCGGGCGAGACGAGCGGTGCCGAGCCAGGGGATCGCTCGGCCCCTCCGCGTCTCGAGCGCCGCCTCGGGCCGGGCGTGCTGGAAGGGGGGCGAGCCGTCTGCTACCTCGGCGATCGATGTCGCACAGAGGGAAGAGCTCGCCGAGATGACCTCCACGGCTCCAGACGCCGGCTCCAAAGCAGCCGGCTCCGAGGGGCGCCCCGTTCGCTTCGACGAGCTCTCGCTGCCCGAGCCGGTACGCCGCGGCATCTCGGATGCCGGCTTCACGCAATGCACCCCGATCCAGGCCAAGGTGCTACCGCTCTCGCTCGCCGGCCGGGACGTCGCGGGCCAGGCGCAGACGGGCACCGGCAAGACGGCGGCTTTTCTCATCACGGTCTTCACTCGGCTGCTCGAGCAGGGCAAGCCCCGGCGGCCGGCTGCGCCGCGCGCCCTGGTGATCGCGCCGACGCGCGAGCTGGCCGTGCAGATCGCCAGCGACGCGGCGATGCTCGGCGCACACACCGGATTGGTCATCCAGGCGGTCTACGGCGGCGTCGACTACAAGAAGCAGCGCGAGAGCCTGACGCAGGACGTCGACCTCCTGGTGGGGACGCCCGGACGGCTCATCGACTACCTGAAGCAGCACGTCTACGATCTGCGCGCCGTCGAGATGCTGGTCATCGACGAGGCGGATCGCATGTTCGACATGGGGTTCATCAAGGACCTCCGCTTCCTGCTGCGCCGCTGCCCGCCGGTCGACCAGCGTCAGTCCATGCTGTTCTCGGCGACGCTCTCGCACGACGTGATGGAGCTCGCCTACATGTTCATGAACGACGCCGTGCGCGTCGAGGTGAAGCCCGAGCAGGTGACGGCCGAGGGCGTCGAGCACCATCTCTACCACGTCGGAAAGCACGAGAAGCTGCCCCTGCTGCTCGGGCTGCTCAAGCACGAGGGGGCCGAGCGCACGCTGGTCTTCGTGAACATGCGACGCACGGCCGACCACATCTGCCGCACCCTGGCGTTGAACGGCTGCGCCGCGGAGCAAATCACCGGGGACATCGAGCAGCGAAAGCGCCTGCGCATCCTCGAGGAGTTCCGCGACGGTACGCTGCCCATCCTGGTGGCGACGGACGTCGCCTCGCGCGGCCTGCACATCGAGGGGGTCACGCACGTCATCAACTACGACTTGCCCCTCGACGCCGAGGACTACGTGCACCGCGTCGGCCGAACCGCGCGTGCCGGGGCCTCCGGCAAGGCGATCACGCTCGCCTGCGAGGACTACGTCGACGGGCTCGACGCCATCGAGCGCCTGATCGGCTTCAAGCTGCCGCACGACTTCCCCGACGAGTCGATGCTCGAGCTGCACTACAAGCACGCGCCGCGTGCACCGCGCCGACGCCTCGAGCCCATGGAGCGGGGCGGGGCCCGTGGCCGGGGACGCTCTCCGGGGGGTGGCCGGCCGCTGGCCGGAGGGGGACGAACGGCGGGCGGAGAGGGCCACGGGGCGGCCAATCGCGCGAGCGAGCCGAGGTCGCGGAGCCGGGCGGCGCGATCCGCGGACGAGGCCGGCCAGGCGCAGGAAG
>CAZGUU010000058.1:0-12901 GCA_964529315.1 uncultured Enterobacteriaceae bacterium
CGTGCGTCGGGCTCGCGTTCACCTCCTCGCCGCCGATGTAGGGAAAGATCACCTCGCGGTGGTCGGGATGTGCAGCGAGGATCCGCTCCATCTCGGCGATCGGCGTGGCGACGCCCCTGGTGTCGGTGTCGTCAAAGGTGAAGCCCATGCCGAGGACGATGCTGCCCTGGAAGCTCTTGCCGGCGTTGCTCGTAAGCCGAACGGGATCGTCGTGCCCGCCGCGGTGGAAGAGGAAGGCGCTGATCGCGTCGGCTTCGCGATCGTCGAGGTGCTTCGGCCCGTCGAAGTGGCCCTTCATCACGTGTACGACGCTCACTACCACCGCGGCCATGCCGGGCCAGTTGACGCGCCTTCGAGCGGCGAAGATCTCGCCGCCGTGCGTGCAGATCCAGCGCAGGCCGCTCGCGCGGGTGTCGCCCTGGGCGATCGTGTTGGTCGCGATGAGGCCGGAGGCGCCGCTCGCGCGTAGCAGATCGAAGGCGCGGCGGAAGAAGTGCGCGACGAGGTCGGCGTTGCCGTGGCTCTCGGCGTGCAGCTCTTTCAGCCAGTCGGGATAGCCGGGCACATTGCCGGCGGCGACGGAGTTCTTCCCTGCAAACGGCGGGTTCCCGACGAACGCATCGAATCCCGGGTTCTCCCGCTCGAAGACCTCGGGGAACTCGATCTCCCAGTGGAAGGGCGCGAGCGGCGGGTCGGCGTGGCGGCGCTCGGCGAGCCACTCGCGCCAGCGCTCGGCCTTGCCGCCGAGGACGTCGCTCGCAAACGCGAGGCGCTTCGCCTCGCGGTCCTTCGGCTTCTCGGCCTCGAAGTACGCGGCCACGGCGAGGTCGCCGAGAAGCCGCACCTTGCCGAGCTCCTGCTCCGCGTCGTCCCAGAGGTCGCGAAGCTCGTGGTCGGAGACGCTCTCGCCGGCCTCGCGGATCCGGCGCCGCAGGTCCGTGACCTTCGCGAGGTGCTCGCGCGCCTTCATCACCTCGAAGCCGGCCTGGAAGCGGGGAGCATCGGCCTCCCAGTGGAAGGCCTCGAGCTGCCGGCGTGAGAGGCCGACCAGCGAGTCGCCGTGGCGGAGCGCGTGGTCGACGAAGGTGAGGGCGTGGTCTCTCGCGAGCGTCGCGAGCCAGAGCGACATCTTGGCGAGGTCGGCGGCCACGGGGTTTCGATCGACGCCGTAGAGGCAGCGCTGTGCGACGAGCCGCCGCGCGAAGACCACCTCGTCCTCGTCGCGCGGAATCTCGGGGCGCTCGCCGTGGGCGTGCCACGATTCGACGAGCGCGTCGCCGAGGTACCGGCATGCCTCGACGAGAAACGCGCCCGAGCCCATCGCCGGGTCGCAGACCTTCAAGTCGAGGATCGCCTCGGGCCGCGGCGGCAGGCCGGTCTCGCCGCGAAGCCTCGCGAGGATCGGACCCAGAGCCGTGCGAACGATCGGCTCGGTGAGCTCGCGCGGGGTGTAGTGCGAGCCCGAGCGGCGGCGCTCCTCGCTCGGCTGCAGCAGCATGGCGCCCTGCGGCACGAGGTCCGGCGTTGCCGCGGAATCGATCACCGAGCCGAGGGCAGCGTGCAGGTCTTCGAGCGTTGCCGCAGCGGCGATCGCCCGCTTCGCGGTGTCGGTGAGCTTGCGGTCGGTCCGCTCTTGCAGCCACTTCGCGCGCTGTGCGCCGGCCTCGGCGAGAAGCGCATCGAGGCTCACCGCGGTGGGCGCGCCGTGCTTCTTCTGCGACTTCACCGCGACCGAGCGCCCGGAGGCGGTCTCGAGCCGGAAGCCCATCATCGTCTCGTAGACCGAGCCGATCTGCTCGACGTCGAGCGCGCGGTACGAGATACGCTCGCCATCGAGAACGAGCAGCTTCTCGAGCGCGCGGTAGACGGTTCCGTCGGGAACCAGCGGCACCGCAATCCGCTCGTGGATCTGCCGCGCACCGCCGGACGAGCGGCCTTCGAGGAACGGAAATCGATCCGGATCGAAGAGCACGCCGCGGCGCGGCGGAAGCTGCATCCCCGGCGCCGCGGCACCGTCGTGCAGCATGCGGAAGAGCGCCACGAGCTGCGCCCAGGCGCCGTAGCGCTGGTCCATGGTGTCGGGGTAGAGGGCGGCGTCCTCGCGAAGCCGCTCGTGAAGGCCCGCGAGCGAGTACGAGCGCAGGAAGGTCTCGTCCTCGGGGAGCATGTCGCGCTCTTCGGCATAGAGGAGGAAGACGAGACGAAGGATCACGGTGAGAAGCGCGCGGTAGACCTCGTCCGGGTGTTCGGCGAGAGCCTCGCGCAGGAGATCGCCCCGACTCGCATCGTGCGCCGCCTGGAAGCCGCGGAGGAGCTCGTAGAGCGCGTGGAGCACCTGCTCCGCGAGCTTCTCGGAGACCTCGTTCTGGAACTTGCGGCTCTCGGCCAAGAGCGCGGCCAGCCGCTGGTGGCGCGGAAGCGCCAGCAGGCGCTGCTCGGAGAGAAGGAGCCGGAGCGCGCTCGCGATCGGCCGGCCTGCGGTCTGCACCATGTCGGAGACGCGGAAGTCGAGCCAGCCCGACGATTCGCCGCGCGGCGCCGAGACGAGGCGCAGCGTGTCGCTGCCGACGAGAAGGCCCGCAGGAACGCCCGTCTGGCGAAGCAGCCTCTCCATGCGCGAGTGCGGCGAGAGCTCGAGGCGCCCGGGGCTGCGGGTCTCGGTGTCGAGCCCTTCGCCTTCGCCGAGCACGCGAACCAGGAGCTGCCAGGGCGGCGCGCCGTCCTGCGGATCCGGCTCGCGGACGGCGTAGTCGGGACGAAGCCGCTCGGAGGCTTCGGGGAGTGCGATTTCGAGCTCGGGCGGGATCGGCGAGCCGGAGGCTCCGGCGTAGCCTTTCGGCGAGAAGCGCCAACCGAGAACCGAGGTAGCGAAGGCGGGGAAATCGCCGATGCGCGGCTCGCCCTCGGCATCGCCGGCGGTGTAGCGCGGCGCGGTCTCGCGGACGAGATCCGCGCCGCCCGCGGGCGCGCTCACGCAGGCGCGCAGGAGACGCTGCCCCTCGGCATCGCGCGGGTCGAGGATGGCGCCGGCGCGGACGAGCGCGGGCGCCGAAACCACGAGACCCTTCGGGCGCACGAAGCCGAGCCATTCGAGATGGGCGAGCACCTGCGGGTCGAGCTTCGCCATCGCGTCAGTTGCTCTCGGGCCAGAGATAGACGAGGCCGACGGGCTCGACGCGCCGGGCCTTCACCTCGTAGAAGTCGCGGATACGCGTGGGCTCTTCGGCGAGATCGCGGCCAAACTGCTCGAGCCGGCTTCGCCACGAGCGGATGTCGGCTTCGAGCTGGCGCTTCTCGTCGTCGCCGAAGCCGAGGGTGAGCTGGCGCGGATCGGTCGCTTCGGTCTTTGCGAGTTGCTCGCGGACGCGCTCGCGCTGGCGCTCGAGGGTCTCTTTGAGCTCGCGCGATTCGCGCTCGCCGCGCTCGCAAAGCTTCTTCTCCGCGGCATCCGCCCACTCGGCGGCGCGCGGCTCGAGCTGCGGGAGAAGCTCCTGGATGTCGCGCGCTGCGGAGGCCAGGAGCTTTCTCTGGATGGTCTCGCCCAAGAGCCCGCCGCCGGCTTCGCCGAGCGAGCGATCGAGAAGCTCGAGGGTCTTTGCTTCGGCCTCGCGGGCGTACGGCTCGAGGGGGCCCTTGCGCTGCCCGGGCTCGACCCAGCGGGCGGTTACGGGAACGATCTCTTCGTGCAGCCGCTCGGCGCCGCGGCCGTCGAGCGAGAGGCGGCCGAGCAGGATCACGCGCGGGATCGCGTCGCGCGCCTGCGCGAGGCAGGCGCGCGAGAGGTCGTGGTGGACGAAGCCCTGGGCGCGGAAGCGCGCGAGGAGGCGCTGCGCCACGCGCTGCTCGAGGTGCAGGTGGACGGTGTCCTCGGTGAGAACGCCCGCGTCCTCGAAGACGACGGGCCGGATCGGCGCCTCGCGGCGCCACTCGGCGAGCTTCTGTGCGTGGGGCCGCGGCGCGCGCAGGGTGTCGAGCGTCGCGGCCCAGCTCGGGTCGGCGCCGGAGCGGCGATCGAGCGGCGGAAACGCGAAGGCCGGGCGGCCGTGCGAATCGGTCGTCTCCGTGAGCGGCGGGGCGCCGAGAATCTCGAGCGCGCTCGAGAGCGCGTCGCGGAAGGGCGTGGCGTCGAAGCCGGTCGCCGCGCGCGAGCGCTCGAGGAGGTTCCGGCAGCGCTCGATCTGCGCCTCGAGGTCGGCCTGTCGCTCGCGGCTCGCCTCGAGCTCCTCGTCGGTCGCGCGCTTTCTCGCCTCGTCGAGGTCGGCGGCCTCGATCTCGCGCGCGAGTCGCTCGGCGTCGCGGTGGCGGATCCCCTCTCCGAGCCGGCGCTCGATGTCGTCGTCGATCACCTTCGAGAGGCTTCCGAGCTCCTTCTTGATGGTCTCGGTCTTGCGGACCAGCACCTCGAGGACGCGGTCCTCGGCGCGCTGCGGCAGCACGAAGTAATGGCAGCGCACCTCGGGAGCGGGCTGGAGCTTGCGGTCGATGCGGCCGTTTCGCTGCTCGATCCGGCCCGGATTCCATGGCAGGTCGAAGTGGAAGAGGTCTGCGCAGTGCGCCTGGAAGTTCAGGCCCTCGCGCGCGGCGTCGGTGGCGAGGAGGATCCGCAGCGGGTCGCGCGCGGGATCGGTGTTGAAGCGGCGCTGGATCTCCTTTCGCCGCGCGCTGCTCGTCATGCCATCGATCACCTCGATGCGGTCACCCTCGCGGTCGCTGCCGGCGATGGCCTGCTCGAGGATCTCTTCGAGGTGGCGCTTCGTTCCTTCGCGGTTCTCGGTGAAGATCAGTACGCGGCGCTCGCGCCACGCGGGCGCCGGGCCGCTCGCCGACTTTCCGAAGGCCGGAAGGCCCGGACACAGGTGCTCGCGGATCCAGTCGAGGAGGTGGCGCGTCTTCGCATCCGGCAGATGGCGGCTGCGCTCGGCGATCTCCTGCATCTGGTCGAGGAGCGCCTGCTCGCGGCGCCAGAAGGCGAGCGCGGTGTCGTCTCGCGGTGATTCGGACTCCGCCGCGGAGGTGACGTTCTCGATCGTGATCGTCTCTTCGGCCTCGGCGTCTTCGGGCGACCACGCGGCGCGCTCGTCGTCGGCGTCGGGCGCGCTGGTAAAGAGCGTGGCCGACTCGCCGTCCGCGTCAGGCGGCGCTTCGGTCTGCGCCTTCTGCCATTGCCGCTCGGCCGTCGCCCGGTGGACCCGGAGGCTTCGCGCGAAGGCCTCGATCGAAGAGAGGAGCCGCTGCTGGAGCCCGACCACGAGAAGGCCCGCAGCGGCCTGCGCGCGCTTCGACGTCTTCGCGAAGCGCGCCTCACGGGCGCTTCGGTACTCGTCGAGAAGCCGCGAGAGCGCGAGCTCCGGGGCATCGTCGGGGAGGCCCTCGATGGCGATGCGGGCGACCTCGCGCTGCGGAAAGCCCCCCTGGACCGAGCGGATGTCCTCCTTCAGGCGCCGCACCATGATCTCGCCGAGCGCCTTCGGCCGGAGCTTCACCCCGCGCGTGAAGCGATACGGATCGAGGATCTCCATCAGCGTCGAGAAGCTGTTCGAGTGGCCGTTGTGCGGCGTCGCCGAGAGAAAGAGGCGGTGCTCGAAGCGACCGGCGAGGTCGCGGATCGTGCGCGTGAGCTTCGTCTCGATGCCATAGCGCCCGCCGCTCGCCGGGGCGGCATGGTGGGCCTCGTCGAGGATGAGAAGGCTCCCCGGCAAAAGGGTGCCGAGCCACTCGCGCAGCGGGTCGGCGTAGGCCGGATCGATCAGCAGGTGGTGCGAGACCAGGAAGCGCGTGTGGGTTCGCCAGGGGTTCACGCCGAAGCCGCGCTCGCGCCGAACGCGTGTCAGGTACGCGCGATCGAGGATCTCGAAGACGAGCCCGAAGCGCTCCTCGAGCTCGGCCTTCCACTGCTCGAGCACCGAGGGGGGCGCAGCGACGACAATGGCCTTGGCCTTGCGGCGGAGCAGCAGCTCACGGGCGATCAGCCCCGCCTCGATCGTCTTGCCGAGGCCCGTATCGTCGGCGATGAAGAGGGCCACGCGCGGAAGGCGAAGCGCCTTGCGAAGCGGCTCCATCTGGTAGGCGTCGATCTTGATGCCGGCGCGGAAGGGCGACTGGAAGAGGTTCGGATCGGTCGCCGTGACGCAGCCCCAGCGCAGCGTGTGGAGGAACGCCGCGAAGCGTCGCGGCGGGTCGAAGCCGCGGCTCGCGAGGTTCGCCCAGCCTTCTTCTTCGAGGATCAGGCGGTCGGGCTCGTAGTCCCAGTAGACGTCGAGCGCCTGCCCCTGGGCGTCGTCGTCCGCGCAGGCGAGCCGCACCACTGCCGACTGCCCGGGGGTAGGGGCCGCCGCCACCTCCTCGACGAGCCAGCGCCGCGAGCGCACCTCGACCAGCTCGCCGGGCTCGGGCAGGCGCTCGGGAAGCCCGACGGGCTCTCGCGGGCTCCTTCGAGCCGGCCGCGCTCCCGTGTAGGTCATCCCCTGGCTCCGTCGCCGGCGGGCCACTCTCCCCGACGATCACGGCCGCTTGCCGCGGTCGGGGTCTTCCAGCCCGGGTGCTCCATCGGCCGGGCTGTCTAGCACAGATGGGCGCCTCTCATGTCCCCCATCGGCCCTGTGGCCCCGCCCGGCTTCCCCACCGCCCGGCCCCCCGCCTCCGGGCGTCTCGCGGGCCCGCGGCTCGCCTGCGCGCCCGCTACCCTCGATCGAGGCCCGGGTCGTGGCGTTCGCCGAGCGGGCCTGGAAGGTCTTCGCCCGCTCCGCCAACCGCGCCTTCCTCCAGGTGGTGCTGAACACCAGCGAGGGAGCCTCGCGCGGCGGCATCACACCGCACCACGGCGAGAGGATCCTGGCCGTGCTCGAGGGCCTGTGGACCGACCTCTTCGGCGACTCCCAGGCGCCCGCCGAGCAGCAGCGCATCGCCCAGCGCTTCACCTTCTGCCTGTTCAGCGGGCTCGCGCTCGAGTCCACCCTGCTCCCAGAGCACCAGGACTACTCCGCCGAGCTGCTCGTCCTTGAGCGCACCTTGCGGCGCCTGCTGGTCACCAACGAGGGGCTCTGAGCGCGGGAGCGCTCGGCCCAGACGCCACGGTCGGATCCTGGTGCGGCACTCGGACTCAGCCTGCCCCGAAGACCTCCGCCGCCGAGCCCGCGCCCAGCGCGCGGTCGTGCCAGCGGTCCAGCGCTTCGAGATCCGCGCAGGCGTCGATCGCCGCCTCGTGCTCTGCCCCGATGGCGATGCCGCGCATCGCGAGCGTTCGCCGGAGCACCGCTCGCGCGTGCGCCAGGGCCCCCTGCGTGGCTCCCTTCGAGAGTCCCTTCGAGAAGCCCTTCGCGAGCCCCTCCTCGCGCACGGCGCCCAGGCTCGCGTAGCCATGGCGCTGGAGCAGGTTGCGTAGCGTCGCCTCGTGCGCCCGATCCCGGTCGTACAGCGCATCGACCGGCACGGGGTTGCGCAGGATGCCCGGTGCCTCGAGCTCCTCGCCGGCGAGCTTGACCGCCACCCGCCGCCCGCCGCCGTGCACCTCCACGCGCCGCTTCCCGCCCAGCCGCACCACCCAGACCACCTGCGTCCCCGCCGCGAGCAGCTCTGCGACCTTGCGCTCGAGGTCGGCCTGGTCTCGCCCGCGCTCGACGTACTCCACCGCCAGGGCAGGGGCGCCCGCGGCAAAGCCCGCCTCGTCGGCGAGGTTGCCGGCCGAGACGTCCGGGGCCCGCAGGGTGCGCTCGCCGAGCGCGTAGCCGACGTCGACCCCGGCGGCCTCGACGGCGGGGTCGGTGTCGATCAGCGCGCCGGTGGACAGGTTGCGCCGGCCGTGGCGGCGACCCGAGGGCTCGGCGACGATGGCGTGGCCGTCGGAGAGCTCGTAGGGGTCGCCCGGGCGGAGCTGATCCACCCGGAAGGGGCCACGGCCGTGATGGCGGTACGACGTAGCGCTGCCCATGCGCGCAGGATGCCGCCGCGCCGCCCCTTGCGCAATGCTCTGGACGACATGCTCTCGCGGCGCCGCGGGACCGCGGATCGAGTTGACAGCACCCGGTCCGCTTTGCCTATCTTCGATGGTTGCGCGCCGCCGCCCCGTCGCTCGCCAGGGAGCGGGGCTCGTGGCATCGATCCCCGGTCCAACCGACGAGTCCGACATTATCAAGGGAGGTCTGCGTTCCTATGCTGCTCGAAGGAAAGGTTGCAATCATCACCGGCGCCGGCCGCGGCATCGGCCGCGAGCACGCGCTGCTCATGGCCAAGCACGGCGCCAAGGTCGTCGTGAACGATCTCGGAGCCCACTTCGACGGCAGCGGCGCGCCGACGGGAACCCCCGCCCAGGAGGTGGTCGCCGAGATCAAGAAGAACGGCGGCGAGGCGATCGCCAACGGCGAGAACGTCGTCGACCACAAGGGGAGCAAGCGCATCCTCGAGTGCGCGCTCGACACCTTCGGCAAGGCCAACATCCTGGTCAACAACGCCGGCATCCTGCGCGACCGGATGATCTTCAACATGGAAGAGGAGTCCTGGGACTCGGTCGTCGCGGTGCACTTGAAGGGCACCTACAACATGTCGCACCACCTCTGCGCCTACTGGCGCGAGGAGCACAAGAAGGGCAACCAGCTGAACGGGCGCATCATCAACACCGCCTCCGATGCCGGCCTGCTGGGCAACGTCGGCCAGGCGAACTACGGCGCCTGCAAGGCGGCGGTCGCGACCATGGCGATCATCATCGACCAGGAGATGAAGCGCTACGGCGTCACCGCCAACGCGATCGCCCCGCTCGCCCGCACCCGCCTGACCGTCGAGGCGACGCCGTCGACCGCGGCGCTGATGGGCGGCGAGGTGAAGGAGGGCGAGTTCGACGTCTGGGGCCCGCAGAACATCGCACCGCTGGTCTGCTGGCTGGCCAGCGACGAGGCGGCGGACGTGCACGGCGAGGTGTTCCGCGTCGGCGGCGGAACGGTGTTCCTGATGCAGGGCTGGCACACCGTCGGCAAGATCCGCAGCATGGGCGCCACCTGGGATCCGCAGAAGCTCGGCGCCTCGCTCAAGGGCGAGCTCGCCAAGGGCGCGACCAAGAAGGAGAGCATGGCCGAGGTGATGGGACAGGGGCTCTAGCCTCGAGCTCCCACCCTTTGGTCTCTTCCGGTCCGCAGCGCGTGCGCTTCGGGCCAGGGTGGCACGATCCCCAGGTCTGGGGGCGAGCCCGAGCTCGTCCCCAGACCTCTTCTCCCGTCCCGCAAGAGATCGACGAGCGGCGCGCGCTGGTCAGGCGCGGGTAGCCGCTGGAGTCGGCCGTTTACCCCTACCGCCACGTCCTGTTCGTCTGCCATGCCAACACCTCGCGCAGCGTGATGGCCGAGCACCTGCTGCGCCGCCTGCTCGCCGACCACGCCGTGCCGCCGGATGCGATGGTGGTCACCTCGGGCGGCATCGCGCCGTTCGCCCGCGACGGAAGCCTGGTTTCGCTGGACACGCGCCTGGTCCTGCGCGACGTCGACATCCACCTCGAGCCCGACTCCGTGGCCCGCGACTTGAAGCGCGGCCACCGCCACTTGCTCGACCAGGCCGACCTGATCCTCACCATGACCGAGGAGCAGGTGCGCATGGTGCGCGCCCAGATGGGCGAGCGCGACGTCCCGGTGCTCACGCTGCGCGACTTCGCCGGCCTGGGCGGCGACATCGCCGACCCGGCAGGCCAGCACGAGGACGTCTTCGCCGCGACGCGCAACCGCGTCGCGCACGCGCTCGAGCACGCCATGCCCCGCCTGGTGCCCGGCGCGCCGGCCCCCGATCCTGCGACCTGCGCCGAGTGCGCGGCCGAGAGGACGGCTTCGCCCGGCGGCGACGCGCCCACCGCTCCCGCGGGGAGCGGGCGGTAGCGGGTCCTCTCGAGCGACGACACGAGATCGGCGACGGGACCGGAACCGTCGCAGTCGGCGCGGCGCTGGGCTCGGCCGTGCCGTCCTCCCCGGTGTCGGCCTCGCCGAGAGCCAGCTAGCCGTCCTCCTCGACCGCGACGACCTTGCGGCGCGGCCTGCCTCTCCCCATTTCGGCAGCCCCCGCACCGCCGGTGACACATGCTCCATACGCGCCGTGGCTTGCTCCCGTCCTCGCACTCGTGCGTTCCTCGGTCGCTCAGCAGCACCTCGGCCCAACCGCGATTGACGCGGCGTCACCGCCCGCCACGCCCACCCGCTTGCGCCAGGGCGTCGCGCAGGCCGAAGTAGGCCGGCTTCCGTCGATAGTCGCGGTCGAGCACGAGCGGAGCAAAGCCCGGACCGAAGAACTCGTCCATCCACGTGAACCGGTCAGTGAAGCCCCAGAGCGTGATCCTCCGGCAGGTCGCCACCGCGAGGCACGCGCTCGCCACGTCGAAGTAGTCCTGCCGCTGCTGGTCGAGCTGCGCCTCCGGCGAGCTCGCGGAGCGCAGCGCGATGTCCACCTCGGTGAGCTCGACCACTAGGCCAAGGTCGGCGAACGCCTGGAGGTGGGCACGCAGATCGTCGAACCGCGGTGGCTGGAGGAAGTGCCCCTGAAAGCCGACGCCGTGTAATGGGGCGCCCCGGGCGACAAGCCGGGTGACGAGCTCGAGGAATGCATCGAACTTCGGTCCGAGCGTCTCGGAGAACCACTCGTTCAAGAATAGAGTCGCATCCGGGTCGCTCTCATGGGCGAGATCGAGCGCGTCGGCAATGTAGTCGGGACCGAGTAGCCGATAGAAAACGTTCTGATAAGCGGCTGCACCCACCGTCTCGAGCGGCTCGTTCACGATTGGATCGTCAATCAGCAGCAGGGCTGGATCTAACCGAGCGTGCGATCTGTCGAGCTCACCCCGGCAAGACGGGAGCCCTTGGCGCTCCAGGGCGTGAGGCGCTTCAGGCTGTCGCCGGAATGCAGCTCTCGGGCTGCCTGTCGTGCGCCGCAGCTGTGGCTGCAGTTTCTGCTGCGTGCTCCGGCGACTCCGCAACGGACCCGGTCGCCGAGCCAATCCAGCCGGGCGCCACCTACGTGTCCCTCGGAAGCTCGTACGCCGCAGGGATCGGCATCGGGCCCGGGCTTCTCGGAGCCGGAGGTTGCGGCGTATCAGGCCGGAACTACGCCCACCTCGTGGCTGAGGAGCTCGAGCTCCAGCTGGTGGATGCCTCGTGCAGCGGTGCGAGGACCAAGCACGTCCTGGACACGCCTCTCGGCGGGAGCCCCCCCCAGATCGATTGGGTCACACCGGACGCCGCGTTGATCACGGTGACGATCGGCGGCAATGACGTTGGCTATGTGGGCTCGATGATCCGTTGCGGTGATCCGACGAACGTGTGCACCATCGATGAGGCACAGCTCGATACGGACTTCCGAGCCCTCTCGGAGTCCCTCCGGACGATGTTCGAGCAGCTCCAGGCACGAGCACCACGTGCGACGGTCGTTCTCGACACCTACCCGCGCCTCGTCTACGGGGAGGCCTGCGCGGCGCTGTCGCTCGACTCGGCCGAGGCGGACGCCATTCGATCGATCGGCGAGCGGCTGCAGCGGACGTTCGTTGAGGTGTCACGTTCCGCCGGCGTGGCCGTGGCAGACCCGTACGCGGCGCCGGGTGAGCACGGGCCATGCGCTGCACCAGGTGAGAGCTGGCTCGACGGGAAGGTCTCCAGCGACCCGAGCGAGGGCTTCCCCTACCACCCGAACGCCACGGGCCACCGGGGGATGGCCGAGTTGCTGCTCGGCGCGCTGGGAAGGTGACGCACCTAGCCGCGGGCACGCCGGTCTACGACTGCGCCGGATGCCGTAGCCAGGCTCGGCGTCATCGGCTCACTGCGGAATCGGCGCCAGGGGCAAGCCGAGCTGGCTCGCCGCGAGCCGCAGCCGCCGATCGTTGGAGCAGACCGGCCACGACTGGCTCCGTTCGGCGGAGGCCAGGTGGATCGCATCGAGCGAGCGCAGCGCGACCGCCGGGTGACACACGTCGAGGATCCCGTTGGCCCGCGTCAAGACCTCGGTCGTGAGCGTCACGAGGTTCAGGCGATGCTCCGCTACGTCCCGCTCCACCTCCGCCCACGCCCGCCGCCGGTGCGCAGCGCCGATCTGCCCTTCACGCTCCTTGCGAAGGAGCGCCGAGAAGCACTCGGTGATGATGATCTGCGACGACCAGGCGATCTGCCCGTCGACGGCGCGCGCGTAGAAGGCGCTGTCCGGCTCACGGACGAGTAGCTTCACCAGCACGGCGGTGTCGAGATACACGAGTCAGTCCCGGCTGTCCCGCTCCTCGCGGACCATCGCCTCGGCGGGCCGACCCGCGCCACGCGGTCGCGCGCGCAGCAGGGCTCGGTTGACGCGAAACGGTCTGGGGGCTGCTCCGACCCCCACCAGCTTGGCTCGCGGCCGGCCGTCGGAGGTGATCAGGATCTCCTCGCCAGCGGCTGCCCGCGCGAGGAGCTTGGAGAGCTGTGCCTTGGCCGTGCGCACGTTCGCGATCATGCAAGCAGTGTAGTCCCCGGTGACCACACGGGCAACCGGGCCCACGCAGCGGGCACCGCACACGTGCCTGCGCGGCCCGGTAGCGCTGCTCGTAGTCCACCCGCGACCCGTACGGCTCGGCCAGGCGCTCGGCGGGCAACGCCGTGATCGATCCGAGCAGGCTGCAGAAGAGGTCCGGGCTCGACCCGGGGACACCCGAGAGCACATCCACCGGCACATCCAGGTCGGTGCGCAGCATCGACGCCGTGAGCCCCAGCCCACCCGCCAGGTCGGCGTACTCGCCGGGCCCGACTCGGCGCCCACTTCGACGGCAGCGGCGCGCCGACGGGCACGCCCGCCCAGCAGGTGGTCGCCGAGATATTGCCACCATACTCGTCATTTGGCATGACGAATGACGACTATGGCGTCAGATGGCTACATCGCACGACTGCTCGACCTGCCGGCCCTGGTGGCCAAGAAGTCG
>CAZGUU010000058.1:12911-20504 GCA_964529315.1 uncultured Enterobacteriaceae bacterium
CCCGGCAGACCGGCAAGACCTCGCTGATCCGGCACACGCTCGCCGCCGCCCGCTATTACGACCTGCTCGACAGCTCCGTGTACCTGGCGCTCAGCCAGCATCCGGGGCGGCTGGCCGAGGAGCTGGCGTCCCGCGACCGCGTCGTGGTGATCGACGAGGTGCAGCGGCTGCCCGAGCTGCTCAACGAGGTCCACCGCCTGATCGAGACGCGCGGCGTGCGCTTTCTGCTGACCGGCTCCAGCGCGCGCAAGCTGCGCGGCGGGGGTGTGAACCTGCTCGGCGGCCGGGCGCGCATCAAGCACCTGCACCCCCTCACCTATCGCGAGCTGGGAGCGCGCTACGACCTGGCGCGCGCCGCGCGATTCGGCCTGCTCCCGTCGGTGTACGTGTCGGACGACCCCGGCGCGGACCTCGCCGCCTACGCCGGCACCTACCTGCAGCAAGAGATCGTCGCCGAGGGGGCGACGCGCAACGTGCCGGCGTTCAGCCGCTTTCTGCGCATCGCGGCCCTGTGCAACGGCGCCATCGTCAACTTCACCAAGGTGGCCAATGACGCCCAGGTGCCGCGCACCACGGTGTACGAGTACTTCGCCATCCTGGGCGATACGCTGATCCTGCACGAGCTGCCAGCCTGGAAGCGGTCGAAGAGGCGCAAGCCGATCAGCTCGTCGAAGTACTACTTCTTCGACGCCGGTGTGGCCACCGCGCTGCAGGGGCGCGACCCGCGACCCGGCACACCGGAGTTCGGCCAGGCGTTCGAGACGCTGCTGCTCCACGAGCTGGTCGCCGAGCGCGACTACGTCTCTGGAGCGCCGCTCGCCTACTGGCGATCGACGTCGGGCTTCGAGGTCGATTTCATCATCGGCGACGCCGTGGCCGTCGAAGCCAAGGCCTCACCGACCGTGGCGCCCTCCGACCTCAAGCCGCTGCTCGCGCTGGCCGAGGAGCGCCGCTGGCGCTCCCTGCTCTGCGTCAGCCTCGAGCCACGCCGGCGCCAGGTGGGCCCGGTGACCATCCTGCCCTGGCGGGAGTTTCTCGACGACCTCTGGAGCGGCAGGCTCACCGCCTGACCCCCGGCGATCGCCCACCCCGGGGAGGGTGGCCTCGGCCATCCTTCCCGCCCGGCAGGCTGCGGCCAGGGTGCTTCTCCCCGGGCCCGTGAGCCGCCGCAAAGCCTTGACGAGGCGCCGGCCGGGGGCGGGGCTGCCCGTCTCGCTCTGGCTTGATGCTCGACGGCTCAGGGAGCGCCGGCCCGCATCGCGTCGCGCAGCTCGAGCAGGACGCCGATCGGCGGCCGGAAGAGGCCCTGGTGCGGGCGATCGATGTCCAGGACGATGAACGTGACCATCGAGGTGAGGAGGACGAAGCTCGCGGTCGCGACGGGGTGATGCTGCCCGGCGAGGCCGAGCGCGTAGCCGGCGACGATCCCCGCCGCGAGCGCGGTCGCGCCGAGGAAGAAGACGATCGCCGCCCCGAGGCGTGCTCGCATGGCGGCATCGCGGGCCGTTTGGAGGTCGATCATCTCGTTCAGCGCCTCGAGCACGATGGCGTAGGCGACGGCGCCGGGCTGCTCGCGGACCAGCCTGGCCGCGGCCGACCAGATCTCGGCCTGGAGCTCGCCTGCGCGCCGGGCGGCCTGCTCCGCTCGCCCGTCGTCCCCCCCTGCCTCGATCAGTGCGAGCCGCTCGTCGACGTAGGCGCGGATCCTTCCCCGCAGCTCGGCGCGCAGCGGATCGGGCAGGACGTCGCAGCGCAGGTAGGCGGTGCCGATCGCGTTGCTCTCGTCGACCACGAGCTGGCGGCGGGCATCGGCTCGCGCGATCACGAACGAGAAGGTGAGCGCCAGCAGGAGGCCGAAGAGGCCGAAGACTGCGGCCTCCATCGCGCTCAGCCCCGCGGGGGCCTCGGCCGATCGCTTGCGGTGCTCGAGCCCGGCGCGAAACCCGATCTGAACCGCCGCGGCGAGCGAGGCGGCGAAGACCAGACATAGGCCCCAGGTCGGCATCGCGTCGAGCACGCTCAGACCAGCACGCCCGGATTCATGATGCCGTGCGGGTCGAGCGCTTGCTTGACGGCGCGCAGCACGGCGACGCCGGTCTCGCCCAGCTCACGGGCGAGCCAGCCGCGGCGCACGCGGCCGATGCCGTGGTGGTGCGAGATCGTCGCGCCGCACTCGACGCTGGCCCGCATCGCCGCATCCCAGGCGCCGAGGTAGATGCGCTCCTGCTCGGCCGCGTCCGACGCCCCACCGACGAAGGTGAAGTAGATGTTCACGCCGGTGGTGTAGCCGTGCGAGGTGTGGCCGCTGGCCGCGATCACGCCGGGCACGGCGCGGATCGCGCCGGTCACCGCGTCGTACAGCGCGCCGACCCGGTCCCAGGTCGCGGCGACCTCGATCGTGTCGACGACCAGGCCGTTGGCGAGCAGCGCCTCCCACGACGGCACCTCGTTGCGGTGGGAAAGCCAGTGCTCGAGCGGTGCTGCGCCGAGCAGTGCGGCCCCGCGCCGCGCGCAGGCATCGCGCGCGGCGTCGACCTCGATGCGCAGGGCTGCGGCCATCGCCTGCGTACCCTCGCTCATCACGAGCAAGAGCGGCGCGGGCTCCGCGATCCAGCGGCCGAAGCTGCGCTCGGCCTCGACGCCGTCGTAGAGGCGCAGCACGGCGGGACGCCAGCCCGCCTGCAGGATCTCACGGCTGATCTCCAGGCCCTCGGCCCAGCTCGACAGGCGCGCCGCGAAGCCCTCCTGCCACTGCGGCGCCGGCGCGACCTCGAGTGCGATCTCGGTGATGATGCCCAGGGTACCCTCGGAGCCGAGGAAGAGCTGGCGCAGGTCCGGACCGGTCGCCGCACGCGGGGCCGGAAAGGTGCGCAGGACACGGCCGCCGGGCAGCACCACCTCGAGGGCCAGGACCATGTCCTCGATGTTGCCGTAACGGGTCGAGAGCTGACCCGAGGCGCGGGTCGCCACCCACCCGCCCACGGTCGAGCGGTCGATCGACTGCGGGAAGTGGCCGAGCGTCAAGCCGCGCTCGCGCAGCAGCCGCTCGCACTCGGCGCCGTTCAGGCCCGGCTGCACGACGGCGGTCAGCGCCTCGCGGCTCGCGTCGAGCAAGCGGCACATGCGCGTCATGTCGACGACGATCGCCTCCCTGCCCGGTCGCACCGCCCCGCAGACCCCCGAGCCCAGGCCGAAGGGCACCACCGCCACGCGCTGCTGCTCGGCGACCTCGAGGATGCGTGCGACCTCGGCGGTCGACTCGGGGTAGACCACGGCGGGCGGCGGCTCGGCCGGGCGTCCGCCGAGGTCGTGGATCGCCTCCAGCGCCCAGTAGTCGTGCGCGTGCGCGCGTCGCTCGGCCTCGGCCGTGACCACGCGCCCCGCCGGAAGCAGGGCCTCGAGCGTCTCGATCGCCTTCACCTGGTCTCCTTGCCTGCGTCTCGCCAGGCGAGATCGCTCACCAAACGCGCCCGGTAGCCCGCCACCTCGCGCGCCTCGCGCTCTGCATCCCATCCCAGCCTGCGGGCGAGGATCGCCGCGACGCGCGGCGCGTCCTCGTCGCCCCGGTCACGCGCGAACAGGCTCACCCGCGCGCGCCGCTCGAGCACGTCGGGCAGGCACAGCGCGCACTCCTCCTCGATCGCGTGCTCGACCTCTTCGTCGTCGAGCGTCGTGCGGCCGATCGGCACGACTCGGGTTCCCTCGGCGAGCGACACCTCGGCGGTACGGCTCGGCTCGGCGTGCACGCCCAGGCGCGCCACGACGTCGTCGACCACGCGCTCGGCCATGCTGCGGTAGGTGGTCAGCTTGCCGCCGGCGATCGACACGAGCCCGCTCGGCTCGACCAGCACCTCGTCCTTGCGCGACAGCTCGGAGGGCGCCTTGCCCTCCTGGTGGAGCAGCGGCCGCACGCCCGCCCACGCGCCGCGCACGTCCCCGTGCCCCAGGCGAGCCTGCGGGAGGATGCGGTTGGTCGCCTCGAGCAGGTAGTCGACGTCCTCGCGGGTGATCGTCGGCCGCTCGACCGGCTCCGGGTAGTCGGTATCGGTCGTGCCGATCCAGACGATCTCACCGAACGGCACGATGAACACCGGCCGGCGATCGCTCGCCTTCATGACCAGCACCTGCTCGAGCGGCACGCGCTCGCGCGCGACCACCAGGTGGATGCCCTTGGTGAGGTGCATGCGCGGGCGTGCATCGCCGTCCAGGCGGCGCACGGCGTCGACCCACGGCCCAGCGGCGTTGACCACCACGCGCGCCGTGACGGACAGCTCGCCCCCGCCGAGCTCGTCGCGCACCCGAATGCGCAGGCCCGGCGCCTGCTGCGCCCCGCTCGCTGCGTCGCCGCGCGGCGCCGATGTCGCCTGGAGGGGCTCGATCGCAACGACCGGAGCATAGCTCGCGACCAGCGCGCCGTGGCGCTTGGCCGACTTTACGGTCTCGATGGTCAGGCGGGCGTCGTCGGTCACGTACTCGGTGAACACCGCCGTACCCTGCAGGCGCTCCGGCTCGAGCCCCGGGATCCGCTCGAGCGACGTCTCGCGGTCCCAGATCTCGTGGCGCTCGCCCTCGTCCACGTGCACCAGCTTCTCGAAGGCCCACAGCCCGGCGCGCAGCTTGAGCAAACCGGCGCTGGTCCTGCCGTGCACGGGCATGGCCATACGCGCCGCGACGGCGAGCTGCGGGGCGATGCGCCGCAGCGTGGCGCGCTCGAGCCCCGCCTCGCGCACCAGGCCGATCTCGCCCTGCTCGAGATAGCGCACGCCGCCGTGGATCAGCTTCGAGGAGCGGCTCGAGGTTCCCGAGGCGAGGTCGCCGCGCTCGACCAGCGCCGTGCGCAGGCCGCGCATCGCGGCGTCGCGCGCGATCCCCGCCCCGGTGATGCCGCCGCCGACGACCAGGAGCTCGACGGGCTCGCGGGCCATCGCGTCGAGGTCCGACTGGCGCGTGTCGACCGAGAAGCTCAGTAGCCCATCCCCCGGATCTCGCGATCGGAAAGGCCGAAGTAGTGCGCGACCTCGTGGACCACCGTCCGGCGGATCTCGCGCCGCAGGTGGTACTCGTCGGTGAAGCGGTCGGTCAAGGGGAGATAGTAGATCACGATGCGATCGGGCAAGGCGTTTCCGTATGTCGCGCCGCGCACCGGGATGGGGGTTCCCTGGTAGAGTCCATAGAGCGTGTCGCGCTCGGGATCGAGACCCATCTCGCCCAGGGTTTCGGCGTCGGGCTCCTCCTCGACCACCACCTCGACGTTCTCGATGCGCTCGTGCAGCTTGGCGGGGATCGAATCGATCGCCTCGGCGACGATCTCGCGGAACCGGGCGAGCGGGAAGCGCTCGGGCCGGCCCCCGCCCCGGTCGGTCGGGCCACCGCTGGTCGTCCGGCTGGACACGGACGGGAAGGTACCACAGGCGGCGAAATCTCGTCGCCCTGGCCGCTGCGCGCCGCCTGGAATCTCGAAAAAGCGTTGTCTGACGGCCCCCTCAGGCCGGCATCGGGATTGCTTTAGAGTGCCAGCGGGGTTCACGGGGTGCGGTAGGGCGGAGGCGGCGGAGCGGAAGGTCCTGCGGGTCGGGTGGTGTCGGGGGGGCTGACGGAGAGCGGCCCGCAGGCCTGGTGATGGGGTGCGGTGGGGCGGAGGTGAAGCCCTGGGTGGCTGCTGGGGTGTGGTGGGGCGGAAGTGACGCCCGCGAGCTCGGCTGGGGTGTGGTGCAGGCGGGGGGACGCTCGCGGGTGCGGCGTGGCGGATGGCAGAGAGGTCGGCGGTGGGCCGGCTTCGGGGGGATGGGATGATGCCTCTCTGCCACCTCGCCGCAGATGGCGCGCGCCATTGCGCTACACACCGCTCGAGCGAGCGTGGCTGTCCCGCAGCACGTAGCGCGGCACGCCATGCGGCAGGTCCCGCGGCACGCCATGCGGGGCCGGCCGGCGGGCGCGGCTAGGGCGCCCGGTCGGTGGGCGCGGTTGCGCCGCCGTCGCTGGCTGAAATACAAGCGCCGCCGGAGGGCGCGCCATGGCGTTCCACGGCAAGGTGGTGTTCCTGACCGGTGGTGCCAGCGGGATGGGCCGGCTCGCCGCCCGACGGCTCGCCGCCGCCGGGGCGAGCGTGGCCGCCCTGGATCGCGATACGGCCGGTCTCGCCGAGACCGCCCGCGGGTATGCGGGCATCCATTGCTGGCCGCTCGACGTCACCGACCGCGCCGCCGTCGACGAGGCCGTCGCGCGCACCGAGCGCGAGCTCGGTCCGATCGACCGCGTGATGAGCGCGGCGGGCATCATGCCCACGGCGCGGGTGCTCGAGCAGGACCCGGCCGAGATCCACCGCGCCATGGCCGTCAACTATACCGGCAGGTCGAGAAGGATCTCACAGGTCGGGTTCCCCTCGAAATCCTCAAGCGGTACGAGAAATGGAAGGACGTCGCGGCTCTCTCGGGGCCGATGGGGCTGCGGCTCATCCGCGGGTTCCACGACGAAACGCTGTCCGGCAAATGGAAGGGCCATCGTTCCTCGCGCCTCGACGAACAATGGCGGGTGATCTACCGCGTGTTGGCCGATGCCTTCCTCGTCCGCGTCGTCCGGGTCACACCTCACGACTACCGGAGGACATCGAGATAAAGACTTTCCGTCCGGCAAAGAAACGCGCCGAGGTCTCGGTCGGCGAGTCCGTGCGCATCATCCGGAAGCTTCAGGGGTTGAGCCAGAGCCAGCTCGCCGAGCGCACCGGCATCTCGCAACCGACGATCTCGAACATCGAGCGTGGCCGCGTGACCCTGGGCGTCGAGCGCGCGAAGGTCCTCGCCGTGGCGCTCAGGTGTCATCCCGCCGTCCTCGTCTTTCCGGGATGGCAGGTGCATCTCGGCTCGGCGGCCTGACGCGGGTCGAGCGGCGGCGCGCTGGCGGCCGCGATGGCGAGGCGCCCTAGCCTTCCTCTCCGCCCCACGGGCGGCTGAACGTTGCCGCAAGATCTTCGACCTCGCCCACGAGGAGCCCGGCATCGGGTAGATCGACGTGACCGAGCAGCGCGGTCGTCTCGAGCGGCACCGACTCGCCGCGGGAGCGCTTCTCCGCGACCCAGGCCTCGGCGAGCTCGCGTGCTGCGGCCATCGCTCCCTCCACGCCGCGACCGTGTGTGGTCAGATCCAGGCCGGAATGTGTGCGCGGTAGCAACCCTCGAAACCTGCCTCGTCGACCGGCTCGAGCGGCACAGCGTAGCGCATCGCCCACCTCGCCGGCGGAGCATGGCGCGGCCGCGCTCGGCAGGTCGAGCTCGCATCACGCCTTGCCGCGCTTGATCGCATCACCGCTCTTCGTGAAGTTGGACTCGGCCTTGAGCCGGCACTGGGCGTACTTCGCCGAGCCCAGCTCGACTGCGGCCTCGCACTTCTGCGCATCGGTCGGCACGGCGCCCGCCGGGCGGATTTGCACCAGGCCGCTCGTGGCGTATTCTATCGAGTGGCGCGGGAGAGCCGCGCCGGGAAGAAGCATTCGAGTCGAGGGACCGTACGGGGATCTTCCCCGAGCCGAGTCCAGTTTCGCCAGGGGTCCCGCCGAGAAAGGTGGTTGGGCCATGACCCGAACCCCGTCGTCGAAAGC
>CAZGUU010000059.1:0-20220 GCA_964529315.1 uncultured Enterobacteriaceae bacterium
CGCTACGGTGGCCGGGTCGATGCCGAACTTCTCGAGGCGGTAGCGCAGGGTATCGCGCGTCATCCCGAGCAGACGCGCAGCGGCGGTCTGGCCGCCGCCGCTCTTGCGCAGCGCCTGGAGCAGGAGGGCCCGCTCGAGCTCCTCGAGCTGCAGGCCCGAGTCGGGGATCTCGATGTCGAAGCCGCCGCCCTGGCTCGTCCGCAGGCGGACCACCGGCGCCGCGGCTTCGGGCAGGCCGAGCGCACGCTCGTCGATCACCTCGCCCTCGCCAAAGAGCACCGCGCGATCGAGCGTGTTGCGTAGCTCGCGCACGTTGCCCGGCCAGGGGTGGCGGCGGATCGCGGCCTCGGCGGCGGGTGTCAGGGCGCGTCCGGGCAGGCGGTAGCGCTGCGCGAACTCGGTGAGGAAGCGGCGCGCCAGCACGGCGACGTCCTCGCCCCGCTCGCGCAGCGGCGGTACGTCGAGGCGCGCCACGCTCAGGCGGAAGTAGAGGTCCTGGCGGAACGTCCCGGCGCGGACCATCTCCTCGAGGTCGCTGTTGGTCGCGGCGACGATGTGCACGTCGACGCTGCGGTCGGTGCGGCTGCCGATCGGCCGCACGGTCTTCTCCTCGATCGCCTTCAGGATCTTGACCTGGATCGGCACGGGCAGCGCACCGAGCTCGTCGAGGAACAGCGTGCCGCGGTCCGCGGCCTGGAAGAGCCCGATCTTCGCGGCGCGCGCGTCGGTGAAGGCGCCGCGCTCGTGGCCGAAGAGCTCGGACTCGACCAGGGTCTCGGGAATCGCGGCGCAGTTGATCTCGATGAACGGCCGCTCGGCGCGCGGGCCGTTGTAGTGCAGCACGCGCGCCACCAGGCCCTTGCCGGTTCCCGTCTCGCCAGTGATCAGCACGGTCGGCGGCGCCGCGCCCGCCGGCAGGGAGCAGAGACGGCGGATCCGGGCACGCAGCTCGTCGATCGGCGGGCAGCTGCCCGCGATCGAGTCGAGCGCGGCGCCGCGCGACTCGCGGCTGCGGTAGTAGGAGAGCTCGGTCTTGAGCTGCGCTTCCTCCAGGGCTCGAGTCACGGTGTGGCGCAGGTCGTCGAGGTGCAGCGGCTTCTGCAGATAGTCGCGAGCGCCCAGCTTGATCGCCGCGACGGCGTCCTCGACCGTGGCGTGCGCGGTCATCATGAGGATGGTCGCCGCCGGCTGCTGGGCGCGCAGGCGGCCGAGCAGGTCGAGGCCGCTGCCGTCGGGCAGGCGCAGGTCGAGCAGCGTGAGGTCGGGCTGCAGCTCGGCGAACAGCCGCTCCCCGTCGCCGCAGGTCGGTGCGACGCTCACGGCGTGGCCGAGCTTCTCCAGCGTGCGCTTGATGTTCTTGGCGAGGATCTCCTCGTCCTCGACGATCAGCAGACAGGCCACGGGCACGGAGCTTACGCTGGCGGCCCGCGATACGTCAAAACCGCGTGCCGGGCGTGCCGGCCGCCAGCTCCCGAGCGAGCGGATCGCCGCCGCGGCCGCTTCGCAGAGCATCGCGTCGCACGACTCGCTGGCACTCTTGCCCGGTCAAGGCACGGGCGGGGCGTCGATCGGCCCGGCAGCCGCGGAGTCGTGGCTCTCGTCGGCCTCGGGGACGACCTGGTCGACGTCGGTCACGGCGATGGCGTACTTGCCGGCGACGCCCCCCGAGCTCGCCAGGGCGATGCCCACGGCCTTGGCGCGGCTTTGGCCGGGTGCAATCGACTGCACCGCGAGCCTGCGCAGCACGGGCTCGGATCCGTCGAGCCTCGGAGCCGCGGCCAGGTAGATCGCGAGGCTCGACGGTGCGGCGGCGCTCGCGCCGCGTCGCGCGCCACCAGGCGCATCATCGGGTAGGTGCTCTTGTGCCCGGCGTCGTCGTACGGGGTGATCGGCACGCCCTCGGCGATGAACCACGAGGAGGCGGCATCGAAGCGCATGGTGCGCGGCGTATTGGCCGGTCCGGGCATCGGCGACCCGGCCAGACCCTGATCGACGCTCAGCGAGACGCCGAAGAGGTCGTCGACAAAGTCCCAGAAATTTGTTTTGCCGGCGGCGGTGGTGTTGATCGAGCCGTCGGGGTCGGCGACCGCCTCGTAGGTGACGGTGATGCCGCGCGCCTGCGGGTCGGCGACCAGCTTGCCGCGGTCGTCGATCAGCTGGGCGAGGATGGTGTTGTACGGTGGCAGCAGGGAGAAGACCGAGTAGTCGCCGTCCATGCAGTGCATGCCGAGGTTGTTCCAGCCGACCAGGGTGTAGTGCGCGGCGCTCGACGGCCGGGGCGCGAGCAGGAGCAGCGCGAGCAGCGCGGCGCCGGCCCGCGGCACGCGTGCTTCGGCGTGACCCCGTACCGCGCGACCGCGCAAGCCACGACCCCGTACGCCGCAGTCGGTCGCGGCGCGGCCGGGCCGCACGCCGCGACCGTCACGCGGCCGAGCCCGCTGCTCGGCGACACATGTCCTCTGCCCGATGTGCGCCATGGTCGTTCCCCTCGCGTGATTCCGTCGCGCCCCGCGGCAGACCTCGTGCAAGCCACGTGCCCCCGGCGGGACGATCGGCGCGGTGCGGCTCGCGCGGATCGCCGCTCGCGGCTCGATGAAGCCCGAAGCAGACGGTAGGGCGGCGCCCAGCCCAGCGGCGTGCACGCGGTTGCGCGCCTCGCTGCAGGACAATGCAGGACGCTGCCGGCGGGTGAGATTTGGGCCGTCTCACCCGCTGCGGGCGAGATGCCCCATCGCTCGAGCTGCGGGCGCAGGCCCCGGCGAGGTCGCAAGGGCGGGGGATTTTCAGCTTTGGGCGGCACGGGGCGACACCGGTGCGCCGCGCGCGGCACCGGTACGGGCCTTGCTGTGTCCGGAGTACGAGCAGGCCGTCGAGCGCTGCCCAAGGGGCCCGGATGGATCGGGAAGACGGCGGCCTGGTGCGAGCGAGGATGCCTCGCGAGCCGATCCACCGTTCGAGGGCGCAGGCGGAACAAGGAGAGCGAAGATGACGCGGCAGACGAGGAAGATGAAGAGCGCAAGGACGATGCGGATCGCGGCGGCGGCCGTGCTCGTCCTCGGCGCAAGCGGCGTGAGCGGGATGCCCAGAGCCGGTGCCGAGAGCACCGACGTGTGCGCCCTGGCCAACCAGCGCCTGGCCGAGACCGGCAAGGGCGACAACGATCACGACGGGCTGAGCAACTGCGAGGAGAAGAAGGTCCTCGCCACCGATCCGCGCGACTACGACAGCGACGACGACTCGCTGGCGGACGGCGACGAGATCGCAGACGGCACCGACCCGACCGACTCCGACAGCGACGACGACGGTCTAGACGACGGCGACGAGGATGCGATCGGTACCGACCCCAAGGATTCGGACAGCGACGACGACGGCGAGGACGACGGCGACGACGACGATCCTGCGGCCGAGCTCGAGGATCAGGTCTCGGGCGCAGCGCAGAGCGCCACCTGCCTCTCAGACGGAACCGGCACCCTCACCGTGCTCGGCATCCCGATCGTGCTCGAGGCCGGCACCGAGTACGAGGGCATCGCCGGCTGCGACGCGCTGGCGGCGCGGATCGCCTCGGGCGTCACCGCCCGGGTCGAGGTCGAAGTCACCGGCGACGCGGCTACGGCGCTGGTGGCACACGAGGTCTCGATCGAGGATGGCGACAACGACGGCCGCCCCGACGACGCCGACGACGACGATGACGGCGACGGCACGCCCGACGACGACGATGATGACGACGAGGATGAGGAGGACGACGACGGCCAGGACTGATCCTGGCGCGCAGCACCCTCGGCCGCCCCTCTCGGAACCTCTTCGGCCCCGGGGCGGGCGGCCGCCTGCGCTCGCTTCGGCGACACCTTGGCACGGACCCGCGCAGCGCTGCTCGCCGGCCCGCCGCCCGTGGTCACCGCCTGGCAGCGACTGCGGGCAGCGCTCTAGATCTTGGTCTTCACCCAGGTCACCGCGTCGAGCGAGCGCACGCCGCTGGAGTCCTCGCCCACGGCGAAGAACAGGTCGTCGCCGAAGACGACATCGTCGAGCCCGCGCCCGCTGCCCGAGTCGCGGGGGAAGTACGACGCGCCATCGGTGGACGTGAGGACCGTGCCCTTGTCTCCCACCACGACGAGGGTCCCCTGCGCGGCGATCACCGAGCGTAGGCTCTCGGAGAGCCCGCTGGTGCCGAGCACATCCCAGGTGGCCGCGTCGAGGGAGACCAGGATCGTGCCGGCATCGCCCACCGCGACGTACATCGGCTCCAGATAGGCCACCCCGTGGAGATTCGCCGTCGTCGCGGGGCTCGCGCTCGACCAGGCGGTGCCGTCGGCCGAGGTGAGGATCGTGCCACCGTCGCCCACCGCGACGAACCGCCCACCCGCGCGCGCGACCCCGTTCAGGTCGGCGCCGGATCCGCTCGAGATCTCCGTCCAGGCGATGCCGTCGCTCGAGCGCAGCACGACCCCCGAAGCGCCCACGGCGACGAAGGCCCCGTCGCCCCAGGCGACGCCGTCGAGCTCGAGCGCGGTCGGTGACCCCTGAATCGTCCATGCGCCGCCGTCGGCCGAGGTGAGAATGGCGCCGCCCGCGCCCACCGCGACGAATCGCCCGTCGCCGAAGGCGACGTCCGAGAGCGGGCCGGCGAAGCCGAGCAGGCTCTCGGACCAGTCGAGCCCATCCGCCGAAACGAACGCCCGGTCCGTCTGGCCCACGGCAACGAAGAGCTCGTTACCGAACGCGATGCCGGCGAGCGTCGGCCCCGACGATCCCCCACCGCCGCACCCCGCGGCCAGGGCGCACAGGGTCGCAACGAGTCCAACGCGCGCGACCACGCTCCGCAACAGGCTCCCCATCGTGCCTCCCACGCTCGCTCGCGAGCGTGGGGATCGCTACCTCAGGCCGAGCCCGAGAAGCAAACCGCTGCGGCGTCGCCGCGCAGTCGCTCGCCGCGTCGCATCCGCCCGGCTCTGGCGGCGGGGCGACCCGCCCCACACCGCGGGGTGCGATCCGGCTCGACGTGGCACGCCGCGCGAGCGGGTGGTCATCCGATCGAGCGGACCTACTGCCGCGAGGAGCACGCGCGCTCGTGTCTCGCCGAACGCAGCGCGGCCCCACCCGCGCCAGAGGGTGGGGCCGCGCTCAACCCGCACCGCCGGGTGCAGGATGCCGCGACGCGAGCGTCCGGTCAGGCGAGCTGTGCCTTGCGATACATCGCCACGACCGCCGCACCGCCCAGCCCGAGGTTGTGCTGCAGGGCGAGCTTGGCGCCCTTCACCTGGCGCTTGTCGGCTTGGCCGCGCACCTGCCAGGTGAGCTCGGCGCACTGCGCAAGGCCCGTGGCGCCCAGCGGATGGCCCTTCGAGATCAGGCCGCCCGAAGGATTCACGACGACCTTGCCGCCGTAGGTGTTCGCCCCGGAGTCGATGAACTCGCCCGCCTTGCCCTCGGGGCACAGGCCGAGCGCCTCGTAGGTGACCAGCTCGTTGGCCGAGAAGCAGTCATGCAGCTCGACGACGTCGACGTTCTCCGGGCCGAAGCCCGACTCCTGGTAGACCTTCGCGGACGCCTTGCGCGCCATGTCGAAGCCGATCAGCTTGATCATGCTGCGATCGTCGAAGGTGCTCTTCAGGTCGGTCGCCATCGCCATGCCGAGGATCTCGACCGCCTTGTCCTGCAGCCGATGGCGCTTGACGAAGTCCTCGCTCGCCAGAATCGCCGCGGCCGATCCGTCCGAGGTCGGGCAGCACTGCAGCTTGGTCAGCGGATCCCAGACCATGGGGGCGTTCTGGATCTGCTCGAGCGAGTACTCGTCCTGGAACTGGGAGTAGGGGTTGTTCACCGAGTGCTTGTGGTTCTTCCAGCCGATCTTGGCGAAGTGCTCGGGCTTGGTGCCGTACTTCGCCATGTGCTCGCGCCCGGCGTTGCCGAAGAATTGGGCGGTGGCCGGCGCGGCACCGAAGCCGCACATCTCACTCATCAGCAGGAACTGCTTGTCCACCGGGTTGGTGCGATCGGTGAACTTGGAGCCGAGCGAGCCCTTCTCCATCTTCTCGAAGCCCAGCGCCAGCACGCAGTCGGCGATGCCGCCCTCGATGAACTGCTTGGCCATGAAGAGCGCCGTCGAGCCGGTCGCGCAGTTGTTGTTGACGTTGTAGACCGGGATGCCCGTCAGGCCGAGCTGGTAGACGGCGCGCTGGCCGCAGGTCGAGTCGCCGTAGCAGTAGCCCACGCAGGCCTGCTCGACGAGGTCGTAGGCGATCCCCGCGTCGGCCAGCGCCTTCTCGCCAGCCTCCTTGGCCATGTCCGGATAGTCCCAGCTCTTGGAGAACGGCTTCTCGAACTTCGTCATGCCGACGCCGACGACGTAGACCTTGCGACCCATGCGCGAATGCTCCTTCCCGTTGATGTGCCGAGCGGCCCCGGGACCGGAGCCAGCCGAGAGGCTAACGCAACGGAGCCCGCGAGTCGAAGCAACGTCGAGCCGCACCCCCGGGCGCCCGCCCTGCGCCCGCCGGGGTGCTACGACTTGCGCCATGCCCGAGCCGATCTCGCTCGTCGTCTACTCGGACTACCTCTGCCCCTGGTGCTTCAACGCGACGCTGCGCCTGCGTCGCCTCGAGGCGGAGCTCGCCGGGTCGCTGCGGCTCGAGTGGCGCAGCTTCCTGCTGCGACCCAGCCCGGTCGCAGGCCGATCGCTGGAGGAGTTCCGCAGCTACACGCGCTCGTGGCTGCGGCCAGCGAGCGAGCCCGATGCCGGAACTTTTCGCGTCTGGCAGGGCGAGGCGGGGCCGCCCACGCACAGCGTGCCGCCGCACCTCGCGGCCAAGGCTGCGCGCTCGCTCGGCGCATCCGAGTTCGACCGCATGCACGAGCGCCTGCTGCACGCCTACTTCGCCGAGAGCCGCGACATCACCGACCCGGCGACGCTGCGTGCGCTGTGGTGCGAGGCGGGCCTGCCCGACGGCGAGTACGCGCGCGTCGAGGATCCGCGCTGGCTGCAGGAGACGCTCGACGAGCACCGGGCGGCGGTCGAGCTCGGCGTGACCGGCGTGCCGGCGGCGGGGGTGGCCGGCGAGGATGTCTTCGTCACCGGCGCCCTGCCGCTCGAGACCTACCGCCGCTGGGTGCACCGGCGGCTCGAGCGCGACCCGACGGCCTGAAGAGCGGCGAGCCACCTCGGTTGCGGCCCCCAGCGAGCCGCGGCCGGACCGACCCGGCCTCGCAGCGACGCGGCGGGCAGCCACCGACTCGATCCGCGAGGGTTTTCGCCCGCCGGCGACCCTGCTACCATGCGCGCCGCTCGGTGCTGGACCGCGCGCCAGGCGGCGAACGATGCAATCACTGCGCTCGAAGAGCTCCGTCCGTTCCGCCCGCGGGATCCCGCCGGTGGCCACGATCCTGGTCGCCCTGGTGCTCCTCCAGCTCACCGGGCCGGACACCGGACACACGCAGGACGCATCGAGCTCGGCGGCCATCGTTCAGGGCCCCAACGGTTTCTCGGTGAACGTACAGTCGGCCGACCTGCCTCGCGTCCTGGCCGATCTGGGCCAGCAGGCAGGCTTCACCGTGGTCGACGGCGGGCGCGCCGACACGGCCCGAGCGCGACAGCCGATCAGCCTGTCACTCGCCGACGCATCGCTCGAGCAGCTGCTGCGCCGGCTGCTGCGCGGCGAGAACTATCTGCTGGTCTACCGCGGAGGCAAGCGAGGAACGGAGCTCTCGTCGCACGGCATAGAGCAGATCATCCTGCTGAGCCCGACCGCGGGGGGCCCGGCGGCCGCCGCGGGTGGATCGCCGCTGGCCGGACCGCGGGTCGCAAGCCGTGACGGCCGGCCGGCCGGTGCCGAGCCGCCCCGAGGCCAAGCGGGCGGCGAGAGGCCGCATCGCGCCAACCCGCCGGGCGCTGACCCGGACACGGGCGGGCCGACGCAATCCGTCGAGACGCCCCCCGTGGACGTCCAGCCTGGCGTGTTCGGCCCGGTGGGTGTGCCCGTGCCGCCAGACCCGCAGGCGCAGGCCGGTGGACACGGCCTGCAAGACGAAGCCTACGAGGACGACGACGAGGAGGAGGACTGACCTCGCCTCGGGGCTGCGGCGCAGCGCGACGATGACCAGAACCGTCCGCACCGAGGGCAGCAACGGCCGAGCCCCCGTGAGGATCAGCTCACCACGTGGATCGGCCGTCCCGCGATGAAGGCCGCTACGTTGTCCGCCGTCGTCGCCATGAGCCGGCGTCGCGCCGCGAGGCTGGCCCAGGCCAGGTGAGGCGTCAGGACGCAGCGCGGGGCGCGCAATAGCGGGTTGTCGGCCTCGATGGGCTCGCCCGAGACGACGTCGAGCGCGGCACCGGCTATGCGCCCTTCGTGAAGCGCCCTGGCCAGGGCGGGCTCGTCGATCAGCCCCCCGCGCGCCGTGTTCACCAGGAAGGCCGTGCGCTTCATGCTCCCAATAAGTGCGTCGTTCACGAAGCGCTGGTTGGCAGCACCCAGTGGGCAGTGCAAACTGACGACATCAGCGCTGCGGAAGAGCTCCGCGGTGCTGCACCAGGCAAACGGCGAAAAACTCGGGTCCGGTCGTGGCACCCCGGCACGACCGCTGCCCGAGGCGATGACAGCCATGCCCAGGGCGTGAGCCAGCTCCGCCACCCGCCGGCCGATGCGGCCGAGCCCGACGATGCCCATGGTCAGCCCGGCCAGCTCGAGCGGCGCCCGGTGCCAGAAGCAGAAGTCCGGCGCCCGCGTCCATTCCCCGGATCGCACGGCGGCATCGTGCTCGCCCACGCCGTGGCAGAGCTCGAGGAGGAGCGCGATGGCGTGCTGGGCGACCGAGTCGGTGCCGTACTCGGGCACGTTCGACACCACGATGCCGCGCGTTCGGGCCGCCGCGACGTCGACCACGTCGTAGCCCGTGGCGAGCACCGCTATGAAGCGTAGCTCGGGAAGCCGGGCCAGCGTGGTGGCGGAGAGCGGCGTCTTGTTGGTCAGAACGATCGTCGCGCCTCGGGCCCGCGGTACGATCTGCTCGTCCGTCGAGCGGTCGTACACCCGCAGCTCGCCGAGCGCTTCGAGCGCGTCCCAGGGGTTGTCGCCCGGATCCAGCGTTGCGCCGTCCAGAACCACGATGCGCACCGCGCCATCATAGCCCTCCAGCACCCGGTGGCCACCCGGAGGTGGTACGAGACGTGGCCCGGGACGGGTCGCACGCCAGCTGGACGCCTTGCGGCGCCGACTTGGACCCGCTCAAGAGTGGAGGACGAGCTGCCCCGCGAAGGGTGGCTGGAGCACCCCCAGCTCGTCGACCGGCACCGGATCGAGGCCGAGCACGATGGCGTTGAACAGCAGGGACCAACGGCCGGCCGCTACGTGTGCCACGACGTCGCCTGGGTCGCAGCGAAAGGCAACCTCAGGGTTCTCCCACACCTCGACCTCCAAGCCATCCATCATGACGCGATTTCTCGGGGACGGTGTTTCCATGGGTCTCCCTTCGGGCGCCGATCGAGGAGGCCTCAACCGGCGGCACCCACCTCTGCACCCGTCCGGAGCAGGCTCCCGAAGTCGAGGCGCAGACCGCGGAAGCTCCCGCAGAGGCGCACGGTGCCCGAATCGATCAGCCGCGCGACGGTGGTCGTGAGCTCTGCCTCGCTATTCGTGCGCTGCGAGACCTCGTAGACCAGATCGAGCATCGTTACGGAGCGGTTCATGGCCGAGCTTCCCTTCGCCAGGAATCCATTGCACACACCGTGCCGCCTGGCGCCGCCGCCGCGAGCGGGGCTCGAGAGCCTTGGCCAAGAACCTGGAGTACGAATCGATTTCCGTGCGATATTCGCCGCTTGGCGCCCACCATGTGGATTCGACCAGGGCCGCGCACCACCCTCCGGGCGGCCAGGCCGGCAACGCCGCCCAAGCCTGCGTCCGGATCCCGGACGAGGCAGACCGAGCTTCGGACCACGGCTCGCCTCGGGCCGGCAGGATCTATCAGCGCATGCCACGGCTTCCGTCGCGCGGGAGGGCAAGTCCTGAGTGCAGCCCCGCCGTCCAGCAGCTCAGGGGCCGGCGCCCCCCCCCATCTCGGGGTTTCGCGGGCCGCAAGCTCGGCCCCGCGTCTGGTCGGCCGGACCCGGTGCCTAGCTCACTCGACGAGGCCAGCCCTGCGGCCCGCAGCCAGGGCATCGATCGCATCGATGCGCCGGATCACCTCGCGCAGCTCGCCAGCGAGCTCGGCGCGGCGGACCGCGATCGTCTGATCGCCGGCCTCGGCGTCGAGCAGACCACGGTTGCGCGCCAGGGCCAGGGCCGTCTGGAAGAGCACCCGCGAGACCGACTCGGCGCTGCGGATTCGCCGCTGCAGCGCGTACTGCCTTCCCAGAGCGGAGCAGGCCGCGAGCACCTCGGCCTCGTCGGCTGCGCCGCTCGCGGGACGGCGCGTCAGGACGTCGGCCACCACATGGTAGGCTTCGACGAACGGCCGCAGGACACGGTGCGCGAGCAGCGGCCGCAGCCTGCGCACCAGCGCCAGGATCTCGGCCGGCCCGCGCCGCAGCGCTTGCTCCCAGTCGGCCGCCCGCGTCGTGCCCTCCCTCTCGAGTTCGGCACGGAACTCGTCGCGACCAGCGAAGAAGAACTCGAATTTCAGCAGATCGCGCAGGCGCAGCGCCTCGTCGACGAATTCGCTCGGCGGATCGCCCACACCCTCTTCGGCGGCGCGCAGCAGGGCGAGCTCGACGATCGCCCCGTTGACGAAGAAATGGATGATCGTGTTGCGGTAGTAGGCCGCTGTCAGGTGCTGGTCCGGACCGATCGCGTAGACCGGCTCGGCGCCCTCGGCGAAGCAGGACACGACACCGCTCTCCACCAGGGCGCCGAGTGCGCGCCGCACGCCCGTAGCGCTCGACAGCTCGGCCCCGCCCGGGTCGGTGGTCGGCAGGTCGCGGCGGCCGACGTACTCGAGAAGCGGCTCGAGCACCCGCTGGATCTCGTCGAGGGTCAGCGCCCGGTCGCCCACGCCGAGCAGCGCCAGCGTGAGCAGCGAGGTCGGCGTGATCGGCGTGGCCCGGTCGATGCGAACCGCCACCTCGAAGGCGAGCTTCTGCAGCTCGAGGCTCTGCTCGGCCAAGTCGGCTGCGGCGTGCGGCTCGTGCTGCTCGGCCGGCCCGAGCGTCTCGCGCAGCGAGAGCGGCTCGCCGAAGTTGATGTGGATGTTCCCGTAGCGCCGGTGCAGCGAGCGAAGCATACGGACGAACCACGACAGGCTCTCGCGCTGCTTCTTTGCGCCGCGTTGCTCGGCGACGTAGTCGCCGACATCCTGAATCTGGTCGTAGGCGATCGACACGGGGATCAGGAAGACGTCCTCGGCGTGGCCGCGGCGAAAGGCGTCGACTACGTAGGCGAGCAGGCCGAGCCGCGGCGGCAGGAGCTTCCCCGAACGCGAGCGCCCGCCCTCGACGTACCACTCGAGAGAGAAGCGCTTCTCGATCAGGTAGTCGATGTACTGCCGCAAGACGAACTTGTAGATCGGGTCGTCCTTGAACGTGCGGCGAATGAAAAACACCCCGGCACGCCGCACCAGGGGGCCGACCGGGAAGAAGTTCATGTTGATCCCGCCGGCCGTGTGGTTGGGCGGGTGGCCGTTCTCGTGCAGCGCGTACTGCAGGACGAGGTGGTCCAGGTTCGACTTGTGCGACGGCAGGAACACCAGGGGAAAGCGCTGGGCGAGCGAGTAGAGCCGCTCCAGGCGCGCGCGATCGTAGTGCAACGCCTCGTCGTAGCCCCGCGTGTACAGCAGGTGGATCAGGTGGGCCGTCAGGTCGATCACCCGCGGGCTGTGCGTCGCCGCGATCTCGTCGAGGTAGGCCGCCGCTCGCCGCGCGACCTTCGCCTCGGACGAGCCGGTCTCTCGAGCCAGGCGGGCGATGCCGCCTCGAAAGGTGGGCCGAGCCAGGATGTCCTCGTGGACCAACCTGGGCACCTTGTAGCGCGCGCCGCGCAGGCGGCGCTCGGCGCGCTCCAGGGCGAGCGTCGCCTGGCGCGCCACGAACTCGGCCAGGCCGGTGGTGTGCCCGAAATCGGCCCCGCAGGCGCTGCGCCAGCGCTCGCGCAGATCCGCGGCGTGCGCCGGCTCGCCAGCGACGATCCGGCACCGCTCGGGGTGACGGCGCAGCGTCCATTCCTGCCGCAGCCGGCCGGGGTCGCGCGGGTCGCCGAGCGTGAGCAGCTCACGCAGCGGGTTCTCTCGCTGGCCTGGCACCTTCTCGCGCTCCCAGGCGACGCGCAGCGGGGCGAGCAAGGGGTCGCCGTCGGTGGCCAGGCTCGCCTCGAGGCGCGGGTCGGGTCTGCGCGACCGACGGCGACGGCGCGACGGCGGGATGGCGACCACCTCGACGCTGGCCTGGCTGCAGGCTGCCGGACGATGGCGCGCGATCCAGCCCTCGAGCAAACGCCGCTCGAGGCCGCTCGAGGCATCGAGCAGGAACACCACCCGCTCGGCCGCGGCGTCGGGCCAGTCCGGCTCGCTCGGCAATGGGAGCCGGCCTCGGAGGCGATCTGGGGTTGCGGTCACTCGGTCGCGCTTGTAGGGTCGCGCCACCCGAGGCGTCAAGCAGCTCCTCCAGCGCGCCCGGCCGGGATCGCTCGGCCGTGGGCCGCGGCGGGGTGAAGGGAAAGGGCGGGCCGACCATGGACGCGACGCACGTGCACCTGCTTCTGAATCACGTTCCGGTCCTCGCAACGCCGCTCGGCCTGGTCCTGCTCGCCGTGGCCCGGGTGCGGCGCAGCGGCGAGCTGCGCGGCGCGGCGCTGGGGATGCTTCTGGCCTCGGCGCTGGTGGCGATCCCCGTGTACTTGACCGGCGAAGGGGCCGAGGAGCGGGTCGAGCACCTGCCCGGAATCTCCGAGGCGGCCATCGAGCGGCACGAGGATGCGGCGGGCGTCGGCTTCGCCGCAGTCGAGCTCCTGGGCGCGACATCCCTGGCCGCCTTGCTGCTGACTCGCCGCTCGCGGCCGGCTGGCGACCGCCTGGTCGTGGCGGTCCTGGCGCTGTCGGCCGTCGCCACTGGCCTGCTCGCCTGGACCGCCAACCTTGGCGGGCAGATCCGCCACACCGAGATCGTCTCGGGGGCGGCGGTGTCGGCCGAAGCGCGGCATGGCGCGGGCGCAGCCGTCGCGGGCGAGAAGGACGACGACTGACCTCTCCGACGGGGCTTCGCCCAGCCGCAGCGGAGACCGGCGCGGCTGGCCATGGCCGGCAATTGCGCTCGGCCTGCGAGAGAGCCCCGGAATGGGCTTGAGCGAGCGCTCCGTGGCGAAGCAGAGTCGCGTGCGCGACGTCCAAGAGACCGGGAGGTCGATCATGCTCCGATCGCGACGGACGAGCCGATGGCTCTTGGCTGCCGGGCTCGCGGCGCTCTGGCTCGCCGCGAGCGCCCGCGCGCAGCCGACCCCGAGCCCCACGCCTGGAGGCGCCCAGGGCAAGGCCCCGGCGGCCTTCCACAGGCCGTCCGAGGCCGAGCTTCGTGCTCGCCTGACACCGCTGCAGTACCGGGTCACGCAGGAGGAAGGCACCGAGCCGGCCTTTCGCAACCAGTATTGGGACGAGCACCGCCCCGGGATCTACGTCGACGTGGTCTCGGGCGAGCCCCTGTTCAGCTCGCTCGACAAGTTCGACTCCGGGACCGGCTGGCCCAGCTTCACCCGCCCGCTCGACGAGGCGAGCATCCGCCGCCGCAACGATTACACCCTCTTCCTGCAGCCGCGCACCGAGGTGCGCTCGGTGCTCGCCGACTCGCACCTGGGCCACGTCTTCGACGACGGCCCGCCGCCCACCGGCCAGCGCTACTGCATGAACTCCGCAGCGCTTCGCTTCGTGCCGGTCGACCGGCTCGAGACGGAAGGGTACGGCCGATACCTCCCTCTGTTCGCCGCAGCGAAGCCGCAGCCGTCGGGATCGCCGCCCGCCGGGGCGCACGTGCCTTGAGAGCCGTCTCGAGAGCCGGTGCGGCGCCACGGGCTGCCGGCGCCCGAGCACCTCGCCCAAGCCGCGGCCAGGTCCAACCTCCAAGCCCGAGCCGTGAGGCCTGCCCGGGCGCCGCGGGTCAGGAGTCGTCGTACGAGCTCAGGTACACGCCGTGGCGGCGGCGGCAGGTGTCGTCGATGAGCGACTGCACCTCCCTGCGCACGTTGCGATTCAGGCGATCCACGACGGCCTGGTCCGAGGCTGCTTCGGGAGGGTGCTCGAGATGGATCGGCTCGCCGAAACGGACGTAGATGCGCGCCGGCAGGGGCAGCGGCGAGAGCACCACCGGGAAGAAGGGCATGGAGAGCAGCCGCGCCAGCGGCGGAATGTCGGTCAGCAAGAGATGCGTCTCCTCCGCTCCCACGATGGCCACCGGCACGATCGGGACACCCGTACGCAGGGCGATCTTGATGTACCCGCCGCGCCCCCGAGCGAAGCCCTTGTGGGCCGGCACGCGATAGCGCTGGGTGAGAAACGGGCGGCACATGTCTTCCGCACCGCCGGGAAAAACCGTGACGATCTCCCCCTGGCGGAGCAGCAGCTCCAGGCTCTCGGGCTCTCCGATGACCACGCCGCGCGCAGTGAGAAAGCTGCGCACCGCGGGGTTGGCAGCCCAGAGAAAATGCCCCGTGTTGCGCGAGAATCGGCCGGTCTTCTCGTAGATGGCGGTGACCAGGCAGGCGGCATCCCAGGGCATCACCCCCGAGTGGCAGCCGACGATCATCGATGCCCCCGCGGGGATGTTCTCCGCACCGATCACCCGCAGACGGAAGTACCGGCAGACCGTCTGGGAGACCAGGTAGTACCAGCGACGAGTGGATGCCTCGTCGAAGCCCGATGGATCCTTCGGGTGATCGAGGAGCAGATCGGCGACGATCGTCCCGAGGTCGAGCCCCGCCGAGTGTCCCAGGACGGCCGACTTGAGCCAGTCGGGCAGCGCTCTGCCGATCGCCGACAGCCTGGGCCCCGACCCTTTCCCGCCTGCTTTCCGTCCACCGCGCTGCACTGCCGCCTCCCACCGCGCCTGGGGCGCGGATTTCCTCCGGTCGCCCGCAGGAGCGCGCCCCGGCGCCCGCGTAACCGCGGGACTGCGCCACGGCACGCGCCTTGCGTGCCCAGTCTCTTCCGGTGAGCTCTCGACCACAGCATCGCACTACGGCCGACGAGGTGCACTTCGCCCCGACGACAGACGGCTGGCGCCTGGCGCTGCACCGGCACCGGGCGCTTGGGGTGCCCGGTCCGCCGGTGATCCTGTGCGGCGGCTACGCCTGCAACCGCCACTTCATCGACTTCGACGAGCGCCATTCGCTGGCACGCTACCTCGCGCGGCACGGCCACGACGCCTGGGTCCTCGAGCTGCGCGGGCGCGGGCTCTCGCACGCGACGCCGGGCTGCATCGAGCCGTACAGCTGGACGTTCGACGACCTGGCCGCGGTCGATGTGCCGAGCGCGGTCGCCTACGTGGCGCGCCACACACAGGAGCGCGTCGCCTGGGTCGGCCACAGCATGGGTGGCATGGTGCTCTACGCCTTCCTGGGCTCGGGCTCACCACTGGCGAGCCGCGTGCGGGCCGGCATCACCCTCGCCTCGCCGGTGGTCTTCCCGCGCGCCGCCTCGCCACTCTCGCACTGGATCGGCAGCCAGATCCTCCGCCTGCCCTCGCCGCGCACCATCCCGCAGCGCTGGCCCCTGATCGGGCTCTGGCTCCTGCTGGCGAGCTCTCCAGCACTGAGCATCGGCATGAACCCCGAGAACGTGGAGCCCGAGGTTCTCGGCACGGCGCTGCGCCGCTCGATGAGCAACGTGCCGCGCGCCAAGCTCGACCAGCTCGCCCGCTGGGCGCTCCAGGGAACCTTTCGCTCGGTCGACGAGCGCCTCGACTACCGCGCCTCGCTGCGCCGCGTGACCACGCCCCTGCTGGTCGTCGCGGGGAGCGCGGATCGCCTGGCCACCCCCGAGTGCGTCCAGGCGGCGCTCGACGATCTCCCGCCGGCGCGCACGACCTATCTCGAGCTCGGCCGCAGGTACGGGCAGGTCGCCGACTACGGCCACGTCGACCTGATCCTCGGGCGCCGGGCGCCCGAGGAAGTTTTTGTGGCACTCGCCGACTGGCTGTCGCACGCCGGTTCGGATATGCGAGCGGACGAGTCGATCTCCTAGGCCCAGGAGGGAACATGACCCCGTCGCGCCCGCGTTTCAGCATCCAGGTCGGCCAGCAGTTCGCAAGCTGGTCCGAACTCGTGTCGATCTACCAGCAGGCCGACGAGCTCGGCTACGACACCGCCTACGGATACGACCACTTCATGGCGGTGATGATGGATCCCTTCGATCCCTGCCTCGAGGCATGGACCTCACTGGCCGCGCTGGCCAGCCTGACCAAGCGGATCCGCCTCGGGATCCTGGTCACCGGCAACACCTATCGCCATCCCGCCGTGCTGGCCAAGACCGCGACCACCGTCGACGTGATCAGCAACGGGCGGCTCGACTTCGGCATCGGCGCCGGGTGGTTCGAGCCCGAGCACCAGGCGCTGGGCATCCCGTTTCGCACCGTGCGCCAGCGCTGCGAGATGCTCGACGAGTCGCTCCAGGTGATCCGCTCCCTGTGGCACGAGCGCACGACGAGCTTCGCCGGACGCTTCTTCGAGCTACGCGACGCGATCGGCGAGCCCAAGCCGGTGCAGAAGCCCCACCCTCCGATCCTGATCGCCGGGGTCGGAGAGAAGCTCATGCTGCGCATCGTCGCGCGCCACGCCGACGCTTGGAACGGCTTCGGCTCACCCGACGTCTTCCGCCACAAGATCTCCGTGCTGAACGAGCACTGCAAGGCCGAGAAGCGCGACCCGGCGGAGATCGAGAAGTCGGTCCTGGTTCCGGCCTCGCTCTCCGAGGATCCCGACATCCAGGCGCCGCTCGTGCAGGGCTTCGGCGCCTACCAGGGGCTCGAGCCCGAAGAGGCGCGAAAGTGGATGCTGCTCGGCAGCCCGAGCGAGGTGGAGCAGCAGATCCGCGGCTTCCTCGCCGTCGGGGTGACGCACTTCATCTTGACGCTCACACCCTTCAACATGGAGGTTCTGCCGCGCTTCGCCGCGGAGGTGATGCCGCGCTTCCGCTGAGAGCGTGAGCAGGAGCTCCCGGACAGGCCCAGGGTGCCTGTGGTCCGCCGCGACGGCGAATGCGGGTCCAGCAGCGAAGGGGCCTCGCCGCCGCCGGGTGGGCCGCGCAGCCGTCTCATGAATCTCGGTTTCGCGGGTATCCCGCGGCGGCTGCGCAGTCGCTCCGGATCCCGCATTCGCCGTCACGACTGCGTCGTCACCCGGGGGTGCCGAGCAACGCGAGGGGATTGCTGCTCACGCTCTCAGCGCTCGGCGGTGGGCTCGCAGTCCGCGGTCCACGCCTCGCTGTCGCGCGCCGCGGCACCGTAGATGCCCTTGGCCATGAGGCTCGTCTCGCCTGCAGCGCGGCTTCGGTAGAGCGCGGCGCGAATCGCGTGCACCGCGGGGTCCGTGCCCCCGGCCTGGGCGGCGAGCTCGACCAGGTGGCATGCAACGTCGAGTCTGCCGTCGGCGGCCAGCCGCTCGGCGCGCTCGGCGAGCCGGCGCGGGCCGCCGGCCAGGGCGGCGACCTCCGCGGCGAGGTCGGCATCGCGCGCCGGCTTCAAGTGCGCGGGGTTGCCGTCGTACCAGCCGCCGTAGAGCCGCCAGAGGTTGCGCACGATGAACAGGGGGTCGTCGTAGCTCGGCCGCAGGTAGGGTCGCTCCAGGAGCCGGCTGGGCAGCTCGATCGAGTGGAGAAGATCGTCGAGCCGCGCACCCTGGTTCATCAGACGCAGCGTCTGCTCGATCAGGGTATCGAGCAGCTCGGCAGTCTCCGCCAGGGCCTGCTCGACGCGATCCGCTCCGAGGATCGGCGGCCCGTGACCAGGCATCAGGATCTCCGCCCGCAGGGCCTGCATCTTGCGCAGGGCGCGCGCCCACTCGCGCGGATAGCGCTGCACCTTCTGCGGGTTGCCGCAGTTCGGCGCCGCCCAGATGAACAGGTCACCGGTGTACAGGGCCTTGGCCGCGGGACACCACGCCCAGAGGTGGTCGTCGGTCTCGCCGCGGTCGTGGTGCAGCTCGATGGCCACGCCGCCGACCTCCAGCCGGTGCTGCTCGCCCACCGTCCGGTCGGGGTAGCGAAACTCCGAGGGGAACCAGGGCCGTGGGAAGCCGAACTGCCGCTGGTTGATCACCGCGTTGTAGCCGTTGGTCAGCACGTAGCGGTCGAAGCGGGCCGGGCACGCATCGTGCGCCAGAACGACGGTCGCTGGCCACCCGTGGGCGCGAGCCTCTTCCTCGAACGGCCGCAGACCGAAGACGTGGTCGACGTGGCCGTGGGTGTAGACCGCCGTGTGTACGCGCTTGGCGCTGTAACGCCGCACGTTCTCGAAGACCTGCGCCGCGTGAAACATGCTGCTCGTGTCGATCAGCACGAGCCCGTCGGCGGTGTCGACGACGGCGGCGTTGGAGAAGGCGGACATGAAGGCGATTCCTTGGACGAGCTCCTCGAGCCCGACCAGAGCCATCGCCGGATGGACTTGGGTCTCCGCTAGCTCGCCGCGCCAGGCCCGCTCGGCCAGGGCGATCACCTCTCCCATGCAAAAACCTCCCCGAGGCAGATCTCCGAGTCCACGGGCCCGTGGTGTACCCCCGGGGCGAAGGCCGGGTCAACGCGGCCGCGCGGGCCGCCAGCCCTCGACGCCGGCGGCTCGGTGACGGCGGTGTCGCCTCGCGATCACGCACCGCAGAGGTCTACCCCGGGCCTGTCGACGAGGGGCCGGTCTGCTGGTAGAGCCGCGTCGACCGATCTCGATCGGGGCCGCTCCGTGTACGATGGGAGGTGCCCTCATCGATCGGCCGGGCCCGAACGACCGGCGGCGGTCGAGGAAAGGAGCGACGAAGGTGGCCAGGATTGCCGAGAACATCACGGAGCTCGTGGGAGACACCCCTCTCGTCCGGCTGAACCGGGTATCGGCGGGGTGCCGCGCAACCGTGGTCGCCAAGCTGGAGTCGGAGAACCCGGCCAAGTCGGTCAAGGACCGCATCGGCGTGGCGATGATCCAGGCCGCCGAGCGGGAAGGCCGGATCGCACCGGAAACCGTGATCGTCGAGCCGACCAGCGGCAACACCGGCATCGCCCTCGCCCTGGTCTGCGCGCAACGGGGCTACAAGCTCGTGCTGGTCATGCCGGACACGATGAGCCGCGAGCGGCGCATGCTGCTGCGCGCCTACGGCGCCGATCTGGTGCTCACCCCGGGCTCCGAAGGGATGCCCGGCGCGATCGCCCGGGCCGAGGCGATCGTCGCCGCGGATCCCGCGCGCCACTTCATGCCGCAGCAGTTCGAGAACCCTGCGAACCCCGAGGTGCACCGCCGCACGACCGCCGAGGAGATCTGGCGCGACACCGACGGCAAGGCCGACATCCTGGTGTCCGGCGTCGGCACCGGGGGAACGATCACCGGCGTGGGCCAGGCGATCAAGGCGCGCAAGCCGAGCTTCAAGTGCATCGCCGTCGAGCCGGCGGCCTCTGCGGTACTCTCGGGCGGCAAGCGCGGCCCTCACCCGATCCAGGGCATCGGCGCGGGCTTCGTGCCCGCGGTGCTCGACATGAAGCTGGTCGACGAGGTCTTCCAGGTGCAGAACGAGGACGCCTTCACCATGGCCCGCCGCGCGGCGCGCGAGGAGGGGCTCCTGGTCGGGATCTCCTCGGGAGCCGCGCTCCACGCGGCGGTCGAGGTGGGCAAGCGCCCCGAGAACGACGGACGGCTCATCGTGGTCATCGTTCCGTCGTTCGGCGAGCGCTACCTGAGCACGGCGCTGTTCGGGGATCTGGTCGATCCGCCTTCGCCGCCGCCCGCCCCGCCAGCATCGGGCGTCTCGATCTGAGCGCCGCGGGCGACCCCGGGGCAGCGCGGCGCGAGCTAGATCCGTTCGCCACCGCGGGGCGACAGCCGGCTCAGCGCAGGCCGTAGGCGGCGAGCTTCTTGTGCAGGGCGACGCGGGACAGGCGCAGCGCGCGCGCCGCCCGCGTCACGTTGCCGCCGTGCTCGGCCAGCACCTCGGCGATGAACCGCGCCTCGAAGGCGCAGCGCGCCTCGCGCAGCGGCAGCAGCGGGTCGGCTTCGCCGGGCTGCGATGCGGGGGCTCGGGCGCCGAGAGCCGGCCCGCCGGCATCCACCCTCTGGGGCGCGAT
>CAZGUU010000060.1:0-20068 GCA_964529315.1 uncultured Enterobacteriaceae bacterium
ACAAGGTCGGCAAGGACGGCGTCATCACGGTCGAGGAGGCCAAGGGCCTCGAGACCACCCTCGAGGTCGTCGAGGGCATGCAGTTCGACCGCGGCTACCTGTCGCCGTACTTCGTCACCGATCCCGACCGCATGGAGTGCGTGCTCGAGGATGCCTACCTGCTGATCCACGAGAAGAAGATCAGCAACATGAAGGACCTGCTGCCGATCCTCGAGCAGATCGCGAAGACGGGCAAGCCCTTCATCCTGATCGCCGAGGACGTCGACGGCGAGGCGCTCGCCACCCTGGTGGTGAACAAGATCCGCGGCACGCTGCACTGCTCCGCGGTGAAGGCGCCGGGCTTCGGCGACCGCCGCAAGGCGATGCTCGAAGACATCGCCATCCTGACCGGTGGCCGGGTGATCGCCGAGGAGCTCGGCATCAAGCTCGAGAACGTCTCGTTGAACGACCTCGGCAAGGCCAAGCGGATCGTGATCGACAAGGACAACACGACGATCATCGACGGCGCCGGCAAGAAGGCCGAGATCCAGGGCCGCGTCGGCCAGATCCGCGCGCAGGTCGAGGAGACCACCTCGGACTACGACCGCGAGAAGCTCCAGGAGCGCCTGGCCAAGCTGACCGGCGGCGTGGCGGTGATCCGTGTGGGCGCCGCCACCGAGGTCGAGATGAAGGAGAAGAAGGCGCGCGTCGAGGACGCATTGCACGCGACCCGCGCGGCCGTCGAGGAGGGCATCGTCCCCGGCGGCGGCGTGGCGCTGCTGCGCACCTCGGCGACCCTCGACAAGGTCAAGGTGCTCGACGAGGAGAAGGTCGGCGTGGCCATCGTGCGCCGCGCCTGTGAGGATCCGATGCGCTGGATCGCCTCGAACGCGGGGCAGGAGGCGTCGATCGTCCTCGACCGGGTGCGCAACGGCAAGGGGGCCTTCGGCTTCAACGCCGCGACGGAGGAGTACGAGGACCTCTTCAAGGCGGGCATCATCGACCCCACCAAGGTCGTGCGCACCGCCCTGCTCAACGCCTCGTCGGTGGCCGGTCTGCTGCTGACCACGGAGGCGATGATCGCCGAGAAGCCCGAGGAGAAGTCGGCGGCGCCCGCCATGCCGGGTGGCATGGGTGGCATGGGCGGCATGATGTGACGGCTGGCCGGCCGCTCTAGGCCGGCCACCTGCCCCGGGTCGCCCTGGGGCAGCGAGACGAGTGCGAGGGCGCGAGCCGACGGGTTCGCGCCCTCGTCGTTTCTCCGGGGGCAGGGCCTTCGCGAGCCGGGCCTGGTGAGCCGGGCCCTGCTGGCGATTGGCCTTCGCCACCCGCTTCGACTACAACGGCTGCGGGGTCGTGGCCCGACGCGCCGGCCGATTCCTCCACGGGTTCCATGTTCGACACTCTCGCCGACAAGCTCGAAGGCGTCTTCCGCCGCATCCGGGGCACGGGCCGGCTCACCGAGGCCAACGTCGAGGAGGCGCTGCGCGACGTCCGCCTGGCGCTGCTCGAGGCCGACGTCCACTTCCAGGTCGCCAAGGCGTTCGTCGAGCGGGTCAAGCAACGCGCCCTGGGCCAGGAGGTCCTGCGCAGCCTGACCCCCGATCAGCAGCTGATCAAGATCGTCCACCAGGAGCTGACCGAGGTCATGGGCGGCGCGGCGGGCAGCCTGGATCTCTCCGGCGAGCCCCCCGCGGTGGTGATGCTGGTCGGCCTGCAGGGCTCGGGTAAGACGACCACCGCGGCCAAGCTCGCGCGCCACCTGCTCGGCGGCTCGCGGCGCCGCCGCCCATTCCTGGTTCCCCTCGACCTGGCGCGGCCCGCCGCCATCGAGCAGCTCAAGACGCTCGCCGCACAGGTCGGCGAGGGCTGTGGCGTGTACGACACTCCGGCCCGAGGCGGAGAGCCGGTGTCGATCGCCCGCGCCGCCATCGACCAGGCGCGCCGCGCGGGCTTCGATGCCGTGATCCTCGACACCGCCGGCCGTCTCGCCGTGGACGAGGCGCTGATGGCCGAGCTGCGCCGCTTGCGTGACGCGGTCCGGCCACGCCGTACCCTGCTGGTTGCCGACGCCATGACCGGCCAGGCCGCGGTCGGCGTGGCCACCGGCTTTCGAGACGGGGTCGGCATCGACGGCGTGATCCTGTCGAAGATGGAAGGCGACGCCCGTGGCGGCGCGGCCCTCTCGATCCACGCCGTCACCCAGAAGCCGCTCCTCTTCGTCGGCGTGGGCGAGAAGCTAGACGCCCTCGAGGTGTTCCACCCCGAGCGGGTCGCCTCGCGCATCCTGGGCATGGGCGACGTGCTCTCGCTGATCGAGCGGGCCGAGTCGGCCTACGACGCGCACCAGGCCGAGGCGCTGCAGAAGAAGCTGCGCAAGGACGAGTTCACGCTCGAGGATTTTCGCGACCAGCTCCGCACGGTGAAGAAGATGGGCTCGATGGCCGACCTGCTCGGCATGATCCCGGGCATGAAGAAGCTCGCCCGGGGGGCCGACCTCGCCGGGGCGGACGGCGAGATGAAGCGCATCGAGGCGATCATCGACTCGATGACCCGCCAGGAGCGGCGCGATCACCTGATCTTGAACGCCAGCCGGCGCAAGCGGATCGCCCAGGGCAGTGGGACGAGCGTCGCCGAGGTCAACAAGTTCTTGAAGCAGTACCAGCAGGCCCGCAAGATGATGAAGAGCCTCACCCGTGGCGGGAGTCGAGGCCTGCTTGCCCAATTGCAGGGCGGACGTTAACAAGGGCAGACTGCCTTTTTTGCTACACCCCCCGCAGTGCTTCGCACCGCGAGAACGGCTAGAACCGCTGAGGACTCTAGGGAGCGACCAATGGCGACACGGATCCGACTGACCCGGCACGGCAGCAAGAAGCGGCCGTTCTACAGAATCGTGGCGGCCTCCGTCGGCGCTCCGCGGGATGGCCGCTACATCGAGCAGCTCGGGCACTACGACCCATCCAAGAACCCCGCGGTGGTCAGCCTGCGCCTGGACAAGCTCGAGGCCTGGATTCGCCGGGGCGCGCGCCCGACGGACACCGTGAGCCGCCTGATGAAGAAGGCCGGCTGGAAGGGGCTCACCGCCCAGACAGAGCCGGCCCGGGCTGCCGCCGAGGGGTGACCATGAAAGAGCTCGTCGAGATGCTGGCCAAGGCCCTGGTGAACCGCCCCGACGAGGTCCAGGTCAGGGAGACCCAAGGCGACACGGCCTCGGTCATCGAGCTTCGCGTGGCGACGGAAGACCTGGGCCGGATCATCGGCAAGCAGGGTCGGACCGCCAAGTCGATCCGCACCCTGGTCAACGCCGCGGCCTCGCGAGTGAACCGCAAGGTCGTGCTCGAGATCATCGAGGACAAGTAATCCCCGCCGCGCGGCCCACTTCACCTGCCTCGCCAGCCAGCGATCCCCGGTTGGTTTCGCTCGGCAAGGTGGTCGCTGGGCACGGGGTACGCGGTCTGGCCCGGATCAAGCCCTTCAACCCGGGCTCACCGGCCCTGCGTGGCTCGGCCGACGTGTGGCTCGCCGGCCCCTCGGCTGGGCGCCGGGAGCGACGCCGCCTGACCCAGTGCCGACCGCATCGCGGCATGCTCCTGGCGGGTTTCGAGGGCATCGACAGCCTCGATGCCCTCGAGCCGTGGATCGGAGCCGTGGTCGAGGTCGAGCTGGACTCGCTGCCCACCCCGGACGAGGGCGAGCTGTATCACTTCGAGACGATCGGCCTGCAGGTCGAGACGACCGACGGCGAGCCCATCGGCACGGTGGTCGAGGTGATGGCCATGCCCGCCAACGACCTTTGGGTGGTGCGCGGCCCGAGCCCGTCGGGAGAGGGCGAGCGCGAGACGTTGATCCCCGCGGTGGCACCGATCGTCGAGCGGATCGACCTGTCGCGCCGCGTGGCAGTCATCGCGCCTCCCCCGGGGTTGCTCGACGGCTCCTGATGCGAATCGACATAGTCACCCTGTTTCCCGAGTATTTCTCGGGCATCCTCTCGGCCAGCCTGCTCGGCAAAGCCGTGGCCGGCGGCCAGGTCGACATCCGCCTGCACCAGCTGCGCGAGCACGCCACGGACCGCCACCGAACCGTGGATGACACGCCCTACGGCGGCGGCCACGGCATGGTGATGAAGGTAGAGCCGCTGGTCTTGGCCGTGGAGGCGGTCGCCGGCCCCTGCGCGCACCGCGTGCTGCTCTCGGCGCGGGGAAGGCCCTTCACCCAGAGCCGGGCAGTCGAGCTGGCCTCGGTAGAGCAGCTGGTGCTGATCTGCGGCCGCTACGAGGGCGTGGACGAGCGCTTCATCAGCTACGTCGACGAGCAGCTCTGCGTCGGCGACTACGTCCTGTCGGGCGGCGAGGCCGCCGCGGCCGTGGTGATCGATGCGATCGCCCGCCTCCTCCCCGGGGTGGTCGGCAACCGCGGCTCGCTGGTCGAGGAGTCGTTCGCCGATGGGCTCCTCGAGTACCCGCAGTACACGCGGCCCGAGGCATTCCGCGGGCAGAAGGTTCCCGAGGTCCTGCTCTCCGGGAACCACGCCGAGGTCGCCCGGTGGCGCCGCACCGCGGCCCTGGCGGCCACTGCGGCCATGCGCCCGGACCTGCTCGGAGGGCCGCCCGGCGGTGGAACCCCGCAGAGCGCCCGGCCTCAGGGCGAGTCGCCTCGGGAAGCCCAGCCGGGCGGATGCCCCCCGCATGGTGCCCAGCCGACGGGCACCCCGACGCGGAGCGCCCGCCCGGACGGCGGAGCCGCACAGGGCTGCCCCCCGGACCGAGAGCCCGAGCCCGGCCGGCACCGCCGCAAGCCAGGGTCCGCTTGAGGTGGGCGCCCCGCTCTACCTGGCTCTGGTGCACCACCCGGTCCTGGATCGGCACGGCCAGATCGTGGCCACATCGATCACCAACATGGACGTCCACGACATCGCCCGGTCGGCGCGGACCTTCGGCGTCCGCCGCTTCTACGTGGTCCACCCGGTCCCGGGCCTACGCTCCCTGGCCGAGCGGATCGTCGAGCACTGGCGGAGTGGGTATGGTAGTCGTTACAACCCTTCGCGCCGCGAGGCGATCTCGCTGGTCGAGGTAGCCAGCGATCTCGACCAGGCGATCGCGGCGGTAGAGCAGGATGCAGGTCGAATGCCCCATCTCGTCGCGACATCTGCGCGACCGCGGCCCGGCGCGGTCACCTTCGAGGCGCTGGCCGAGCGCCTCGTGGGAGGCGGGGTGCCTCATCTGCTGCTCCTCGGTACCGGCTACGGCCTGACCGAGGAGGTCTTCGCCCGCTGCGAAGCCCACCTCGAGCCGATCCGCGGAGCCGCGGACTACAACCACCTGTCCGTCCGCGCCGCGGCGGCGATCATTCTCGATCGGCTGGTCCGGTCGAGCGAAGCCACTGGATTGAGGGAGCCATGAGCACAGGGAACGTCATCGACGCCATCGAGGCGGAGCAGCTGCGCAGCGACATCCCGCCGATGCGCCCGGGCGACACCGTCAAGGTTCACGTCAAGGTCGTCGAGGGCGAGAAGGAGCGCATTCAGATCTTCGAAGGGGCCGTGATCCGCCGCAGCAACGGCGGCAACCGCGAGACCTTCACCGTGCGCAAGGTCTCCTACGGCGTGGGCGTCGAGCGCACCTTTCCGGTGCATTCGCCGCGCATCGACAAGATCGAGGTGGTGACGCGCGGACGCGTGCGGCGCGCCAAGCTCTACTATCTGCGCGAGCTCTCCGGAAAGGCAGCGCGCATCCAGGAGCAGGGCCAGCGGCGGTGAGCGACGGGGCCCGAGTCGACCGGAGATCCGGGCTCCCGGACCTGGGCGCCACGGGCTTCAAGCACGAGATCGCGGCCGACGTCGCCATCTCGGGCAAGATTAATTTTCCTGGGGACGCACGCATCGACGGCCGGCTGCGCGGCGAGGTGCGCGCCGACGCGCTGCTCGTGGTGGGGGAGAGCGGCGTGCTCCACGCCGACGTGCGTGCCCGTCACCTGGTGGTGCTGGGCACGCTCCAGGGCAACGTCCAGCGCACCCACCGGGTCGAGCTCTTCCCCGGCTCTCACCTGGTGGGCAGCGTCGAGGCCGAGAGCCTGGTCGTCCACCCCGGAGCCACCCTGCACGGCCGCTGCCGGATCGGACCGAGCCGCGCCGGCAGCCCCGGGCAGCCCAACGTCATCCTGCTCGAGCGCCCGATCCAGGCGGGTGCCGCGCAGCGCTGACCTGCGGGGCACCGAGCTCGCTCGCTCCACCGAGCAAGCGCGCCCGCCGGGCTCTGCCACGTCTCCGCCGCGCCCCAGGTCAGGAAGCTGACCGCGACGGCTCGCGCCGCACCCGGCGAGGGGCCGCCTGGCCATCGAGAGCGCCTCCCGACGATGAGCGCGCAAGGCATGGCGCTTGCTCGCGCAGCGCGGAATGAGGCGAAGACCCCGCACGGGGCAAGGCCCGGCGAGCCCCGCCGCGGCCAGCTCTCGATCCCCGACCCGCTGCCCCACCCCGACGAGGGCCAGCCCGTGGCGGCTCGCCGTGGCCCTGCTGGCCGGCTTGACCCTGACGGCATTGGCGTCCCGGGTGCGAGCGGCTCCGGCTCCCACGGAGCACGAGCTCCTGCTCTTCGACGAGGCGGTGATCAGCGCAGCGTCCAAGCACCCCCAGGTGGTGACCGACGCCCCGTCGTGGGTCTCGATCATCAGCCGCGAAGACATCCGGCGCTTCGGCGTGCGTACCCTCTCCGAAGCGCTCCGCCTGGTCCCCGGCTTCTACGGCACTTACGACCGCAACTACGACTACGTCGGCGTGCGCGGCTTCCTGCGCCCGGGCGACTACAACAACCGCATCCTGCTGCTGATCAACGGCCTGACCTACAACGACGACATCTACGGGAGCGCCCCGCTCGGCTACGACTTCGGCATCGATCTCGAGGCGATCGACCACATCGAGGTGATCCGCGGGCCCGGCTCGGCCCTCTACGGCGGCAACGCGATCTTCGCCGTGGTCAACGTCGTCACCGCAACCGGCGAGACCCGACCCGGCCTCCAAGTGCTCGGCGAGACGGGCAGCTTCTACCGGCGGCGCGGCCAGGCCTCGTTCGGGAGGGTCTTCGACAACGGCCTGGACGTCTTCATCGACGGCTCCTATTTCGCCGTCGACGGGCCGGGCAAGCTCTTCTTCCCGGAGTTCGACTCGCCCGAGACCAACGACGGGGTCGCGATCGATCTCGACGGCGAGTGGGCGTGGAACTTCTACCTCCGCGCGCGCTGGAAGGACCTCGTCCTGCAAGGGGGCGTGAACCGCCGCTCGAAGGACATCCCCACGGCCTCCTACGAGACCGTGTTCGACGCACCGGGCACGCGCACGCTCGATGGCCGCCAGTTCGCCGAGCTGCTCTACCAGAAGGATCTGTCCTCGGAGCTGAGTCTGACCGGCCGGGCCTACTACAACGGCACAATGTACCGCGGCACCTACGTCTACGCCGGCGAAGGCGAAGACCGGATCGACAACCAGGACCGCGCCTGGAGCAACTCGGCCGGCGCCGAGCTGCGCGGGCAGTGGACCCTCGCCGATCGCAACATCCTGACCGGCGGCGTCGAGTACACCTACCACCCTTCGGTCACGCAGAAGAACTTCGATCCCGGCGAGCCGCCGACCGTCGACGTGGCACGCAGCTACACCAGCTGGGGCGTCTACCTGCAGGACGAGCTGCGCCTCACCTCGTGGGCGACGCTGATCGGCGGCGCGCGCTACGACGAGTACTACGGGAGCCTCGAGCAGGTGTCGCCGCGGATGGCGCTGATCCTGCGGCCCCAGCCGTCCACCAACATCAAGCTCCTCTACGGGCGCGCCTTTCGCCCGCCCAGCGTGTACGAACGGTACTACTCTGCGCCCAGCGGGGATGGCGCCCAGTTCGGCAACCCGGGGCTCGGCGCCGAGACCATCTCGACCTACGAGATCGACCTCGAGCAGGATCTCTGGGGCGGTGCGCGAGGCACGCTCGCGCTGTACCACTACGAGCTCGACGGGTTGATCGACCCGTTCACCATCGAGCAGGAGGGGATCAGCGGCACGCAGTTCCAGAACGGCCCGTCGGCGCAGGCCAACGGGCTCGACCTCGAGCTACGCGTGCCCCTGCCGCGGCGCTGCCAGGCACGAGCGAGCTTCAGCGCCCAGCGGGTGCGCTCCCAGGGTGCGCAGCTCACGAACTCGCCGAGCTTCCTGGGCAAGGTCGAGCTGCTCTTTCCCGTGCCGCTCGGGCCGATCGAGCTCGAGGGCGCCGCCGAGCTGCTGGTCTCGAGCCCGCGCAAGACACTCGCCGGCAACGAGGTCGGCACGGTCAACACGCTCAACCTGAACCTCTGGTACGACACCCCGATCGACCGGCTCGCCCTGAGCCTGGGCCTCTACAACCTGCTCGACCAGCACTACGCGGACCCCGGCGGCGTGGATCTCGTCCAGGATCGCATCGTCCAGGACGGCTTCACCTTCCGGCTTCAGGGGCGCTATGCTTTTTGAGGTGCGCGACGCGACACCAGTCGACCGCCACGCAAGCATTCGGTGGCACGCAGCGCGCCGGCTCCTGCTGGCAGCCGCCCTGGTCCTGTGCCCGGAGCTGGCTCGCGCCAGCCTGGGTCCCCGCGTCGCGATCCTGCGCAGCAGTCGCGTCGGCGCCTTCGACGAAGCGACCGTCGCGATCGTCGAGAGCCTGCGCCGGGATCCGCTCCAGCCGGAAATCCTCACCTTCGATCTCGACGGCGACGCGGCCGCCGGCGTCGCTGTCCTGGACCGGTTGCGAGAGAGCCAGCCGGGTCTCGTCGTCACGGTCGGGTCGCTGGCCACTTCGGTTGCGCTCGGCGCGAGCCCGAGCCTGGCGGCGCCCATCGTGTTCTCCATGGTGCTCTATCCGGAGTCGAGCGGCTTCCTCGCCCCGCGACCGGCGGGCGTGACCGGGGCGTCCCTCGACGTCCCCTTTGCCGTGCTCTTCGACTACCTGCACCGCCTGCTCCCCGACGCCCGGCGGGTGGGCGTGCTCTACAGCCGGGAGGAGACCGGGGCGGTGGTCGAGTCGGCCGCCGAGGCCGCGCCGCGATATGGACTGGAGATCGTCGCGGAATCGGTCGAAGGACCTTCGGAGGCGCCGCCGGCGCTGAACCGTCTCATGGAGCGCGTCGACGTCATGTGGACCGTCGCGGACAGCCACGTCTTCACCGCGCAAACCACCCCGGCCCTGCTGCTCGCGGCGCTGCGCCGGCGCATGCCCCTCTTCGGGCTGTCGGCCGGCCAGGTGCGCAGCGGCGCCCTGGCCGCCTTGCTGGTCGATTACGCCGACGTCGGCCGGCAGACGGCGGAGCTCGCCGCACGCATCCTGCACGGAGCCAATCCACGAGAGCTGCCGGCCGTCGCTCCACGCAACGTCTCGCTCGCCCTCAACCTGAAGACCGCAGCGCTTCTCGACCTGCGCATCGCACCGGATCTCGAGGCGCAGGCGCGAGAGATCGTCCGTTGAGCGTGACGCCGCAAGAGGGCGATGATCCGGTCCGAGCGCCCCGGCGCGGTTGGCCGCGCCTGGGCTTCGCCGGACGGCTTGCCCTGACCACCTCGGCACTGATCTTCGCCGCGTGCACGGCCCTGAGCCTGTTCCTGGTCCGCCAGGAGATCGAGGACATGACCTGGGCAGTACGCGATCGCGGCCGCACCCTGGCCAGGCACCTCGCCCTGGATGCGGAGCTGGGCGTGCTCGCGGGAGACGACGGCGCCCTGGCCGACCTCTGCCGCCAGGCGTTGGCCGGCGACGGCGTGGTCTCCTGTGCCGTCCTCGACGGCAACGGCGCGGCCCTGGTGGCGATCGGCCGTCCGCCCCCGCGGCGCGAGCCGATGGCGACCCCGACCGCCTCGCCGGCCGCCATGACCGATGCGGCAGGAGACCCCGCGTGGGAGTTCACGGCGCCGGTCACCACGACGAGCCTGCGCCTGCACCGCGAGGAGCTCCAGTTCTCCTCGACGGGGGCGGGGCGCCGGCCAGGCGCTGCGAGCGACGTATCCATCGGACGCATCGTCATCGGGATCGCAAAGGCTCCACTCGAGGAGCACCGCCGCCGGCTCCTGACGGCTGCCGCCTTCTTCACCACGCTGGTCACGCTGCTCGGCGTGGCCAGCGCCGTGGCTCTCGCCCGGGCGACCACCCGTCCGCTCAAGGCACTGGTCGGGGCCGCACGGGCGATCGCCCGCGGGAGGCTCGGCACCACGGTCGACGTCCACTCGCGGGACGAGGTGGGCGTGCTCGCCGAGTCGTTCAACGAGATGTCGCGCAGCCTAGCGCAGAGCCGCGCGGAGCTGTGGGACTACAGCCGAACGCTCGAAGACAAGGTGCACCGGCGCACCGAGCGGCTCGAGGAGCTCAACCGCGAGCTCAGCGCGGCCAACCAGCTCAAGTCCGAGTTCCTCGCCACCGTCTCGCACGAGCTACGCACCCCCTTGAACGTCATCCTCGGCTACGTGCAGATCCTCGGCGAGACCGCCGACGGCTCCCTCGGCGAGGAGCAACGCAGCATGCTGGATGCGATCGAGCGCTACTCCAAGCTCCAGCTCGAGCTGGTGACCAGCGTGCTCGACTTCTCGCGCCTGGCCTCCGGAAGGGTGTCGGTGCACGTCGAGCGGTTCGCCCTGGAGCCCGCGCTCACCGACATCGTGGCGCTGCACTCCGACTCCCTCGGCCAGGCGGGCCTGGCGATCCGCCTCGACGTCGCCCCAGATCTACCCGAGCTCGAGACCGACCGCGTGAAGCTCCAGGAGGTAGTGCGCAACCTCCTGGACAATGCCGTCAAGTTCACCACCCACGGCGGCGTCGAGATCGTCGCGCGAGCCGGCGAGAAGGCGGGCAGCGTGGTGATCGAGGTGCGTGACACCGGGGCGGGCATCGCCCCGGAGGATCTGCCACACGTCTTCGACGAGTTCCGCCAGGTGGGCACCGCGAGCACGCGCGGTACGGGCGGCGTCGGGCTGGGCCTGGCGATCGTCGGCCGCCTGGTGGGCGTGCTCGGCGGCACCGTGACGGCGACCAGCCATCTCGGGGCGGGCTCGACCTTTCGCGTCGAGATCCCGGCGCAGCTGGCCGTCGAGGTCGCCGAGCGGCCGCGTCGAGTTGTCGCACCCGAAGCGGCGGGCGAGCGCATTCTCGGGGCGCAAGACGCCTCCAACGCGCGCTGAGCAAGAGCCAGCTGCACGACGCCACCGCGCACCCGCCAACGCGGGCGCCCGCCGGCACGCGCAGCGGATCTCGGCACGGCACCGGCATCGCGCACGGTGGGCGCCTGGCACCTTCAAAAGGCAACCCCGTCGTGCTACGGTGTCGTCTCGTAAGTTCCTCTGACACCCCGGCGACCCCGGCCGCACGGTCGGCAAGAAACCAGCGCATGAAAAGCAACACCGGCGGCCCCTCCGACGCGGGCTCGCCACCTCGACAGCCACCACCCCCGACGGCAAAGACGTTGCGGGTGCTGGTTCTCGAGGACAGCCCGCTCGACGCCGAGCTCCTGGTCGGCGAGCTCGAGCGCTGGGGCTTCGCGCCCCTCTGGACGCGTGTCGACACCGAGGCGGATTACCTGGCGCACCTGGCACCCTCGCTCGACGTAATCCTCGCCGACCACGCGCTGCCCGGCTTCGGCGGCCTGCGCGCGATGCACCTATTGCGCGAGCGGAGCTTCGACGTCCCGGTGATCGTCGTCAGCGGCAACCCGAGCGCAGACGCAGCGATGGAGGCCTTCGCGGCAGGCGTCAGCCACTATGTACGCAAGGACCACCTCTCGTGTCTCGGCCCGGCGGTCGAGCGGGCGCTGGTGGGCCGTCGGGTACGCGACGAGCACGTCGAGCGCTTACAGGCGTGCCTGCGCACCGCCGAGGTGCGGCTGCAGCAGACCCGCGAGGAGGAGCGCGCGCGCCTCGCGCGCGATCTGCACGACGAGCTCGGGCAGGCGCTGGCCGGCCTCAAGCTCGACCTGGCTTGGCTCGCCAGGCGTCTTTGCAACGCCGATGCGGACGATGATACGCGGGAACGCCTGGCCCAGATGCTCGAGCAGGTCGACACGACGATCGCCGCGCTGCACCACGTCGCTGGAGGGCTGCGCCCGGCAGTGCTCGACGACCTCGGGCTCGCGGCGGCGATCACCTGGCTGGCACGGCGCATCGCGCGGCGCGACGGAATCACCTGTACGATGAACGTCGAGCCGCCACTCGCGCCGCCCCGGGACATCGCGCTCGCCCTCTTCCGCATCGCCCAGGAAGCGCTGGCCAACGTGACGCGTCACGCCCGCGCCCGGCGCGTACACGTCTCGCTGGGCGAGCGCGGCGATCGCCTCGTTCTGGAGGTCGCCGATGACGGCTGCGGCATCGGCGAGGCCGAAGCTGCCGCCCCGGGCGCTCTCGGACTGCTCGGCATGCGCGAGCGGGCCGAGCTCTTGGGCGGCGAACTCCGCATCCATGGCACGCCGGACCGAGGGACGACGCTGACCGCATCGATTCCGCTGCTCGCGGCGTCCCCTCGAGCGCGCGATCCCGGCTTCGACGGGGAGAGCGGCTAGTGGCTGCGGCGGCAGCGGCGCAGTCGGCAGGGGGCGCCGGGGCCACGGAGCGAGACGCCGGCGGCATCCGGGTGTTCATCGCCGACGACCACCCGGTGGTGCGCCGCGGGCTCGGGGAGATCCTGTCCGAAGAGCAGGGCATCTCGGTGTGCTCCGGGGCCGCGACGACCCACGAGGTCCTGGAGCACTTGCGCCACGCCGACTGCGCCTGCAACGTGCTTTGCCTCGACCTCGGCCTGCCCGGCGGCAGTGGCCTCGATCTACTGCACCAGCTCAAGGCCGAATGGCCCTCGCTGCCAGTCCTCGTCGTGAGCATGCACCCCGAGGAGCAGTACGGCCTGCGCGTGCTGCGCGCCGGCGCGGCCGGCTACCTGACCAAGGACGCCGCCCCGGAGCAGCTCGTCCAGGCGGTGCGCCGGGTGCATGCGGGCGGCATGTACGTCAGCGCCACGCTCGGCGAGAGCCTAGCTGCGACCATCGCCCGGCGCGGGCCGCGCCTGTCCCACGAGTCCCTCTCCGACCGCGAGTTCCAGGTGCTCTGCCTGCTCGGCCGAGGGCGAACCGTCAAGCAGGTGGGCCTCGACCTGCGCCTGAGCGAGAAGACGGTCAGCACCTACCGCACGCGTCTGATGCAGAAGCTGCGCAGGAGCAGCACCGCCGAGCTGATCCGCTACGCGATCGAGAGCCGCCTGGTCGACTGATCGGGCCCGGACGGGCGCCGCGCATCGACATCGCGCGGCGCCTTGCCAGCCAGCCGCGAGGCGGGACCGGGCTGCGCTGCGCGAATGCGCGCGCCGCGGACAGCCGTAGGGTGCAGCCGGACAGCGGAGTAGGACGGCCCTCGATGGCGGAATCAGCAGCGCCCGACGGCCGCACGGCTACACGGCCGTGGGCCCGTCGTGCGATGCTCGGGTCGGTCATCGGCCGGACGGCAGAGCATCATGAGCGCGACCCAAGGGCCCGCAGGCGGCACGCGAAGAGGGCTCCCCGCAAGACGCACGGGGCCTCGGGTGGCTGCGTCGTACCGGAGCGGCTCCACGAGCCCGACCGTGGTGCAGGCGGGCATCGCGGCCACGCGATGACCGCGCGACGCTCCACCTCACGCGCGGCTTCGCTCGCGGCGGTGTCGCGCGGCACCGCTTACGCGGCCATGGCCTCGGGAGGCATCGGCCTGGGCGGCTGGGCGCCCGGTCGCTACGCTCTCGAGCGCCCAGCGCAGGGCTCGATCGCGATGGCACCGACCAGCGCGCTCGCGCTCGTCCTGGCCGGAGCGTCGCTCTGGCTGCTCGACGTCGGCCCGCCCCAGCCGAGGTCGGCGGGTGTGAGCCGACACCGCCTCGGCCAGGCGTGCGCCGCGGTGCTGCTGGCCCTCGCCGTCGCCGCGACGTACCAGCACCTGGCCGAGGGGGACTTCGGCATCGGCCGGCTCGCGAGTCAGGCGGCTCGCTCCGTGGGCCCGGCCGCCACCGCGGTCACCGCCGACCCCGGCGGAGCACGGCCCATGGCCGAGGCGAGCGCCCTCGGCTTTCTCACGCTGGGCACAGCACTCCTGCTGCTCGATGCGCGGGCTGCGGCGGCGCGCTGGCTCGCCGAGCTCCTGCTGCTCGTCTCGGGCCTGCTCGGCCTGCTCGGCCTGGCGAGCTACCTCTACGGCCTGCGGGCCTTTCTGGGCGTCGGCAGCTACGCGCAGACGTCGCCGATCACTGCGGCAGCCAGCCTGGCTCTATCCCTGGGCGGGCTCGCCGCGCGTCCGGACCGCGGCGTCGGAGCGATCCTGGCGAGCGACGGCCCAGGCGGGACGATGGCACGGCGGCTCTGGCCGGCGGTGATCGTCGTTCCCCTGACACTCGGCTGGCTTCGCCTGCTCGGCGAGCGGGCAGGCTTCTACGGCCTGGAGTTCGGCCTGGCGCTGTTCGGCATCTCGAACGTCGTGGTCTTCGCGATCCTCGTCTGGTGGAACGCCGAGCTGCTCGACGAGCGGGACGCCGCCCGTCGGGTCGCCGAGGAGGAGGTGCGCAAGCTCAACGCCGAGCTCGAGTCGCGGGTCGCCGAGCGCACCGCCGACCTGGTCGCGGCCAACCGAGAGCTCGAGGCGTTCTCCTACTCGGTTTCGCACGACCTGCGCGCGCCGCTGCGCCACGTCGACGGCTTCGCCCGCCTCCTGCTGCGCCACGAAGCCGGCTGGCAGGACGAGAAGTCGCTGCACTACGTGCGCACCATCTGCGAGGCCTCGACCCGGATGGGCCAGCTGATCGACGACCTGCTGGCCTTCTCGCGCACCAGCCGCACCCAGATGCGCCCACAGCGCGTCGACCTCGACGAGCTGGTCCGCGAGGCCCGCCTCGAGCTCGAGGCGGAGATCCGGGGCCGGTCCGTGTCGTGGTCCATCGCTCCGCTGCCCGCGGTGGAAGGCGATCCGGCCATGCTGCGTCTGGTCTGGCTCAACCTGCTGGCAAACGCCGTCAAGTTCACCGCCACGCGACCCGAGGCACGCATCGAGATCGGCGCTCGCTCCGCGGGGGACGAGGAGGCGGTGCTCTTCGTGCGCGACAACGGGGTGGGCTTCGACATGAGCTACGGCGAGCGGCTGTTCGGCGTCTTCCAGCGCCTGCATCGCGAGGAGGAGTTCCCGGGGACGGGCATCGGGCTCGCCACGGTGCAGCGCATCGTCCACCGGCACGGCGGGCGCATCTGGGCGGAAGGCGAGCCCGAGCGCGGTGCGACCTTCTACGTCGCCCTGCGCGCCGCCCGGGGAAACGCGGCGTGAGACGGCGGCGCGTTCTGCTGGGCGATGACGACCCACTGCGGGACGATCCAGGACTCTCGGACGACTCCCCGTCGCCGGACGACGACGAGATGCTCGACGAGGCCATGCCCCCCGAGGATCCGGTGACGCTCGACGATCCCGTGGTCCCCGTCACCCGGCCGACCTCCGCACCGCTGCGCATCCTGATGCTCGAGGACAGCGCCCCCGACGCGGACCTCGAGATCGCCCTGCTCGAGGAAGCCGGGCTCGCCTGCGCCTGCGAGCGCGTCGAGACGCGCGAGGAGTTCCTCGCCCGACTGCCGGCGCGCGACTGGGATCTGATCCTAGCCGACTACCAGCTTCCGAGCTTCGACGGCCTGACCGCGCTCGCGCTGGTCGGCGCCACGCACCCCGAGATCCCCTTCGTCCTCATCTCGGGAACGCTCGGCGAGGAGATGGCGATCGAAGCCCTTCAAGCGGGCGCGACCGACTACGTCCTGAAGCAGCGTCTCGGGCGTCTGGTGCCCGTGGTGCGCCGCGCGCTGCGCGAGCGCGAGGAGCTGCGCCGGCGCCGCGAGGCCGAAGCCGCATGGCACGACGAGGCGCGGATCGCAGATGCGCTGGCGCGCGTCGGCCGCGAGATGATCGCCTCGCTCTCCAAGCCTGCGCTGCTCGATCAGCTCTGTCGGGTGACCGCCGAGGCGCTCGGCTGCCAGTCCGCCACCGCTCTGCTGCACCGCCCGCAGCACGATGCCTACGCGCTGGTCGGCAGCTACGGCTGGACGCGCGACGAGCAGGAGGCAGCGAGCGCCGTCGAGATCGCACGCGACCAGATGGCCGAGCTGGTCGCCCGGCTGGAGGACGACGTCGTCGTGGAGCTCGGCGCCCCGGATGCCACCGGGATGCTCTCGCTATGCATGGCACTGCGCCGCGGCGAGGAGATCGTCGGCGTGCAGCTCGCGCACCGCCGCCCTTCGAGGGCGCCGTTCACCGCCGTCGAGCTGCGCATCGCCCAGGGCGTCGCGCAGCTCGCCTCGATCGCCCTCGAGGACGCGCGCCTCATGGAGGAGGTGCAGGCGGCAAGCCGTCTCAAGTCGGACTTCGTCGCCACGATGTCGCACGAGCTGCGCACGCCGCTCAATGTCATTCTGGGCTACCTGGATCTGGTGCTCGACGGCGATTTCGGGGCGCTGGGTGCGGAGCAAGAGGACGCCTTGCAGAGGGTGCGCACCAGCGCGCGCGAGCTCTTCGAGCTGGTGAGCAACACGCTCGACATGGGCCGCCTGGAGCGCGGCGAGGTCCCCGTCCTGTGCAGCGAGGTCCGGCTCGCCGACCTGGCTCGCGAGCTCGCCGACGAGACGCTCGATCTGCAGCAAAAGGCCGGGGTGAGCGTGGGCTGGCAGATCGAGCCCGCGCTGCCGACGCTGCACACCGACCCGGCGAAGCTCAAGGTGGTGCTGCGCAACCTGATCCGCAACGCGGTCAAGTTCACCGACGCGGGCAGCGTCGCCGTGCACGTCCGTGCCCACGAGCAGGGGGTGGAGATCAGCGTCGCGGACACCGGCGTGGGCATCTCGCCCGAGGTGCTGCCGATCATCTTCGAGGCCTTCCGCCAGGGTGAGAGCGCCATGACCCGACGGCACGGCGGCGCGGGCCTGGGCCTCTACATCACCCGCCGCCTGCTCGACCTGCTCGGCGGCCGGGTCGAAGTCGAGAGCGAGCCCGGCGGCGGATCGACGTTTCGCGTGGTCCTACCGGCGAGCACGGGCGAGACGGCGCGGCACGGCGGGCAGCGCGGCTCTTGAGCGGCGCGCGGCGGCGGGCCCGCCACGGGGCGGCTCGCCCACCTGGCAGCGCGCCACCGCGAGCCTCGGCTCGCGGGCGTCGAACGGGAATCCGCGGCGATCCGCCGTCGCGGATCTGGTGGCCCTACGCCAGCGCCCCGACCCCGGAGCGGGCGAATACCCCTGCCACCAGCGCCTGCGCCTCCGCCTGGATGCGGCGCAGGTGGTCGGCACCCCGGAAGCTCTCCGCGTAGATCTTGTAGACGTCCTCGGTGCCCGACGGGCGGGCGGCGAACCAACCACTCGCGGTCACGACCTTGAGTCCGCCGATCGAGCTGCCGTTGCCCGGCGCGCTGGTGAGCATCGCATCGATCCGCTCGCCAGCCAGGTCGGTGGCGCCGATCTGCTCGGGAGAGAGCCGCTGCAGGACGGCCTTCTGCGCGGCCGTGGCCGGCGCGTCGATGCGCTCGTAGACCGGCTCCCCGAGCTCTGCGGTGAGCGCGCGGTAGTGCTCGGCCGGGTCGCGTCCGGTGCATGCCGTGATCTCCGCGGCGAGCAGCCCGAGCAGGAGACCGTCCTTGTCGGTGCTCCACACCGTGCCGTCGTGCCGCAGGAAGGAGGCGCCGGCGCTCTCCTCGCCGCCGAAGCCGAGCGAGCCGTCGAGCAGGCCGGGCACGAACCACTTGAAGCCCACCGGCACCTCGACCAGACGCCGCCCGAGTCGGGCGGCGACCCGGTCGATCATCGAGCTGCTCACCACGGTCTTGCCCACCGCGGCATCGGCGCGCCAGCCGCGCCGCGAGCCGAACAGGTAGTCGATCGCCACGGCTAGGTAGTGATTCGGGTTCATCAGCCCGGCGCTGCGCGTGACGATGCCGTGGCGGTCGGCGTCGGTGTCGTTGGCGAACGCGACGTCGAAGCGATCGCGCATCGCGATCAGCCCCGCCATGGCGTGGGGCGAGGAGCAATCCATGCGGATCTGGCCGTCCCAGTCGACGTGCATGAAGCGGAAGGTCGGATCGACCGAGCCGTTCACCACCTCCAGGGTGATGCCCTGGCGCTCGGCGATCGCGCCCCAGTAAGCCACCGCGGCGCCGCCCAGCGGATCGACGCCGATGCGCAGCCCGGCGCCACGGATCGCCTCGAAGTCGATCGCCGCGCCGAGGTCGCCGGCGTAGGCGGCGACGTAATCGTGGGCGTGCGTGGTGGGCGCCTTGCACGCCCGCTCGAAGGGGATGCGCACGACACCGCGCAGGTCGTCGGCGAGCAGCCCGTTGGCCTGCTCCTCGATCCAGCGTGTGACCGCCGTGTCGGCCGGGCCGCCGTGCGGAGGGTTGTACTTGAAGCCGCCGTCGTGCGGCGGATTGTGCGAGGGGGTGATGACGATCCCGTCGGCCAGGCCGCTCGTCCGGCCGCGGTTGTGGCACAGGATGGCGTGCGAGACGACCGGCGTGGGCGTGTAGCCGCGCTCGTGGTCGATCATGACGTCCACGCCGTGTGCCGCGAGCACCTCGAGCGCACTGGCGAAGGCCGGCTCGGAGAGCGCGTGCGTGTCCATGCCGAGGAACAGCGGCCCGTCGATGCCCTCGTTGCGCCGATGGCGGCAGATCGCCTCGCTGACGGCGAGGATGTGCGCCTCGTTGAACGCTCGGCGCAGCGCCGAGCCGCGGTGCCCCGAGGTGCCGAAGGCGACGCGCTGCTCGGGAACCGCCGGGTCGGGCCGCTCCACGAAGTAGGTGCTGACCAGACGCGGCACGTTGACCAGCATCGAAGGCTCGGCGGGCTTGCCTGCCAGGGGGCTCAGGACCATGCCCCGCGGTCTATCACCGGCGCGCCGCACGACCAATGCTCTCGCCTACGCTCTCGCCTTCGCCGGACTCGCCTCGCGCCGGCCGCTGCGCCCGCCCCTCGCCACGCCGGCAGCACCGCCTCGCACCGACTCTCGCGCCTCCCTCGATCGCGACCCGCTCGACGTTCCGGACGCCGGCGCGACCCCGTGGCGGCGAGGAGCCCGTCCGAGAGGCGAACGGGCTCCTCGCCCCTCAGGGCGTGAGCAGGAATCCCCCGACAGGCCCAAGGGGCCTGTGGTCCGCCGCGACGGGAGGCGATTCCTGCCCACGCTCTCAGGCCGCGGCGGCCTGCTCCGACAGAAAGCGCTCCAGATCGTCCGCACCGCCGATGTGGCGCCCGCCGACGTAGACCTGCGGCACCGTCCCCGCGCCCGTCACGGCGCGCAGCGAGCGGGTGGTCACGTCGCGCCCCAGGACGATCTCCTCGTAGGCCCAGCCGCGCGCGTCGAGCAGCGCCTTGGCGCGCGCGCAGTGCCCGCAGCCGGGCCGCGTGAACAGGGTCACCACCTCGGGCGGCTTGGCCGACGGGTTCAGGTAGCGCAGCATGGTGTCCGCGTCGGAGACCTCGAAGGGGTCGCCCGCCTTCTCGGGCTCGACGAACATCTTCTCGACCACGCCGTCGCGCACCAGCATCGAGTAGCGCCACGACCGCTTGCCGAAGCCGATGCTCGACTTGTCCACCAGCATGCCCATGCCCTCGGTGAACTCGCCGTTGCCGTCGGGCAGGACGGTGACGTGCGTCACGTTCTGCGCGCGCTTCCACTCGTTCATCACGAAGGCGTCGTTCACTGAGATGCAAACGATCTCGTCGACGCCGTTGGCAGCAAAGACCCCGGCCAGCTCCTCGTAGCGCGGCAGGTGGGTCGACGAGCAGGTGGGCGTGAACGCGCCGGGCAGCGAGAACACCACCACGGTGCGGCCCGCGAAGATCGAATCGCTGGTCACGTCGCGCCAGCGATCCTGCTCGCGCGTGCGAAAGGTCACGCTCGGAACCCTCTGGCCCTCGCGATTGGACGTCATCTCGAATCTCCTCCCGTCTGCGCGGTGCGCCGGTCCGGGAGATCCGGCCAGCCCCGCGCGACGAGCAGAGAATGGCTTCGGGCTAGCGATAAGTAAAATCGATTGTCATTATGGTGCGGTAAGATGAAGCTATCGACCATGAC
>CAZGUU010000061.1:0-19994 GCA_964529315.1 uncultured Enterobacteriaceae bacterium
GGGAAGGCTGCCTTCTCGCTTGATGCGCATTCCCGTACATAGTACGGAAATGCGGCGGCGAGAACACCGGCTCGTTCTGGAACCTCGTGCGACCGCCGCTCCCGCAGGTACTGCCGCTCCGACCGCAACACGCTCTCGAGCCCCCGGCCGACCCCGGGGGACGATGGAGGAGACCATGAGGCCCACGCTCCACCGATGGATCCGCGCCATCTCGCTCGCAGCCTGCTGGGCGGCGCACGATCTCGCCGCCGCCGCGGTCGAGCCGGGGGCGAGGCTCGACCGAACGACCTGGCAGCAGGCGCAGGGGATGCTCCCCGACGTGCTCTTGCGGCAGTACGCGGACGGCAAGCTGGCCTCGCCGGTGGGCAAGATCTCCACGACCTACGCGCTCGACGACAGCTTCCTGGCGGCGTCTGCTGCCAACAAGGGCAGGTTCCGGCTCGACGAGAATGGATCGCTCGTCGAGGTGGCGACGGGACGGATGCCGGAGCGCAGCTTCGGCGCGCCGTTCCCCGAGATCGACCCGAGCGATCCCCAGGCGGCCCTCGAGATCATCTGGAACTACGAGTACGCCTACTGGTCCAACGGCTCGAACAAGCAGAGCCCGACTCTCTTCTGGTTCAGCGCCGGGTCCCGGCAGCCCGAGCGCCAGGTGTCCATCGTGAGCGAGGCGCTGATCTACGAGGGGAGCCGCCACGCGGTCGACAACCCGCAGCAGTTCAGCCGCCTCGACCGCACCCTCCTGACCGAGCCGGCCGACCTCCACGGCACGGCCTCGCTCGGCTGGCGCTACAAGGAGCCGACGCGGCGCGACTCTCAGTGGGCCTACGTGCCCGCCCTGCGCCGCGTGCGCGCCGTGAGCCCGGCCAACCGCTCCGACGGATCCTTCGGCTCCGAGATGACCCAGGACGACGGCTTCAACGGCTTCGACGCCAAGCCCGAGGATTTCACCTACAAGCTGCTCGGGGCGAGCCAGCAGTACGTTCCCTTCGTCGCCGAGGCGCTCTACGGCAGGATCCCTCTGTTTCGTGCCGCCGATGCGCAGGGCTGGGGCGTGGAGACCCCCGACCTCGCCTACGGATACAAGGATCCGGCCTGGGCCGGCTTGCCGTGGTCGACGCCGGCGGTTCAGGTGGCTCGCCCCACCTGGCTCATCGAGGCGGTTCCGAAGGATCGCTACTACCTCTTCGGCAAGCTGCTCCTGACGATCGACCGAGAAACCTACAAGCTCGCGACGGTCATCAAGTACGACTGGAAGGGCGAGCCGAGCACCGTCACCACCCGCGCGCTCTCCTACGCCGAGGCACCCGACGGCTACCGCTACGTCAACCTCGCCGGCGGCGGCCAGGGTGGTGCCTACGCCGAGAATCTCCGCTACGCCCGGGCGACGCTGGCCGGGGTTCCCCTGCGCGCGGAGGACAACGTGATCGACGCAAAGCTCGACTCGGCGAGTTTTCAGCCCGACAACCTGGTGCGCCTCGGGCGCTGAACCGCCGGCCGGGGGCGGCGCCGCAACACGCCGATGCGCCGATCGCCTGGCTCCCTGCCGGGCGATCGGCCCGCCACCTGCCCTCCTTCCGGGCGCTCCCGGGAGCGATCGCGTGCGAGCTCTGCGGCCCGTAGCGTCTCGCCAGCCGCCACCTGCACCGCGGGAAGCTGGCGGTCGCCCGCCATGCGAAATGCTCGTCGATGGGCGCGGGTCGGAGGCGATGTGCGGGTGCCGTGGAATGCCTCGAGCCGGGCGGCTCCCCTTCCAGAGGCGGCGGGGACGTGCAAGATGGCTGAGCTGCGGCCGCGATCGGCTGCCGGCCGCGCGAGGGGAAGCCCGTGAAGGATCTCGTCCTCACCGAAGAGCAGGAGCTGCTGCGCCAGACTGCGGCCGACTTCGTACGCCAGCACTCGCCGGTTGCGCGCGTGCGCCGGCTGCGCGACGCCGGGGACCCGGTCGGATTCTCCCCCGAGCTGTGGCGGCGCATGGCCGAGCTCGGCTGGCCGGGGATCGTCCTGCCCGAGGAGTACGGCGGGCTGGGCCTGGGCTACGCGGAGCTGGTCGTGGTGCTCGAGCAGCTCGGCACGGTGCTCGCACCGGAGCCGTTTCTCTCCACCGTCCTGCTCTGCGGCAACGCGGTCCTGCTCGGCGGCTCCGCCGCACAGAAGCAGGCGATCCTGCCCGGCGTGGCCGCGGGCGAGACGATCCTCGCGCTCGCCCACCACGAGCCGGGTGCCCGCCATGCGACGTTCCGCGTCGCGGCTCGCGCGGAGCGCACGGCCGGCGGTGGCTTCCGGCTCTCGGGCGAGAAGGACATGGTGCAGGACGGACACGTCGCCGACCGCCTGCTGATCTCGGCACGCCTGGCCGGCGGACGCGACGACCGTGACGGCATCGGGCTCTTCCTCGTCGAGCGCGGCGCCACCGGCGTCACGGTCGAGCGCCAGCATCTGGTCGACCACCGAAGCGCGGCGCTGGTGCACCTCTCGGGCGTGGAGGTCGCCGCGGACGCTGCGGTCGGCGAGCCGGGTGCGGCCGGCGAGCTGCTCGAGCGCGTCCTCGAGCGCGCGATCGTCGGCCTGTGCGGCGAGATGCTGGGGGGCATGACGCGGGCCTTCGAGACGACCATCGCCTACCTGAAGGAGCGCCGGCAGTTCGGCGTGCCCATCGGGTCGTTCCAGGCGCTCAAGCACCGCGCGGCGCGCATGCTGATCGAGGTCGAGCTCGCACGCTCGGCGGTGATGGCCGCGGCCCGCGCGCTCGATGCGGGCTCCCACGACGCCGCACTGCTCGCCTCGGTCGCCAAGGCACGCCTCTCGGAGGGCTTCGTGCAGGTGGCCAACGAGGCCGTGCAGATGCACGGCGGCATCGGCATGACCGACGAGCACGACATCGGCTTCTACTTGAAGCACGCCCGAGCCGCCGAGCTCACCCTCGGCGACGCCCCGTTCCACCGCGACCGCTTCGCCACGCTGCAGGGGTTCTGAGCGCGCTCCTGGTGCCCGGCGCTCACTCGTGGGCGCGCGCCCGCACGGGAGCATGCCGCGCGGGGGCAGTCGCTGCGCGGCGACGGCGTGGCCCGCCTCGCGCGCCTGGTCTGTCTCGCGGGTCCGCCTCGCAGATCCGCCTCGCGCGCCCGGTGCGCCTCGCCCGCCTGATCCGCCTCGCGGTTGACGGCATCGCCCCCGCGGTGGACGATGCGCCCTCGGGGGGCGGCCTCGGGATGGCGGCTTCGCGGGGTGTGCGGCCGCAGATGGCAACGGGTGAGGCAGGGTGCTGCCGGAAGGCGCCTGCCACCGGCAGATCGAGACGAGAGGAGAGGGCTTTGGCGATTGGGAGCCAGCGAAGCGTACGGTCCGGCTTCCGCGTGCCCAGCCGGGGCGCGCGGGCGCAAGCGATGAAGAGCGCGCGCGCCGAGCGCTGGCGGAAGTCGGTCGTGGTGGCCGGCACCGGGCTCGGCCTGGTGCTGGGGCTCGCTGCCCTGCCACGGCTCGCGCAAGCGGCGGCACCCGCTGCGCAAGCGGCCCCGAGCAGCGCCACCAGCAAGGCGAGCCGGGGCATGGCCAGCGACGCGCCCCGAAGCGCCGCCAGCGACGCGAGCCGAGAAACGCCCGCTCCACCCAGCGGCCAGGTGCTCTACGACCGCTACTGTGCCTCTTGCCACGGCACCTCGGGCAAGGGCGACGGCCCGGTCGCGGCCGCGCTCGCCAAGCCACCGAGCGACCTGACCACGCTCGCCCGGCGCAGCGGCGGAAGGCTCGACGAGGCGGAGCTGATCGCCGTGATCGACGGCCGCCGGATGGTTGCGGCGCACGGGCCGCGCGAGATGCCGGTGTGGGGCGCGGTGTTCGACGAGGAGCTCTCGGGGCAGCCCTGGGCGCAGTACACCGGCCTGCTGCGCGCCCAGGTGCTGGCCGATCACTTGCGGTCGTTGCAGGCGCGCTGAGCGCCCGCGGCCCGGAGGCCGCGGCGGCGGGGCCACGCCGGGGCGAGCCGGGCGCGCGGGCGCGCGCGCCGCACGGGGAGAAGGGGGGACCATGGAAAAGGTGCTCGGCAGGTACTCCGACGAGGTCTACGCGCTCCTGCGGATGGTCGTCGGATTTCTCTTTGCTTGCCACGGAATGCAGAAGTACTTTGGCTGGTTCGGGCCCCTGCCCGGCGAGATGCCCGAGGCGCTGCGCTGGGGCGCCGGCGCGATCGAGCTGGGCGGCGGCCTGCTCGTGGCCACCGGCCTCTGGGCGAGCTGGGCCGCATTCGTGTGCAGCGGCATGATGGCCTTTGCCTACTTCCTCGTGCACCACGCCGTGGGCGCACCGCTGCCGATCCAGAACCACGGCGAGCTGGCGACGCTCTACGCCTGGGTGTTCCTCTACATCGCAACGCGCGGCGCGGGGCGCTGGAGCGTCGATGCCCTGCGTGCGGCCGCGTAGGCCCGGCGCCACCCGCCCCTGAAACCTGCGCACTCGCGGAGTCGCACCCTTGCGCATCGGGCGCTCGACCCTCTCCGCCCTCGCGTTTGCGGCGTCGGACGCCCTGCAGCGCAGCCGGCCTGCGCTGCGCCGGCCGCTGCTCGCGCTGGTGCGCCTGCACCGCCGGCTGCACCGCGACACCCCGCTGGTTCTGGTCGCCGGCAGCTCGGGCCGAGCGACGGCCCGCGGCTTGATCGCCGAGATGCTCGCGCAGCGCTTTCGCGTCGTCACGAGCCACGGCCAGCACGGGCCCTACCGCGAGCTGCCCTGGTGCGTGCTGCGCACCCGTCGCGGTGCGGGCCAGGCGATCGTGCTCGAGCTCGCGCCGCGGCGCCACGGCGATGCGCGCCTCTGGCGCCAGGCCGTCGCGCCCGACGTGGTCGTGCTGACCGACGTCGGCGACACCGAGCTGCGCTGGCTCGAGACCCGCGCCGCGGTTCTCGACGAGCAGCTCGCGCTGTCGCGGAGCCTCGCACCGGGTGGCGCGCTGCTGGTGAACACCGACGACCCGCTGCTCGCCGCCGCGCGCTCCGGGCAGCGCAGGACCACCTTCGGCTCGAGCGACGGCGCCGACTTCGTCGTGCGCGACGTACGTGCCGACGCAAGCGGCCTGCGCCTGCGCGTCGCGGGGCCGCGCTGGACCGTCGCGCTCGAAAGCCGGTTGCTCGGCGCGCACCACGCCTTGCCGATCACGGCCGCCGTCGCCTGCGCGGCCGAGCTCGGCGTGGAGCCCACCGAGATCGCGCGCGCCGTGCGCGAGTACCGGCCCGAGCCGCACCGCCTGGAGCGCATCGAGCGCTCCGGCCTGACGGTGCTCGACGACACCTGGAGCGCGAGCCCGCAGTCGGCCGCCGCAGCACTCGATGCGCTGGCGCTGCTCCCCGGACGCCGGGTCGCGGTGCTGGGCGACATGAAAGACCTGGGCGACGCCGGGCCACGCATGCACCGCGAGCTCGGCGAGCGCATCGCGCGCGAGCACTCCGGCCTGCACCTGCTCACCTGCGGTGCGCTCGCGCACCACGTCGCCCAAGGGGCGCGGGCGGCGGGCTTCGACCCGCAGCGCGTGCAGGATGCCGAGAGCGAGCTCGATCTGCTGATCGCGCTCGCAGCCTTCCTGCAGCCGGGCGACGCGGTGCTGGTCGAGAGCTCGCGCGGTGCGCGCCTGAACGAGCTGGTGGCCGCGCTCGGCCAGCCGCCCTGCTCGTCGCCGCTCGCCGCGATGCCCGTGGTGCGCCCGATCGGCGCGTTCGGCGCCCTGCGCGACGGCGGACGTCGCCACCAGGGCATCGACCTGCCGGCGGCCATCGGAACACCGGTGCGGGCGCTCGCCGACGGCGAGGTGGTCTCTGCCCGCTTCGAGCCGCGCTACGGATACGTGGTGCGCCTGCGCCACCTGGGAGGCGCGACCAGCGTGTACGCCCACTCGAGCCGCATCCTGGTGCGCCACGGCGCGGTCGCCCGGGGGCAGGTGATCGCACGCAGCGGCCGCAGCGGCATCTTCCGAAACGGCGACACCTACGACTACCCGCACCTCCACTTCGAGGTGCGCCTCGACGGCGTCCCGGTCGACCCGGCGCGCTACCTGCCCGCGCCGCTGGCCCCGACCCGCTGACCGCCGCCTGGCGCCGCCGCGGCCGGCCAGCCTCGAGCAGGCGTGAGCTCGACCGGCAGGCGGCGCGGGCCGCGCAGAATGAAGCTCGCCGCACGCTCGATGGGCAGAGCATCGGCGCGACGGAAGTCGGCGGTGCGCTCGAGCAACGCCTCGAGCGCCACCCTCGCCTCGAGGCGAGCCAGGTTCGCGCCCAGGCAGTAGTGCGCTCCGAAGCCGAAGGCGAGGTGGCGGCTCTCCTGGCGCGTCACGTCGAAGCGCTCGGCGTCCGCGAAGACTGCCTCGTCGCGGTTGGCCGACTGGAGCCACAGCAGGGCGATCTGCGCCGGCGCGATCGGGCAGCCGGCGATCTGCGTGGCCTCTCGCGCGAAGCGCACCGTCGCCTGAACGGGCGAGTCGAAGCGCGCCACCTCCTCGACCGCGCCCGCCACGAGCTCGGGGCGGCGGCGCAGCAGGGCATGCGCCTCGGGGTGCGCGCAGAGCTGCAAGACGGCGTTGCCGACCAGGTTGGTGGTCGTCTCGTTGCCCGCGATCAAGAGCAAGATCAGCATCGAGATCATCTCGGGGTAGGAGAGGCGCGAGCCCTCGAGCTCGGCCGCGGCCAGCGCCGAGATCAGGTCGTCGCGCGGCTCCGCGCGTCGCTGCTCGATCAGCTCGACGAAGTAGCCGCCGATCTTGCGGCGGATCGCCTGCTGGCGGGCGAAGCGCTCGGGCGAGAAGTCGAGCAGTGCAACGCCCAGGTCGGCCACCGCCTCGTCCGACCACGTCTTGAAGCGCTCTCGGTCGGCGGCCGGCACGCCGATCATCTCGGCGATCACGATCACCGGCAGCGGATAGGTGAACGACTCGACCAGGTCGACGCGCCCGGCGCGCAGGACATGGTCGAGTAGCTCGTGAGCGATCTCGCGGATGCGCGACTCGAGCTGCTGGATGCGGCGTGGGGTGAACGCCTGGTTCACCAGCCCGCGCAGGCGGGTATGCGCCGGCGGGTCGGTGACCAGCATGCTGCGCGCGTCGTCGGGCGGCAGCTCGAAGCCGGGCGGCAGCGGCACCTCCGAGGACCACGTGCCGTGGTCCTTGAGCACCGCCTGCACGTCGGCGTAGCGGAACAGCGAGACCACCGGCAGCCCGGTGTGGAGGTAGACCGGGTGCTCGCGCCGGCCCCGAGCGTAGTGGGCAAACGGCGAGGCCACGACCTGCGGGTCCAGCGGGTCGAAGACGAACGGCGCTGCGCCCGGCGCCGTGGAAAGCGCATCCATGCGATGAGCGTTGCGCACTTCGCGCCCCTGTCAATTCCCGGGACCGTGGCGAGGCGAGCAGACCTGCTCAAGCGCGGATGATCTCGACGTCATAGCGAGCGAGGTGGCGGTCAGCGGTCAGAAAACGCAGGCTCTCGAGCTGCGCCTGGGCGATCAGCAGGCGGTCGAAGGGATCGCCGTGGTGTCGCGGTAGCTCGGCCACGCGCAGCGCGTGAGCGTGCTGCACCGGCAGGCCGCCGACCCCGTCCTGTACCATGGCGGCGCGCACGTATTCGCCCGGGGCGCTCGGCAGCTCCAGCTTGCCCAGCGCCCACTTGAGCGCGATCTCCCACGAGCTCGCCGCGGAGAGCAAGAGTTCGTTGTCGGGGGCGGCGAGGAGATCACGGCTGCGCCGCGAAAGCCGCTCGGGAGCGGAGCGCATCCACAGCCAGCACTGGGTGTCGAGCAGGATGCGCACGATGCGCGCTCAACCCTCGAACGCGGCGAGGATCTCTTTCGGCAGCGGGGCGTCGAAGTCGTCGGCGATGACGACCTTGCCCCGATCGCGCCCGAGGACCCGGTTGCCCGGGGGTGGGGCGACGGGCACCAGCCGGGCGATCGGCCTCCCAGCCTTGGCGATGACGACCTCTTCGCCGAGCGCCACCCGGGCGAGCAGGCGCGAGAGGTGCGTCTTGGCCTCGTGGACGTTGACCTCGGTCACCGCCTGAGGGTAGGGTTAGTCCACTACTTGGTCAAGCCGGCTCGCGCCGGCCACCCCGGCGGCGCTCCTCGAGGCGCCGCGCGATGCGCTCCATGAAGCGCCAGTCGGAGGCCGTCGGGCTGGCCCATGGCCGGCCGCGCCGGACGATCTCGATCGCCTCGGAGGGATGCGCGGCGCGCCCGCGATGCACCAGCAACAGGGCCGCCGCGGTCGGGGCGCGGCCGCGGCCCGACTCGCAGTGGACCAGCACGCCTCCGGTCGAAGCGGCGAGCTCGTCGAGCAGCTCGAGAAAGGCGTCCTCGTCGGTCGGGGCGTGGCCATCGAGCACCGGAAAGCTGCGGTAGCCGGGGCGCTCGCGCACCGCGGCCGGCGCCGAGAACTCGCAGATCAGGTCGACCACGATCTCGACCCCCTCGGGGATGTCCGCCGCTCCGACACGCCCGCCGACCCACAGTCCGGGCTCGATCTCGCTGACCACGGGGGTCCGCCTCTGCACGCGCATGACCCAGCACGCCAGGCGCAGCGCCACGAGGTAGGGCAGCACCGGCAGCACACGCGCGCTCGATACCCGGCCTTCGCGCTTGCCGAACAGGCCCGGCCGGTTCCTGGCGTACGCGGCCGCCACCAGCAGGCAGGCGAGCGCCGTCCACCAGCAGATCCAGGCGTACGGTGACCCGGCCAAGAGCAGACCCGCTGCGGCGACGGCCAGCCCCGCTCCACCGATCCCGATCGCGAGCTTGGCCGGCTTGGTCATCTCCCCTCTCGCCCTCGCCGGACCCCTGCCTCTCCCCACCCCCGAGGCGAGCCCTGACCGCCAGGACAGGGCGTTCCATAGCACGTAGCTCCGCGGTATCAGCGCGCGAGCAGGAATCCCCGGACAGGCCCAGGGTGCCTGTGGTCCGCCGCGACGGGAGGAGATTCCTGCTCACGCTCTCAGTCCCGCGCCCTTCGCCCTTCCTCCGGCGAAGCCGGACCACGCCCGCTCGTAGCTCTCAGCGCAGCTCGACGATCGTCGCGCCCGCGCCGCCGCCGTGCGCGTCGGCATCGCCGAAGCGGCGCACCTGCGGCGACCCGGAAAGCCACTCGCGCACCGCCTGGCGCAGCGCACCGGTGCCGAAGCCGTGCACGATGCGCACGGTGCCACGGCCCTCGAGCAGGGCGCGGTCGAGGAACGCATCCAGGCGCTCGAGCGCCGGGCGCACGCGCTCGCCGATCAGGTTGAGCTCGGCCAGGGCGAAGCCAGGAAGCGCATCCGACGGTCCGGTGCGCCCGGGCTCGGCACGCCCGGAGGCGGCCCCTTCGTGCTCGGCGCCGGGCGCAGCCGATCGGCCCTTCGACCGCCGGCCCGAGCCGCCGCCCTGCACGGCGCCGGGCACCTTGCTCAGCTGGCGCAGCGGCACGTCGAAGCGCACCGCGCCGCGCGCGATCCGGCCCCGCTCGCCGACGATCTGCAGCAGCTCGCCGCGCAAGCCGCTGCCCGCCACCTCGACCTGGTCGCCGATCGCCAGCGGCCCGGCCTCCGCCGCAGCGGCCGCGCCCGGCCCGCCGGCCGAGCCGAGCGACAGCTCGCGCTCCTTGTCGGCGATCGCCCGGCCTTGGTCGTGTCCGAGCTCGGCGAGCTCGCGGCCGAGCTCGCGCGGCCTCTGCTTCGCCTCGGCGAGCAGGCGGCGCCCCTCGCGGCGCAGGTCGTCGGCGAAACGGCGCGCCTCGCCGAGCTCCTCCGCCCACTTGCGCTCGCGCTTGACGCGCAGCTCGGCGGTCAGCCGCTCCTGCTCGACACGCGTGGCGTGCAGCGACTGCTCCTCCAGAGCGGCGCGTCCGGCGGCCTCGTCGTAGCGCCGTCGCTCCTCATCGAGCCGCTCGACGGCAGCGACCAGGTCGGCCGTCTGAGCGCCGCGCTCGGCCTCGGCCGCAGCGAGCAGCGCCTCGGACAGGCCGAGCCGCCGGGCCATCGCCAGCCCGAGGCTCGGGCCGACGCTGCCGTAGATCAGGCGGTAGCGTGGCGAGAAGGTCTCCGGGTCGAAGTCGACCGCGGCGACGCGGGCGTGGGGCAGGGCGAGCGCGAAGGCCTTGACGGTCTGGAAGTGCGTGGTCGCCAGCACTCGGGCGCCGCGCGCGGCGAGCTCGCGCAGCACCACCTTGGCCAGCGCCGCGCCGTCCTCTGGATCCGTGCCGGTGCCGGCCTCGTCGAGCAGGACGAGCGATGCGCCGGTGGCCCCGTCGAGGATCTCGATCAGGTTGCGCACGTGCCCGGAGAAGGTCGACAGGTCGCCGGCCACGGTCTGGCGATCGCCGATGTCCGTCCACACCGCGTCGAAGAGCGGGAGCCGTGCGCCGGGGCCGGCCAGGATCGGAATGCCCGCCTGGGCCATCAGGGCGGAGATGCCCAGGGTCTTGAGCGCCACGCTCTTGCCGCCGGTGTTGGGCCCGGTGATCACGAGCAGGCGCGTCTCGTCGTCGAGCTCGACGTCGACCGGTGTCACCTCTCGGCCCGTGAGCACGAGCAGCGGGTGGCGCGCGTCGCGCAACCTGACCTCGGTGCCGCCGATCTCGGGGCACACGCCACCGTGGCGGCGGGCGAAGGCGACCCGCGCGCCCAGCGTGTCGAGATCGACCAGCGCGGCGAAAGCCTCCTCCAGCGCCTCGGCGTTGCGGCCGAGCTCGGCGGTGATCTCGGTCAGGATGCGCGCCTCTTCCTGAGCTTCCTCGCGCGCCGCGATCAGCAGGCGGTTGTTCGGTTCGACGGCGAACAGCGGCTCGAGGAACAACGTCTCGCCCGAGGCCGATCGATCCTGGACGATGCCGGGCAGGACGGAGGCCTGCGGCGCACGCACCGGGACGACGAAGCGGCCGTTGCGCAGCGTGACGTACTGCTCGGCGATCGCACCAGAGGTGCCCGGCTGGCGGAACAGGCGCGCCAGGCGCGCCTCGATCTCAGCGCGCAGCCCGCGCAGCTCGCGGCGCAGGGCACGCAGCGTGGGGCTTGCGTCGTCGCGCAGGTTGCCCTCGTCGTCGAGGCTCTCGCCGAGCAGGCGGTCGAGCTCGGGCAGGGCGTGCAGCGAGCCGAGCGAGCGCAGCAGGAGCGGCCGGCCCGCGGCGCGCGCCCGCAGGTAGCCGCGCATGCGGCGCAACGCGGCAATGACCCCAGCGATCTCCTTGAGCTCGACGCCGGAGAGCCGGGCGCCGGCGGTGCGCGAGAGAGTGACCCAGGGCAGGATGTCGGGGAAGTCGCCGAGCGGCGGCGGCTCTTCCGCCGTGATCGCCGCGTAGTCGGCGACACGGCACAGCTCGTCGCGCACCGCCGTCGGCGCGGTCGCCGGCTCGAGCGCCCGGCACGCGGCCTGGCCGGGAGCGGATGCAGCGTGGCCGGCGACGGCTTCGAGCAGCCGCACGAGCTCGAGGGTGGCGAGGTCGGCGGAACGCACGCCGGTCGGGCGGCTCAGCGCCGCTGCGTCGGCGCCGGCGGGGCCGGGTCGCCGCGCCCCGCCTCGCCCGTGTCGGAGCCCCGGTCGGACGGCAGCTCACCCGAGCCGGCGGCCACGCCCCTCGTCTCCGCTGCGCCATCCCAGGTACCCACGCGGCCGGCCTGATCGCCGATCCACACCGCGCCGCCGGAGAAGAACTCCTTCTTCCAGATCGGCACGACCTCCTTCAGCCGATCGATGGCGAAGCGCGCCGCCTCAAAGGCGTCCCCCCGGTGGCCCGACGACACCGCGATCACCACGCTCGCCATGCCGACCGGGACCACGCCGGTGCGGTGCGCGATCGCGATCCGCGCGATCGGCCAGCGTGCGCGCGCCTCGTCGGCGATCCGCTCGAGCTCCTTCTCGGCCATGCCCGCGTAGGCCTCGTACTCCAGGCGCTCGACGCTGCGCCCCTCGTTGTGGTCGCGGGTCGTGCCGATGAACACCACCACCGCACCCGCCGCTGGATCGGCGACCGCGCCGAGCAGCTCGTCGAGCACGATCGGCTGGTCGGTGAGCCGGATCACGGCTCGCCCCTGCTCGTCGCTGCCGCGCCACCGCTCACCGGCGGAATCAGCGCGACCTCGTCGCCGTCGCTCAGCCGGTGGCCGGCGTCGGTGTACTCGGAGTTCACCGCGATGGCGACCCGCCCCGAGCCCTCGAGCGCCGGGAAGTCTGCGCGCAGTCCGGCGAGCAGCTCGCCCGCGGTCGTCCCGTCGGCGACGCAGCGGGTGAGCGAGGCGTGCCCGACGCGCTCGCGCAGCGAGGCGAACAGCCGCACGGTGACGGTCATGGCGACAGCAGACCGACGATGTGGCCCAGCTCGGGGCCGATCAGGCGCTCGATGCCCAGCTCGACGGCGCGCGGCGAGCCGGGCAGGGCGAAGATCGCGGTGTGGCCGGCCGTGCCGCCGATCGCGCGCGAAAGCATCGCCGCCGAGCCGACCCTCTCGAACGACAGGCTGCGGAACAGCTCGCCGAAGCCGTCGATGGTCTTCTCGAGCAGCGCGCCGACCGCCTCGTAGGTGACGTCGCGCGGCGCGATGCCGGTGCCGCCGGTCAGGATCACGGCGTCGATCTCGGGGTTGGCGATCCCGGCGCGCACCAGGGCGGTGATCGCCGCCCGGTCGTCGTGGACGATCTCGCGCTCGCGCACGACGTGGCCGGCCGCGGCGAGCAGCTCGGCGGCGCGCTGGCCGCTGGTGTCGCTCTGCGGGGTGCGCGTGTCGCTCACCGTGACCACCAGACAGCGCGCCGCGCGGCCGTGGGCGCGGTGCTGGGCAACCGGGTCGCCGCCCGAGGTGCCGTGGCCGTGGGCATGGCCCGGCTCGTGGCCGTGCGAGTGGCCGTGACGGCTCAACGCAGCACCGTGCGCATCGCCGGCGGTGGCTCCTCGATCCTGTCGCCGCAGGTGCTGCCGCAGCGGGCGCAGACGTACTCGTACTTGTCGCCCTGCGGCAGACAGAGCAGCAGGCGCTTGCGCACCGGCTGCGCGACCCGGCAGCGCGGACAGAGGAGCAGCGAGGCCTCGAGCTGCTCGAACTGCTTTCCGGTGGCCATCGGCCCGTATCTAACGTCCGCGCCGGAGCGGAGACAAGCCGGGCAGGAAACTGGGCCGGGCGGGCCGGGAGCCCCCGACGGGCGAGGGGCGAGCTCGCGCCGGGCTCCGGCCGACCGCCCGCTGCGCGACGGCGGCTCGTCAGCCGCGCAACGAATGGCGAGCGCCGGGCAGTGCGCGAGGCAACGCCGGCGGATCTCGGTCGAGCCCTGCGCCGTCACCGACAGCCACCCGGGGATCCCTCACCTGGACTCGCGACCTCCAGAAGGGCACACTCTGCGCCCGTGGTCGATGCCGCCTTCCACGGCCTGACCTCGGCGCGAGTCCGCCTGCGGCGCTTCCGTGACGCCGATGCAGCGCCCCTGGCCGCCTACCGCAGCGACCCCGAGGTGGCTCGCTTCCAGAGCTGGGCGTCGTTCAGCGAGCAGGAAGCGCGCGAGCTGATCGCCTTCGCCCGTCGCCGCAACCCAGGCGTGCCCGGCGAGTGGTTCCAACTCGCCATCGCCATCGGCCCGACCCAGGCGCTGATCGGCGACCTGGGCCTGCACGTCCTCGAGGCACAGCCCACCCAGGCCGAGATCGGCTTCACCCTGGCCGCGGCGCACCAGGGCCGGGGTTACGCCACCGAGGCCGTCGAACGGCTGCTCGAGTACCTCTTCGAGCGTCTGCGCATGCACCGCGTCGCGGCCTCGACCGACATCGACAACCGGCGCTCGATCGCCCTGCTCGAGCGCCTGGGAATGCGCCGCGACGGCGCATCCCCGGAGAGCGAGTGGCTGAAGGGCCAATGGCGCAGCCAGCATCGCTACGCCATCCTCGAGCGCGAGTGGCGCCGGCGGGGGAGATGAGCGCGGCCCCACACGGGCCACGCCGCGCGCCAGGCGAGGCATGTTGGCAACGATGCGCGATTGCGGCGCGCTGCGCCGCGTCGCTATAGGAGGCGCGTGACGCTCGACGAGAGCTGCGCCGTCCAAGGCGGCCCGACGGCCTCCAGCCCAAGCGGGCCATCTCCGCGGCGGGTCTTCCTCGAAACCTACGGCTGCCAGATGAACCTCGCCGACTCCGAGCTGGTGCGGGGGGTGCTTCGCCGAGGCGGGTATCAGGAGACTGCCGACCCTGAGCAGGCGGATGTCCTGCTTCTGAATACCTGCGCGATCCGCGAGCACGCCGAGGAACGTGTCCTGGGACGGCTCTCCGAGCTACTGCGCTACAAGCAGGCGCGGCCCGCGGTGCAGCTCGGCCTGCTCGGCTGCGTGGCCAGCCACCAGCGCGAGCGCCTGCTCGACCGCGCGCCCTACCTCGACGTGATCGTCGGCCCCGACGGCTACCGCGACCTGGCGGAGCTGCTCGACGGGGCCTCCGATCCCCAGGTCGAGGTACGCCTCGACCGAGGCGAGACCTACGCCGATCTGACCCCGGAGCACGCCCCCGGCCCGCGCGCCTGGCTGAGCGTGATGCGCGGCTGCGACAAGTTCTGCTCGTTCTGCATCGTACCCTTCACCCGCGGCCGCGAGCGCAGCGTGCCACCCGATGCGGTGATCGCCCAGGTGCGCGCCGCGGTCGCCGCCGGCAAGCGCGAGGTCGTCTTCCTCGGCCAGACGGTCAACGCCTACCGCTCGGGGGGCGTGGACTTCGCCGGACTTCTGCACCTGGCCGCAGGGGTGGAGGGCCTCGAGCGCATCCGCTTCACCTCGCCCCACCCCACCGAGGTGAGCGACGCGATGCTCGACGCGATGGCGCAGGAGGCCAAGGTGATGCCGTACCTGCACCTGCCGCTGCAATCCGCCTCGGATGCGGTCCTCGAGCGCATGGCCCGCGGCTACACGATCGGTGCCTACCGTACCCTGCTCGCGCGCATCCGCGAGCGGATCCCCGGCGTGGCCGTCTCGACCGACCTGATCGTCGGCTTTCCCGGCGAGAGCGAGGCCGACTTCGTCGCCACGGCGCGCTTCCTCGAGGAGGCGCGCTTCGACTTCGCCTACCTGTTCAAGTACTCGGCGCGCGACGGCACGCGGGCCGCGCGCTGGCCCGAGACGGTCGACGAGGAGGCCAAGGGCCGCCGCTTGCGCGAGCTGATCGACCTGCAGGAGGCGATCTCGCTCGAGCGCAACACGAGCCTGATCGGCCGCGAGGTCGAGGTGCTGGTCGAGGGGCCGGCCAAGCGGCCCGATGGCTTCGTCGTGGGCAAGAGCCGCGAGCTCAAGACGACGGTCTTCCCCGCCGGGGAACACCGCAGCGGCGATCTGGTCCGGGTGCGGGTCGAGTCGGCGAGCGCGCACACGCTCCGCAGCACGCCCCTGGCGCTCTGAGCGGCGGGTTCCGCCTGCCGGCCGCCGAGCCGCGAGTCGATCCCGATCGGCGCGATGCGGCCACGGCCGAGCCGCAACCGAGGTGCACCCTTTTCACCGCGCGCGCGCGCCGTCGCGCGGCAGAACCCCAGGCTCGGCGCTGCTCCGTCCCGACCTGACCTCGAGTCAACACCGCGCGGGACCAGGGACCGATGAGGCCCGGCGTTCTCTACCTCCGCGAGATGGCACAGCCGCTGCAATCCACCTGCGCAGGGCATGTCGCCCTCGTCGACTCGAGGCAACCTCGAGAAGGAGAACGAAGATGGCAACGACTCGCATCGCAGGCTGCCCCGAGAAGGGGCTCGACAGCACGGCGCCGGTCAGCCGCGCTCGCAAGGCGGCGGCCCTGAGCATCATCGGCGCGTGCGCCCTGGGCTCGTTCGCTTCGACGGCGAACGCAACCCTGCTCTGCAAGACCGCCCAGGGGCGCCTGGCCGCCCGCGAGGTGTGCCGCCCGGCCGAGACCCAGCTGGATCCGTCCAGCTTCGGCGCTGGGCCCGCCCCGGCCTACCACAGCCGGGTCGCTCAGGCGGACATCCCGTCGGTGGGCTGGGATCGGCTGGCCCCGGTCGCCAACGTGTTCGTGCAGCAAGCCGGCCGCTACGTGATCCTCGCCACCGCGAACGTGCGCGCGTACGGCAACGGCGACTACGTGCAGTGCGACCTCTACGTGCGCGGCAAGTCGCGCGGCCGCTCGGTGTCGGTCGTGCCCGGCCTGTGGACGGGTGAGTCGATCGCGCTCAGCAGCGTCGATACGCTCGATGCGCCGAGCAACGTCGACCTGCGCTGCACCGACGTCGAGAATGCGAAGAACGCGCAGCTCACGGACGTTCGCTTGACGGCGTTCCGCGTCGCCGACGCGCCGCCGATCGGCGGGATCCCCGCGACGTCCTACGATCTCAAGGCGATCTCGTGCTGGCAGAAGGTGCAGAACGTCGGGGACGCCGCGAGCCCCGCGACCACGGCCTACTTCCCGTCCTGCAATTCCACGGTGAGCGTACCCGCGTTGTCGCCCGGCCAAGAGGCCAGCCTCTCGGGCGGCTGCGGGGGCGGCTTCATCGTCGACCCGCAGGGCCTGCTGAACCAGAATCGGACGAACGACTACGCCGACGGAATCTGCATCTACTGAACCGGGCCCGCAGGGCTCGGCCGAGCGACGGGGGACGAGAGATCGTTCCCCGTCGCTCGGCTTACGGAGGAGAATCCCCATGAGCGCAAGGTGTCCGAGGAATCTCTCACCGCGAGCGCCGCTCCCGCTCACCGCGGCGCTGCTCGCCGGGCTGGCGGCCCTGGGGCCGCAGGCTCACGCCGCCGCTGCCCACGCCGCCACCGTCGTCGCCGCGCAGCCGGCGGTGCACTTCAGCTTCGCGGAGGGCAAGCTCTCGGGCCGCGCCAGCCGCGTACCGCTCGCAGACGCGCTGCGCGCCCTCCAGCAGGCCACCGGCGCCGATCTCGTCGGGCTCCGCTCGGTGCAGGGCCAGGAGGTCTCCTTCGACATCGCCGGCCTGCCCCTGGAGCGCGCCCTCGAGCGGGTGCTCCGCCACCGCAGCTTCGTCGCGGTGCTGGGCTCGGGCGCTGATGGCGAGCGCCTGGTGCGCCTGGTCCTGGGTCCGGGCCCTGCCGAAGCTCCGCTGCCCGCAGCTCGCCGCGACCCCGCCCCATCGGCGCCTGCACCCCCAAGCGCGAGTACGCAGACCTCGCTCGACGCGCTCCACGCCGAGGTGCTCCAGGGGCGGAGCCCCGGCGAGCGCCTGGCCGCCATCGAGGCGATGCGCGAGGCCCGCGCCGACGAGGATCCCGAGCGCGTCGCGAGCACCCTCGAGGCGGCGCTCGCCGGCGACCCCGACTCGCTGGTCCGCCAGGCCGCGCTCCAAGGGCTCCGCTCGCGCGGCGCGCTCACGGTGCCCGCGCTACTCGACGCCGCCAGCCACGATGCCGACGCCGCGGTGCGCCTGGCCGCTCTCGACGCCTTGCGGACCCACGCGATGGAGGATCCGCGCATCTTCGAGGTAGTCGGCGCGCTGGCCGGCAGCGAAGCCGACCCGAGCGTCCGCGCCGCCGCCGAAGCTCTGCACCGCGACATGCGGGACGCGGGCGCCCGGCCTCACCAGCCCGCGGGCGCGTCGGGCACCCAGCACAGGCCGAGCAGCGAGTCGCCGCGGTCGCGATCCACGGCCGCGAAGACCTCCCACTCCTCGGGCTCGACGGCCATGTCGATCACCGGGTAGCCGATGGGGGCGCCGGACCCGGCGCAGACGAACGTCTCCGGGTCGAAGTGCGCAGCTCCGTACGCCCGTGCGATCGCGGCACCCACCTCCCGCTGCCAGGCGGTCGGCGGGATCCCGCGCTTGGGCACGTGGGTCGGGCTCCAGGTCATGGTGCGAAAGCTCGCCGGGTGCGCCATGCGCCCGCAGCTCAAGACCCGGGGCCCAGGGTCGATGCCCGAGGCGCGAAACGCCTGCAGCTCGAGCTCGCGGAACAGGCCGAGGCGACGGAACCGCGGGGCGATGCAGCAGATGCCGGCCAGCGCGACCGGCTGACGCGGCAGGCGCGGCAGATCGAGGATGCGCATCTCGCCGAGGGCGAAGCCCGCCAGCTCCCCCGCCGAAGTGGCGGTGGCGATGAAGCGCAGCTTGCCGAGCGACGCTTCGAGGTAGGCCTCGTCGGCGGCGCGGTACGCCGTGCGGAAGAGCGCGAAGACGCGCGCCCGAGCCTCGCCGGCCAGCGTGCACGCGGGCGCGACGTGCAGCTCGCACGATCCCGATCCGGTCGCCCTCATCCGGCGCGCACTATCGGACGGCGGCGAGCACCTGGCAACGGCGCGCGAGCACCTGCCTTAGGGCCGCCCCCACCGGAACGCCTGGGCTTCTCGCCTGCGCCGCCGGGCCGCACGGCTCCCCGGTGAGGCTTCGCCTCGCTCCCCGCTGGCGCTCTCGCGCACCCAGCCGCGCTGGCGCGGCTCAAGTAAGCCGCCGGGATGCCGATTTCCCTGGTGTCGGGTGCGACGCTGGCGTCGGCCCGGCGAAGGAGGCCCCGTGAAACCCTCGCCCGCGCTCGGTCGGCTCGTCGTCGCAGCCACGGCCCTGGCCGTGACCGCCCTGCCGGCCCGAGCCGCCTCGACGCCGCGCTCCACCTCGGGCGCCCTCTCCGTGGTGACCCTGGTCGACGTCTCGCGCCTGCCGCCCGAGCTGCTGCAGACCGTGCTACCCGGCGCCAGGGACGGCCTGGTCTTCATGTTCTTGATCGTCAAGCGAACCCCCTCCGAGGGCTTCCCGACGGTGCGCAAGCTGGCCGACTTCGAGATCGACCAGGCGAGCTACCAGAGCAGCACGGCCGCGCAGCTCGGCGCCGCCTTCGAGCCGTTGATCCTGGTCGAGGACGCGAGCTCCTTCCTGGCGCGGATGGAGCCTGGTTCCACGACCGAAGCCGCGGTGCCCGAGGGCCTGGCCTACGTGATGCTCGCGACGATCGGCGGGGCGGAGCTCCCCGACCACGGCAGCGGCGCGCTGCAGGTCGAGGTCGGCTTCGACGGTCAGACCGAGGCGATGCCGTTCCGCTTCACCGTGCCGCCCAAGCTCGAGGCGAATGCCGGCACGATTCCCGCCGTACCCGGCGAGCCCGGGGCGCCGCAAGCGCCGTCGGTGCCCGCGCCGTTCATCGAGTCGCTGGCGATCTGAGGCGCTGGCCAGGGCCCGGACCGACCCGGGCCATCGTGGCGAACGCGGCGGGGTCCGGCCGCTGCGCTCGAGCTCGGCCCGGGAGCCTCAGCTGGGCTCTGCTGCACCGACCGCGTCGAGGAAGGCGACCAGGCGCGCGTTGAAGCCAGCGGGGTCCTGGGCGAAGGGCAGGTGCCCCAGCCCGGGCAGGATGACCAGCTCCGAGCCGGGCAGGGCGCGGCTCGCCTTGACCGACCCCCCGGCACCGATCCAGTCCTTGTCACCGACGACGATCAGCGCGGGGCAGCGCACCTCGCCCAGGCGCGGCGTGAGCGGCTCGGGCCACAGCGTGGCGATCGCCCGACAGGCCCGCGCGAAGCCGATCGCGTCGCCCGCCGCTTCCTCCCGCACGTCGCGCTTGACGCCCATCTCGCGCAGCGCGGCGACCATGCCCTGGCGCTCTGCCGTCTCCGCCCAGCGGGTGTAGAACTCGCGTGCAGCCTTCTCGTTGCACTCGGGTGCCGTCGCCACCAGGCACAGGCTGCGCACCAGATCCGGTCGGTCGAGCACCAGGCGCGTGGCGACCACGCCGCCCGCCGAGTGCCCGACGACGTGCGCGCGCGAGAGGCCCAGGTGCTCGAGCAGCCGGGCGACGTCGCGGGCGAGGTCGGCGATCGACCACGGCCCGGGCGGCGTCGACGACCTTCCGTGGCCGCGCATGTCGAGCCGCAGGCAGCGCCAGCGCGCCCGCAGGTGGGCGGCCTGGGCGACGAAAGTCTCGAGGTCCGCGGCCAGCCCGTGCAGGAAGACCACCGCGTCGCCCGCACCCTCGTCCACGTAGCGGACGCGGACGTCCTCCAGATCGGCCACCGCTTCCATGCGCCCCGTCCCTAGCGATTCGCAGTGCGGCCGGCCAGACGGTGTGGCCCGAACCCGGCGGGGC
>CAZGUU010000062.1:0-19811 GCA_964529315.1 uncultured Enterobacteriaceae bacterium
GGGGCCGACCAGCCGCGCAGCGGCGACGGCGCCGATGCTCGACGACGGAATGCGCCGCGTCCAGGTGCTGGGCAAGATCACCCTGAAGAAGCCCGAGCCCGCTGCTCCTCGGCCCCGCCCGGCAGCGCCCGGGCAGGCGGCGCCGGCGACGCCAGGGGCACCAGGGGTGCCGGGCGCGGCCCCGACCGAGACGGCCGACGAGGCGGCGCGGCGCAAGAAGGGCAAGCGGGTCATCCGCAAGCCCGGCCAGTTCGACCCGTTCGGGGCGGACCGGGCCTCGCGCATGGGCCGCAAGCCGCAGAAGAAGCGCGCCGCTCCGGGCAAGGAGCAGAAGCGGACCGAGATCACCACACCGGCGGCGAGAAAACGCATCGTGCGCATCAGCGAGGTCATCACGGTGGGCGAACTCGCTCGGGAGATGGGCCTCAAGGCGGGCGAGGTCATCCGCAAGCTGATGGACTTGGGCGTCATGGCGACGGTCAACCACGTGCTGGACGTCGATCACGCCACGCTGGTCGCCTCCGAGTTCGACTACACGGTGGAGAACGTCGCGTTCGACGCGGACCGCGAGATCGAGGGAACGGCCGGCGAGGAGGTCAAGGGCGAGGCGGTGTCGCGCGATCCGGTGGTCACGATCATGGGCCACGTCGACCACGGCAAGACCTCGCTGCTCGACAAGATCCGCGCCTCGCGGGTGGCCGAGGGCGAGGCGGGCGGCATCACGCAGCACATCGGTGCGTACACGGTCGACGTGCGAGACCGGCGCATCACCTTCCTCGACACGCCGGGTCACGAGGCCTTCACGGCGATGCGCGCCCGCGGTGCCAAGGTGACCGACCTGGTGATCCTGGTCGTCGCCGCGGACGACGGGGTGATGCCGCAGACGATCGAGGCAATCAACCACGCCCGTGCGGCCGGAGTGCCGATCATCGTCGCGGTGAACAAGATCGATCGCCCCGAGGCGAACCTCGAGCGCGTCAAGCAGGCGCTGGCCGACCACGGCCTGGTGGCCGAGGACTGGGGCGGCGACACCACTCTCGCGCCGGTTTCGGCGAAGACCGGGGAGGGGATCGACCACCTGCTGGACATGATCCTCCTGCAGGCCGACGTCCTCGAGCTGCGGGCGGTGGCCGACGCCAGGGCGCGGGGCACGATCGTCGAGGCGAAGCTCGATCGCGGCCGCGGCCCGGTGGCGACCGTCCTGATCCAGGAGGGGACGCTGCGCGCCGGGGATCCGTTCGTCGTCGGCCTACAGTACGGGCGTATCCGGGCGATGCTCGACTCGGCGGGCCGCAAGATCGACGAGGCCGGACCCTCGACGCCGGTGGAGATCCTGGGCCTCTCCGGGGTGCCGGAAGCCGGCGACTCGTTGGCTGCCGTGGCCGACGAATCGACGGCACGGCAGGTCGCGGAGCACCGCCGCGAGAAGCAGCGACAGACCGAGCTCGCCAAGCCGAGCAAGGTCTCGCTCGACGACCTCTACAAGCAGCTCGAGAAGGAAGCCGTGAAGGAGCTGCGCGTGGTGCTCAAGACCGACGTGCAGGGCTCGATCGACGCCCTGCGCGACGCCTTCTCCCGGCTGTCCACCGACGAGGTCCAGCTCGCGGTGCTGCACGCCTCGGTGGGCGGGGTGACGGAATCGGACGTCCTGCTCGCCTCGGCGTCCAACGCGATCATCATCGGATTCAACGTCCGCCCGGAGGCCAAGGCGGCGCAGCTCGCCGAGCGCGAGGGGGTCGAGATCCGGCTGTACACGGTCATCTACGACGCGATCAACCAGGTACGCGAGGCGCTCGAAGGCATGCTCGCGCCGACCCTGCGAGAGCGCACCGTCGGCCGCGCGGAGGTGCGCCAGATCTTCGGCGTCAGCGGCGCCGGGGTGATCGCCGGCTCGTCGGTGAGCGACGGCAAGATCTTGCGCGGCGGCCTGGCGCGCCTGCTGCGCGACCACGCAGTCGTGCACCAGGGTCGCATCGGCAGCCTGCGGCGCTTCAAGGACGACGTGCGAGAGGTTTCGGCCGGCTACGAGTGCGGCATCGGGCTCGAGGGCTTCAACGACCTCAAGCCGGGCGACGTCATCGAGGTCTACGAGGTCGAGGAGGTGGCTCGGCGCATCGCCCCGCAGAGCGGCGCGCAGAAGGGCCAGTACGCCGAGCGCTACGCCTGAGCGACCGAGCGGGATCCCCCCCCCCCCCCGAGCTCGGCCGAGCGCCTGAGGCTCCCCAGGGCGCACGCGCGACGACGAGTCCGGGGCATGAGGGCCCGGGGGATGCTGCGCGAGCGCTGCGGGGCGCGCTCCAAGAGGCGTCGGGCCAAGGCGGCTCGCACTCGGCGGCCGAGCCCGCGACGAGCAGGCCGTCTCCTCGGTGCGGCTGGGGACTGCTGTCGAGCAGACCGTAGGGCCGCGGATCGAGCGTCGCCGCCGCGCTGTGCGGGGCGATCGCGGGCGACGAATCGGGCGATCCGGGGAGGTTGGACCGTGACGCGAAAGAAGGACGGCGGGGGCTCGGCACGGCGTGCGGTCGATCCGCGGGGCGGTGGTCACCGACGCGCCGACCGGGTCGCAGCCGAGCTGCAAAAGGCGATCTCCACGCTTCTCCTGCAGCGCACCAAAGATCCCAGGCTGGAGCAGGTCACCGTCACTGCCGTTCGGGTGACCCCCGACCTGCGGCTGGCCCGTGTGTACTTCACGCTGCTCGACGACCGCGCCGACCGAAGCGCGGCGCTCGAAGGGTTGGAGCATGCTCGGCCCTTCCTGCGTCGCCACGTCGCCCTGGCCCTGGCCCTGCGCTACGCACCGGATCTCGCATTCGCCTACGACAGCGAGATCGAGGGGGCTCGGCGAATCGACGCATTGCTGCGCGACCTGCACCCGCGGGGCGGCGAGCCCGACCGAGCGGATGCAGGGGAGGTGGCGCACCAGCCGAGTGGAGCAGGGGCGGCCGGTGGGGCGTCCGCAGGAAGCCCGAAGCCGGGGGGGGAGGGGCCGTCCGATGGCTGACGGCATCCTGCTGGTCGACAAGCCAGAGGGGCCGACCTCGGCCGAAGTGGTGCGGGCGATCAAGCGGCGCTTTCGCGTCGCCAGCGTCGGCCATCTGGGCACGCTCGACCCCATGGCCACCGGTCTCCTGCCGCTGTGCCTCGGGCAGGGAACCAAGATTGCCCAGTTCCTGGCGGCCGAGCGCAAGACCTATGTCGGGGAGATCCGCCTGGGGGTGGCCACGGACACCCTGGACGTGACCGGACGCATCGTCGCCGAAGCGTCCGTCCCGGAGCTCGACCGGCCAAAGCTCGCGCAGATCGCCCGGAGCCTGCTGGGGCCGGGGACGCAGCGCCCGCCGATGTACTCGGCCGTCAAGGTGGCCGGCCAGGAGCTCTACAAGCTCGCCCGAGCCGGCCTCGAGGTCGACCGGCAAGCGCGCCCCATCGAGATCTTCTCCCTGGAACTCGAGGCCGTGCCCGGGGATCCGGGCCTGCTGCGCTTCGCCGTGGACTGCTCCAAGGGGACCTACGTGCGCGTCCTGGCGGCCGACATCGGCCGCGAGCTGGGCACGGAGGCGGCCTTGGCGACCCTGCGCCGCACGGCGTTCGGTGCGTTTCGCATCGAGGAGGCACGACCGCTCGATGCGCTCCTCGAGGTCGACGGGGCCGACGCCCTACCGATGCTCGACCCCCGCTCGGCGCTGCGTGGGGTGCGAGAGATCCCGCTCGGGGCCGAGCTGGCCTACGCGATCGCCGTCGGCCAGCAGGCCGCCATCCGGAGCCTGGAGCCGCCTCGGGCGGACGAGCGCCTGGCGGCCCTCGTCGCACCCGGGGGGCACCTGCTCGCGGTGATCGAGTCCAGCGGCGGATGCTGGGCGCTGCGCCGGGTCCTGATGCCCGAAGCGAGCCAGCTTTACAGGCCCCGGGCTGACTGTTAGGTCCAACCACGAGAGAAAAAATGGAGGAAAGACAGTGGCGCTAGCCTCGGCGCGCAAGCGCGAAGTGATCGAGGGCTTTCGTGTTCATCAGACGGACACGGGCTCTTCCGAAGTCCAGATCGCGCTTCTGAGCGAGCGGATCAACTACCTGACCGAGCACTTCAAGACGCACGTCAAGGACCATCACTCGCAGCGGGGCTTGATCAAGCTCGTCGGCCAGAGACGGCGACTTCTCGACTACCTGCGGAGAGAGGACCCGGCGCGTTACAAGCAGGTCATCGACCGGCTTGGACTTCGCAAGTAGGTCCTTCCACTGCCCCTTCCGCGTCTTGCCCCGGCCTCGTCGGCGCGGGGCGAAGGGAGAGTCTCATGCAGCCAAAGGTAGTCCAGACCGAGGTGGCCGGACGGCCATTCTCGATCGAGGTCGGTCGTCTCGCCAAGCAGGCAGGCGGTGCCGCCTGCGTACGCGCCGGCGACACTGTGGTTCTGGTCACGGCGACGGCGTCCCCGACGCCCCGCGAGCAGGTCGATTTCCTGCCCCTCACGGTCGATTATCAGGAGAAGACGTTCGCAGCGGGCAAGATCCCCGGCGGCTTCTTCAAGCGAGAGGGTAGGCCGACGGAGAAGGAGGTCCTCACCTCTCGCCTGATCGATCGGCCGCTGCGCCCCCTCTTCCCCAAGGGCTGGCACTGCGAGACGCAGGTCGTCGCGACGGTCCTCTCGGCGGAGAAGGACAGCGACCCCGACATGCTGGCGCTGTGCGGCGCCTCGGCAGCCCTGATGGTGTCGGACATCCCCTTCGACGGGCCGATCGCGGGCATCCGCCTGGGCCGTGTGGACGGCAAGTTCGTCATGAACCCGACCGCCGAGCAGTCCGCCGCAAGCGACATCAACCTGATCGTCGCCGGAAGCCGGGACGCGATGGTGATGGTCGAGGGTGGGGCCAAGATGGTGCCCGACGCGATCATGCTCGAGGCGCTCTTCGCGGCGCACGAGGCGTTGCAGCCGATCCTCGACTTGCAGCTCGAGCTGCAGAAGGCGCTCGGAAAGCCCAAGCGGTCGGTGCCCGTGGTCGCGGGCAACGCGGCGCTCGCCGCCCGCGTGCGCGCGGTGGCCAAGCCGCTGATTGCGGCCGCGCTCGACACGCCGACCAAGCAGGAGCGCGCGGCGCGATTCGACGAGGCCAAGAAGGGCACCATCGCCGCTCTGGCTGGCGAATTCCCGGGCGAGGAGAAGGCGATCGGCGGCGAGTTCTCGAGCCTCAAGTATGACGCCGTCCGCCAGATGATCGTTGCCGACAAGCGGCGGCTGGACGGCCGCGGGCTGGCCGACATCCGCCAGATCACCTGCGAGGTCGGCTTCCTGCCGCGCGCCCACGGCTCGGCGGTGTTCACGCGGGGCGAGACGCAGGCTCTGGTCGCGACCACCCTGGGAACCAGCTCCGATCAGCAGCGCATCGATGCCCTGCTCGGAGAGTCCTTCAAGAAGTTCATGCTGCACTACAACTTCCCGCCGTTCAGCGTCGGCGAGGTGAAGTTCATGCGCGGCCCGGGCCGGCGCGAGATCGGCCACGGGGCGCTCGCCGAGCGGGCGATCCAACCCATCCTGCCCGACGAGGCGGAGTTCCCCTACACGGTGCGCATCGTCTCGGAGATCCTCGAGTCCAACGGATCGTCGTCGATGGCCACGGTGTGCGGCGCGGCGCTCTCGCTGCTCGATGCGGGCGTGAAGGTCAAGGCGCCAGTCGCGGGCATCGCCATGGGCCTGATCAAGGAGGGCGAGCAGATCGCCGTCCTCTCGGACATCCTCGGCGACGAAGACCACCTGGGCGACATGGACTTCAAGGTCGCCGGCACGGCCGATGGGGTGACGGCGCTGCAGATGGACATCAAGATCGGCGGCGTCACGCGCGAGGTGATGAGCGCCGCGCTGGAGCAGGCTCGCGCCGGTCGGCTGCACATCCTCGGCGAGATGGCCAAGGCGATGCCGGCGGCGCGCGAGAGCATGTCGCCCTACGCACCGCGCATCACGACGATCAAGATTCGCACCGACAAGATCCGCGACGTCATCGGCCCGGGCGGCAAGGTCATCCGGGCGATCGTCGAGGAGACCGGCTGCACGATCGACATCGAGGACGACGGCACGGTGCAGATTGCCTCGAGCGACGGAATCGCCATGCAGAAGGCGATCGACCGCATCACGGGCATCACGGCCGAGGCCGAGGTGGGCCGGATCTACGACGGCAAGGTGCGCAAGATCGTCGACTTCGGCGCGTTCGTCGAGATCATGCCGGGCACGGACGGCCTGCTGCACATCTCCCAAGTCTCCAAGGAGCGCATCCGCAGCGTGACCGACGTTCTCAAGGAAGGAGATCGCGTGCGGGTGAAGGTCCTCGAGGTGGACCGCTCGGGCAAGATTCGCCTATCGCGTCGGGAAGCCATGGCCGACGAGGGCGTGGCCGAGTAGGCGCGCATTGGACGGAACGGACAGCCTGGGCGGGGGAGGCGCGCTGCGCAAGACGGTTCTGCCCAACGGCATCCGGGTGCTCAGCGAAGCGGTGCCCCAGTTTGCCTCGGCTTCCCTCGGGCTCTGGGTGGAGAACGGCTCGCGCTACGAGACGCCTGAGAAGAACGGCATCTCCCACTTCCTCGAGCACGTCTTCTTCAAGGGGACCGAGCGGCGTACCGCCAAGCAGATCGCCGAGGAGGTCGACGCGGTGGGCGGGGTGCTCAATGCCTTCACCGGCAAGGAGTACACCTGCTACTACGCCAAGGTGCTGCGCGAGGACCTGGCACTCGCGCTCGACGTGCTGGGCGACCTCTTCTTGCACTCGCGCTTCGACCCGCAGGAGATCGATCGCGAGCGCTCGGTGATCCTGCAGGAGATCTCCGAGGTCGAGGACTCGCCCGACGACCATGTTCACGACCTCTTCAACCGTCGCTTCTGGCCCGACCACCCGCTCTCCTACCCGATCTGCGGTACGGCGGAGACGGTGAGCGGACTGGGTCGCGACGACTTCCTGGCCTTCATCGCCGAGCGCTACCGGCCAGACCGGCTGATCGTGGCGGCGGCGGGCGCGGTGGAGCACGACTGGCTGGTCGAGCAGGTCGAGCGCGAGTTCGGCGCGCTGCGCGGCGTGACTGAGCCGGTCGAGCTGACCGTCCCCCGGATCCAGCCTGGGGTGGCGCTCTTCGAGAAGCCCCTCGAGCAGGTCCACATGTACCTCGGTGCGCCCGGGCTCGCGCAGAGCGACGAGCGTCGCTACGCCGCCTTCGTCCTGAACACGGCCCTGGGCGGGGGCATGAGCTCGCGGCTCTTTCAGGAGGTGCGCGAGCGCCGTGGCAAGGCGTACTCGATCGCCTCCTTCCTCTCCTCCTTCCGCAACGCGGGCTACCTCGCGGTCTACGCGGGTCTTGCGGCCCCCTGCGTCGCCGAGGTGATCGAGGTGATCCTGGGCGAGCTGCGCGGCGTTCGCGAGTCGGGCCTCGATCCCGACGAGCTGGCCCGCGCCAAGAGCCAGATCAAGGGGAACATGCTGCTTAGCCTGGAGAGCAGCGAGAGCCGCATGACGCGCATCGCCAAGAACGAGATCTACTTCGGACGGGACATCGCTCCGAAGACGGTGGCCGAGGCGATCGGCGCGGTGGGACCGGAGGATGTCCTGTCGGTGGCGCGGGACCTGCTGGGCGACGGGCAAGTGGGGGTGACGCTGCTCGGGGATCTCGGCGGCAGCGCGATCGACGACTCGATCCTCTCGCTCGCCTGAAGGCCGAAGCCGAGGCATGGGGGACCGGATGCCGGTGCCGCGCGAGTCGATCCCGATCGCTGTGTGGCGGGTGGGGCCGGTCGACACGTCGCTCCCGGTCTACATGACGCCTGGCTCCTCGGGCTGCGACCTCGCCGCGGCCATTGAGGTGCCGATCTCGCTGCGGTCCCTGGAGCGGATTCTGGTGCCGACCGGGATCGCGATCGCCCTGCCCGAGGGATTCGAGGCGCAGGTGCGGCCGCGCAGCGGCCTGGCCGTCCGGGAGGGCGTCACGGTGCTCAACGCGCCGGGCACCGTGGACTCGGACTACCGCGGCGAGATCAAGGTCGCGTTGATCAACTTGAGTGGCGAGGTGCGCCACATCCATCCAGGCGACCGCATCGCGCAGCTTGTGGTGGCGCGGGTCGCGCGAGCGCAGTGGCATCTGGTGGAGGCCGGGAGTGCCGAGCAAGAGGCGCTGGCCCCGGGGCGGGTGGAGACTCGTCGAGGAGCGGGCGGCTTCGGGCACACCGGCCGCTCGGGGAGCGAGGGGAGATGATCGCGCGGTACACACGACCGGAGATGGCGGCGCTCTGGAGCGATGCGCGTCGGCTCGAGATCTGGCTCGAGATCGAGACCGCGGTTTGCGAGGCTCTGGCGCGTCGGGGCGAGCTGCCGTCCGAGGCGGCGAGCGAGATCCGCAAGCGCGCCCGGGTCGACCCGCAGCGCGTCGCCGAAATCGAGGCCGAGGTCAAGCACGACGTGATTGCCTTCGTCACCGCGGCTGCAGAGAGCGTCGGCCCGGCGGGCCGATACCTCCACCTGGGCCTCACTTCGTCCGACGTGATCGATACGGCGCTGGCCGTCCAGATGGCGGAGGCGGCGCACCTGCTGCTCGCCGACCTACTCCGGGTGCTCGAGGCGATGCGCGGCCTCGCCGAGCGCCACCGCCGCACGGCGATGATCGGCCGGACCCACGGCGTGCACGCCGAGCCGATCACCTTCGGGCTCAAGGCGGCGAGCTGGTATGCCGAGTTCACGCGCGCCTTCGAGCGGCTGCGCAGCGCGGCGCAGGACGTGGCGACGGGCAAGCTGAGCGGTGCCGTCGGAACCTACGGCCACATCTCGCCCGAGGTCGAGGCAGAGGTGCTGCCGCGGCTCGGCTTGCGTCCCGAGCCCGTCGCGACGCAGGTCGTGCCGCGGGATCGCCACGCGGCCTTCTTCTCGACGCTCGCGCTGGTTGCCTGCTCGGTGGAGCGCGTGGCCGTCGAGCTGCGCCATCTGCAGCGCACCGAGGTGCTCGAGGCGGAGGAGCCCTTCGCGGCCGGGCAGAAGGGTTCCTCGGCGATGCCGCACAAGCGCAATCCTTGGATGGCCGAGAACCTCTGCGGTCTGGCTCGCCTGGTGCGCGGCTACGCGTCGAGTGCGCTCGAGGACGTCGCCCTGTGGCACGAGCGCGACATCAGCCATTCCTCCGTCGAGCGGGTGATCGGCCCCGATGCCTGCCTGGCGCTCGATTTCATGCTGATACGGTTGGCCGCGATCCTCTCGGGGCTGGTCGTGTACCCGGAGCGCATGGCGGCCAACGCGGCCGCCTCGGGGGACCTGGTGTTCTCCGAGACGGTGCTCTTGGCACTGGTCCACGCCGGCGTGGCGCGGGAGGAGGGCTACCGGTGGGTGCAGCGCACGGCGTTCGCCGCGCGCGACGGCAAGGCCTCGTTTCGCACGCTCGTGGAATCGGACCCGGAGATCGTCCGAACCCTGGGTGCAGACCAGCTCGGCACGATCTTCGACCGCGACCGGCACTTCCGCAACGCCGATCGGATCATCGACCGGGCCCTCGCGGTACGCCCGGCCCTCCCCGAGCCGCCGCCCCTTTGGCGCGCGCGCTGAGGACGCCGATGCAGCGAAGAGAGAAGCTTTACGAGGGCAAGGCGAAGCAGATCTGGTCGACCGACGACCCCGATCTGGTGGTGCAGTACTTCAAGGACGACGCGACCGCGTTCAACGCACAGAAGCGCGGCACGATCGCCGAGAAGGGCGTGGTCAACAACGCCGTCTCGGAGGTGCTGTTCGGCGAGCTCGAGCGCCACGGTGTTCCCACGCACTTCGTGCGTCGCCTCTCGGAGCGCGAGATGCTCGTCCGCCGGCTGTCGATCGTGCCGGTCGAGCTCGTGGTGCGCAACGTGATCGCCGGCAGCCTGGCCAAGCGCCTGGGTCGGGAGGAAGGCGCCGATCTGCCCTCGCCGATCGTGGAGCTGTACTACAAGGACGACGCGCTGGGCGATCCGATGATCAACCAATGGCACGTCGTCGTCATGGGCTGGGCGTCACGCGCCGAGCTCGATCGCATGGTCGAGCTGGCGCTGCGGGTGAACGAGGTCCTGCGCGCTTTCCTGGTCGAACGAGGCCTGCTGCTGGTCGACTTCAAGCTCGAGTTCGGCCGTGCCCGCGAGGGCGAGATCCTGCTCGGCGACGAGATCTGCCCCGATACCTGCCGGCTCTGGGACGTGCGGACGCGCGAGCGCCTGGACAAGGATCGCTTCCGGCGAGACCTGGGCGGGGTGGAGGAAGCCTATCAGGAAGTGTATAGGCGCATCGTCTCGTGCTAGCGCGCGTCGTCATCATGCCGAAGCGGGGGGTGCTCGACCCGCAGGGCAAGGCCATCTGCTCGTCGCTGCACGCCCTGGGCTACGGAGAGGTCGACGACGTGCGCATGGGGAAGTACATCGAGCTCCGCCTCGAGCCGGGAGGTGGCGAGGGTTCGGCGGCCGAGCGCGTGCGCGCGATGTGCGAGCGCCTGCTGGCCAACGGTGTGATCGAGGACTTTCGCTTCGAGCTCGTAGGCGAGGGCGAAGCCGGCCAGGAGCGCGAGGGAAGGCCCAAGTGAAGTGGGGTGTGGTGACCTTTCCCGGGTCGAACGACGACCGGGATACGCTCCACGTCCTGCGCCACGTCCTGCGCCACGAAGCCGTCGCGCTCTGGCACAAGGAGCGAGAGCTCCACGGCGTCGACTGCGTCGTGCTGCCAGGGGGCTTTTCGTACGGCGACTACCTGCGCTGCGGCGCGATCGCGCGCTTCTCGCCGGTGATGGGCGCGATCGCCGAATTCGCTGCGCGCGGCGGCCTGGTGCTGGGCATCTGCAACGGGTTTCAGGTGCTGTGCGAGGCTGGGCTGCTACCCGGCGCCCTGGTGCGCAACCGCTCGCTGTCGTTCGTCTGCCGCGAGGTTTCGCTGCGCGTCGAGAGCGTCGCCAACCCGTTCACCCACCTGGCCGTGGCCGGCGACCTGTGGCGCATCCCGGTCAAGAACGGCGAGGGCTGCTACGTCGCCGATCCGGCCACGCTCGACCAGCTCGAGCGCGACGGGCGCGTGCTGCTGCGCTACTGCCGAGCCGACGGCTCGCGTGACCGGAACGGACGGGAGCCCGGCGATTACAACCCGAGCGGTGCGCTGCGCGACATCGCCGGGGTGATGAACGCGGGGAGAAACGTCTTCGGGCTGATGCCGCACCCCGAGCACGCTGCGGACCCGACGGTGGTGGCGGCCTGCTGGCCGGCCCGCCGCTCGCCCGACGGCCTCAAGATCTTCGAATCGATCGCCGACTGGCTCGCGGGAACGCGCGAGCGGCAGACGGCCGGCTCGATGCGCTGAAGCGCCACGTGATGACGCGCCCCGCCGTCACCGCCGAGCTGGCCCGCGAGCACGGGCTGACCGACGAGGAGTACGCTCGGCTCCTCGAGCGGCTCGGCCGGGTGCCCACCTACGAGGAGCTCGGCGTGGCCGCCGTCATGTGGTCCGAGCACTGCAGCTACAAGAGCTCGCGAGTTCACCTGCGCCGGCTTCCCACCGACGGCCCGCGTGTCGTCCAAGGGCCCGGGGAAAACGCCGGCGCGGTGTCGATCGGGCACGGGCTGGCCGTGGTGTTCAAGATCGAGAGCCACAACCACCCCTCCTACATCGAGCCCTACCAGGGGGCGGCGACCGGCGTGGGAGGCATCCTGCGGGACGTGTTCACCATGGGGGCCCGGCCGATCGCCTCGCTGAACTCGCTGCGCTTCGGCAGCTTCGATCACCCGCGAACGCGCTATCTGGTGCGCGGCGTGGTGGCGGGGATCGGCGGCTACGGAAACTCGATCGGCGTGCCCACCGTCGGTGGCGAGATCTACTTCGACTCGGGCTACGATCAGAACTGCCTGGTGAACGCATTCACCCTGGGCGTAGTCGAGGAGGCGCGGCTGATGCGCGCGCGCGCCAGCGGGGTGGGCAACGCCGTGGTGCTGATCGGCTCGCGCACCGGCCGCGATGGGATCCACGGTGCAAGCTTGCTGGCCTCGGCCGAGTTCGACGCGCAGAGCGAGGAGAAGCGGCCCACGGTGCAGGTCGGCGACCCCTTCACCGAGAAGCTGCTCTTGGAGGCCACGCTCGAGATCCAGGCCCGGGAGCTCGCGGTGGCGGTGCAGGACCTCGGTGCAGCAGGCTTGACCAGCTCGACCGTAGAGATGGCGGCGCGCGGCGGCCTGGGCATCGACCTCGACCTCGACCGCGTGCCGCTGCGCGAGACGGCGATGTCCGCCTACGAGATCATGCTTTCGGAATCGCAGGAGCGCATGCTGCTCGTCGCCACCCCGGATCGGGTCGCCGATGTCCAGGAGGTGTGCCGTCGCTGGGACCTCGAGTCCGAGGTGATCGGCCGCCTGACCGATGACGGCGTCTACCGCGTCCGGCACCAAGGCGAGGAGGTGATCGCTGTTGCGGTGGATCTTCTCGCCGAGCCTCCCGCGCTCGTGCGACCCATCGCCGAGCCGCAAGATGCGGGCACGGCGGCCGAGCTTCGCCTGGCCGACCTCCCCGAGCCACGCGACTACGGCCAGGCACTGCGCGACCTGATCCGCTCGCCAAACCTCTGCTCGCGGCGCTGGGTCTGGGAGCAGTACGACCACTACGTCGGCGCCGCCACGGTCGCCCACCCTGGCGGCGATGCCTCGGTGGTCCGGGTCCTGGGCACCGATCTGCAGATCGCCATGACGGTCGACTGCAAGGCGCGCTTCTGCAGCCTCGACCCTTACGTCGGGGCGTGCATCGCGGTGTGCGAGGCGGCGCGCAACCTGGTGGCGTCGGGCGCGGAGCCCTTGGCGATCTCCGACTGCCTGAACTTCGGCAGCCCGGAGCGGGCCGAGGTCATGTGGCAGTTCCAGCAGGCGGTCAACGGTGTCCGCGACGCGTGCCTTGCCTTCCAGATCCCGGTGGTCAGCGGCAACGTGAGCTTCTACAACGAGACCGAGGGGCGTGCGATCCCGCCGACGCCGACCATCGCCATGGTCGGCCTGCTGCGCTCGGCCACGGCGGTGACGCCGTGGTTCAAGGCGCCCGGCGACGTGATCTTCCTGCTCGGGCGCTCGCGCGACGAGATCGCGGGCAGCGAGTTCGCCGCGGTCGTGCACGGGCGCACGAACGGCTCGCCCCCATGGGTCGACTTCGAGGCCGAGCGCCAGCTGCACCGGGTGGTGCTCGCCGCAGCGGAGCGCTCGCTGCTCGCCTCGGCGCACGACCTCTCCGACGGGGGTCTGGCGGTTGCAGTTGCCGAGGCCTGCTGTGCCGCGCCCGACGGCCTGCCGTTGCTCGGGGCGCGCATCCGCATGGAGGAGGGCATCCGCTCCGACGCCTGGCTGTTCGGCGAGAGCCAGGCTCGCATGCTGGTGAGCGTGCGGCGCGAGAACGCCGCCGCCCTGCGCGAGATGGCGCACGAGGCTGCGCTGCCCGTCACCTCGATCGGCGAGGTGGGTGGCGCCCTGCTCGAGTTCGACGACCTGATCTCGCTGCCCGTCGCCGAGCTCAAGGAGGCCTGGGAGAAGGCCCTGCCGCGGCTGCTCGAGGGAAGCTGAGCGATGCTCGACACGCCAGGCGACGGCTTTCACGACGAGTGCGGGGTGGTCGGCGTCTACGGCCACCCGGAGGCGGCGAACCTCGCCTACCTCGCCCTCTACGCGCTGCAGCACCGAGGGCAGGCCTCCGCGGGCATCGTCTCGTCGCGCGGCGACGCGCTGATCTCGCATCGCGGGCTGGGCCTGGTCGCCGACATCTTCGACCCGGAGATCATCAAGCGCCTGGTTGGCTCGGCAGCGATCGGCCACAACCGCTACGCGACGTACGGCGAAGTCGTGCTCAAGAACGCGCAGCCGTTGGTCGTCGAGTACGCGGGCGGGGCGCTGGCCGTCGCGCACAACGGCAACCTGGTCAATGCCGGCGCCTTGCGCGCCGGCCTCGAGGCGGCCGGCTCGATCTTCCAGTCGACCGTCGACAGCGAGGTGATCATCCACCTCATCGCGCAGGCGCGCGGCGAGCGGCTGGTCGACCGGGTGACGGCGGCGCTGCGCGAGGTGCGCGGTGCCTACTCGCTGGTCTTTCTCTCCAAGGACGAGCTGATCGCAGCGCGCGATCCGCTGGGCTTCCGGCCGCTGGTTCTGGGCCGATTGCGCGAGGGCTGGGTCGTGGTCTCGGAGACCTGCGCCCTGGACCTGATCAACGCGAGCTACGAGCGCGAGATTGAGCCGGGAGAGGTGCTGGTGATCGGACCGCGCGGCGTCGAGTCCTTCCGGCCCTTTGCGCCTGCGCCGCACCGCCGCTGCGTCTTCGAGTACGTCTATTTCGCCCGACCCGACAGCCGGGTCTTCGGACGCACCGTGTACACGGTGCGCTACGAGCTGGGCCGCCAGCTGGCGCGCGAGAGCCACGTCGCGGCCGACCTCGTGACCCCGGTTCCCGATTCCGGCGTGCCCGCTGCGCTCGGCTATGCCGAGGAGGCGAGGATTCCCTACCAGCTCGGGCTGATCCGCAACCACTACGTGGGGCGCACGTTCATCGAGCCGACGGACTCGATCCGTCACTTCGGGGTGCGCGTCAAGCTGAACGCGATGCCCGAGCTGCTCGATGGCAAGCGCGTGGTCGTCGTCGACGACTCCCTGGTGCGGGGCACGACGAGCAAGAAGATCGTCAGCATGATCCGCGCGGCCGGAGCCGTCGAGGTTCACATGCGGATCTGCTCGCCGCCGACAATCTCCCCCTGCTTCTACGGGATCGACACGCCGACCAGCGAAGAGCTGGTGGGCTCCTCTCACTCCGTCGAGGAGATCCGACAGTTCATCGGGGCCGACTCGCTGGCCTACCTGAGCGAGGACGGCCTCTACGCATTCCTGAAGGGGAGGGAGCGGGACTTCTGCGATGCCTGCTTCAGCCGACGCTATCCGGTGCCGGTGAACGAGATCGGGGAGCCGCGCCAGCTACAGCTCTTCGACGCGGCCCCGCGGGGGATCTGAGCGCCCCCGAGGGCCTCGGCTCGGGCGTGCCCCGGGCCCGACATCCGCGGCGGCAGGCGGCGAGGCGCCACGCCATCACCCAGTGCGCAGTGGGACCGGGCGCTGCGAGTCCGGGTCGCGCACCAGGATCGTGTCGCAGCGCCAGTGGGTGTCGTCGTGCTCCGGGCAGTCGACGTTGAAGTGCAGGCCGCGGCTCTCGCGGCGGTGCTGCGCCGAGGCGATGATCAGGTCCGCCACGGTCGCGAGGTTGCGCACCTCGAGCGAGTCGGCGGTCGGCAGGAAGTCCCAGTAGTCGTGGCGGATCTCGTCGAGGACCAGGTCGATGCGCTTGCGCGCACGATCCAGGCGTCGGTCGCTGCGAACGATGCCCACGTAGTTCCACATGAAGCGGCGGATCTCGTCCCAGCTCTGCGTGACCAGGACCGACTCCTCGCTGCTGCGCGCCTGGCCCGGGTTCCACGCCGAGATCGTCGGGGGAGGGGAGGCGTCGTCGGCCAGCATCTGGACCGCGTCGTGCGCCGCACGCTGCCCGAACACCAGGCCCTCGAGGAGGGAGTTCGAGGCGAGGCGATTGGCGCCGTGCAGCCCGGTCATCGCCACCTCGCCCGCGGCCCACAGCGCGCCGAGCGCGGTGCGCCCGTCGGCATCCGTGCACACGCCGCCGCAGGTGTAGTGGGCAGCGGGAACCACGGGGATCGGTTCTCGTGCGGGGTCGATGCCGAAGCCCCGGCAGCGCGCCAGGATGGTCGGGAAGCGCTGCTCGAGGAAGTCCGCCGGCCGATGCGAGACGTCGAGCAGCACGTAGTCGAAGCCGTGCAGCTTCATTTCCCGGTCGATCGCGCGTGCCACCACGTCGCGCGGTGCGAGCTCGGCACGTGGGTCGTAAGCGGCCATGAAGGGCCTGCCGTCGGGGTGGCGCAGGATGGCGCCCTCGCCGCGGACCGTCTCGCTGATCAGAAAGGATTTCGCCTGCGGGTGGTAGAGGCAGGTGGGGTGGAACTGGATGAACTCCATGTTGGCGATCGGCACGCCGGCACGAAAGGCCATGGCGATCCCGTCACCCGTCGCGACGTCGGGGTTGCTCGTGTAGAGGTAGACCTTGCCCGCGCCGCCGGTGGCCAGGATCGTGGCGCGTGCCGAGAGCGTCCGGATGCGCCCGGTGGCGAGATCGAGGGCGTAGGCGCCCCAGCAGCGCGGTGGCCCGGCGACGCCGAGCTTCGAGCTGACCAGGAGATCGATGGCCAGCGTCCGCTCGAGGACCTGGATCGAGGGCTGCTTCGATGCCGCCTCGGCCAGAGCGCGCATCATCTCGTGGCCGGTTGCGTCGAGGGCGTGGAGGATGCGACGGCGCGAGTGGCCGCCCTCGAGGCCCAGGTCGACGTCGTAGGCATCCTCCGCATCGGGCCGCAGGGAGAACTGCGTGCCCAGCGCGATCATCTCCCGGACGCGCTCGGGCCCCTCGCGCACCACCAGCTCGACGATGTCGGGGTGGCACAAGCCGGCCCCGGCTCGCTCCGTGTCGGCGGCGTGTGAGGCGAAGGAGTCCTCGGGACTCCACACCGAGGCGATGCCGCCCTGGGCATAGCTGGTCGAGCCCTCGGGCAGCGGGCCCTTGGTCACGATCGCGACCGAGCCATGGCGCGCGGCCTCGAGCGCGAAGCTCAACCCCGCGATGCCGCTGCCGATCACCAGGAAATCGTAGTCCGCGCTCATCCGGCACCGCCGTGCGGCGGGCGATCCGGTCTCGGACTTGCTTGGGAACGGCGCGGCGCCACGGCTGGACAGTAGATCTCGGCCACGGCAAGCTGCAACCTCGGCTCGGAATCCGTGCCGAGGGCGCGGCGAAGCGGCAGGGGGTGTCAGAGCGCTGACAGGGGCCGCGCGACGCGGCAGCGGCGATGCGGCGACGGCGCTTGACGGACAGCGGGATGCGAGGGTAGGAGGGGCCGCTCGATGGCAAGACGTCAGCCACTGGGGGGTGGGGCGCGCGGCGCAGCTCGCGGCGCCTTGCACCGCCGCGCGACACGCCTGGGCCTGTGCTTCGCGGGGATCCACGCGCTGCTCTGCGCACTGGCCGGGACGGCAGCGGCGGAGACCTTCTTCTTTCGCGACCGAGCGGGTGTCACGCATTTCACGAACGTGCCCACCGATCGGCGCTACAAGGTTCTCCAGGTGGCTCGCTCGACCTTCTCACAGGTGATCTTCACGCCCGGGTCCGCCCGCGCGGACCGGCCTCGTGGCGGTGGCCTGATCTCGCTGAGCACCTCGGCACCGGCGCGCGCCGCGCAGGCTTCGCCCGAGATCCAGGCGTTGATCGACGAGGCCGCCCAGCGCTACGCCGTCGAGCCGGCGCTGGTGCACGCCGTGGTCCGGGCCGAGTCGGCCTTCGATCACCTCGCGGTCTCCAAGGCCGGTGCCATGGGTCTCATGCAGCTCATGCCGGGGACCGCCGAGCTGGTCGGCGTGCGCGATGCCTTCCACCCGCAGGAGAACGTCGACGGCGGCGTGTACTACCTGCGCCGCATGCTCGACCGCTTCGGGAACAACGTGCCCTTGGCGCTCGCTGCCTACAACGCAGGCCCCGGTGCGGTCGAGAGCCACGGCGGCGTGCCGCCCTATGCGGAGACGCGCGAGTATTTGCAGCGAGTCTTCCGCTACCGGCAGGAGTACCTGCGCAAGACCCTGGACCGCGGTCGTCTGGCTCTGGCCGCGGCGCGGGCGAACTAGGCAGCGGGGTGCCTGTGGAGGGAGCGTCGGAGGTGGTCACACCTCGCGCCGGCGTGCTGAACCTGCCGAACGCTCTATCGCTGAGTCGGATCGCGATCACGCCGCTGCTCATCTGGCTGCTCACCGACCCCAGCGCGAGCGCCGGGCTGGCTGCCGCCGCGGTGTTTCTCCTGGCTTGTCTGAGCGACTTCCTCGACGGCTACCTGGCGCGGCGCCGCGGCCTTTCCACCACGTTGGGCAAGTTCCTCGACCCGTTGGCAGACAAGGTGCTCGTGATCAGCGCCCTGATCATGCTGGCCGCCATGCCCGATGGGCCTCGCGTTCCCGCCTGGATCGTGGCGGTGATCGCGGCACGCGAGCTGGCGGTGACCGGGTTGCGGACCATCGCGCTCGGCGAGGGTATCGTGCTGGGCGCGGAGTCGCTCGGCAAGGTGAAGATGACCTTCGAGGTCGTCGCCTTGACGGCACTCCTCATGCGCTACCGCTACTGGCTGCTCGACTTCTTCGCCGCCGGGATGGTCTTCCTGTGGATCGCACTGCTGCTCGCCCTCTGGTCGGCCGTGGCCTATCACGTGCGGCTGATTCGGGTGTTCGCCGCCCGTTCCTGACCAGGAAGGGGATGGCGGAGGGGGAAACGCGGGTTGCGCCTAGCATCGGTGGGCGGTAGCTTCCGGTGGCCGGGCGCGTCAGTGATAGCTAGGTCCCGCGCAAGAGCGGGTCGCGAATCCCGCCAGGCCCGGAAGGGAGCAACGGTACCGATTTCTCTCTGTGCCGCGGGGGTGCCTAGCTATCACTGACGCGCTCGACTGCAGGGGTCCGTGGCTCGGCGTGCCGGCGGACGTGAGCCGGGGTGACGCGAGATGAGCGAGGGAGCGAGCCTCTTTCCGTCGAGCCAGACCGCCGCGGGAGCCGCCGTGGAGCGTGCGCAGGCGGCCCCCTACCAGGTTCTGGCACGGCGCTCTCGCCCGCAGGGGTTCGCCGAGGTCGTGGGCCAGGAGCACGTCACGCAGACCCTGGTCAACGCGATCCGCGCCGGGCGCGTGGCGCACGCCTTCGTCTTCAGCGGCATGCGTGGCGTGGGCAAGACCACCACGGCGCGAATTCTCGCCAAGGCGCTCAACTGCGAGCAGGGGCCGACCCCGGATCCCTGCAACCAGTGCCGCAACTGCGTCGAGATCACCGAGGGCCGCTCGCTCGACGTGTTCGAGGTCGATGCCGCGTCCCAGACCGGCATCGACGCAGCGCGCGAGCTGCTCGAGACGGTCAAGTACCAGCCGGCCGCTGCCCGCTTTCGCATCTACATCATCGACGAGGCACACGGGCTCTCCAAGCAGGCGGTCGATGCGTTCCTGAAGACGCTCGAGGAGCCGCCGCCGCACGTGAAGTTCATCCTCGCGACGACTGCGGCGCACAAGCTTCCGCAGACCATCCTCTCGCGCTGCCAGCGCTTCGACTTTCGAGGCGTGGCCCGCCAGACGATCGCCCACACGCTCGGCGAGATCGTGCGGCGCGAGGGGATGCAGGCCGACGAGGACGCGCTCGGCACGCTGGCCCGCGAGTCCGGCGGCAGCATGCGTGACGCGACCTCGCTGCTCGACCAGGTGCTGGCGTTCGCCGACGGACGGGTGGACGCGCGGACGGTCGCCGAGGCGCTCGGGCTGCCCGACGAGCGCGCGGTGCGCGACCTCCTCGGGGCGGCCGCCACCCGCAGGCCGGCCGACGCACTCGACGTGCTCGCCAAGGTGCTCGGGCAGGGCACCGATCCCGCGCGATTGTGCGAGGGCCTGCTCGAGCGCTTGCGCCACCTGACCGTGCTCGCGGTGGCCGGGCCCCGCGCCTTGGCCGATCTTTCGCCCGCGGAGATCGACGATCTCTCGGCCGCGGGGACGGGCGTGCCGGCCGAAGACTTGCACCGCTGGTTTCGCATGCTGCTCGACGCGCATGTCGACCTCTCTCGCGCCCCCGACCCGCGTCTGGTGCTCGAGATGACGGTGATTCGGATGGCCACACTGACCCCGCTGGTTCCGCTGGACGACCTGGTGCTGCGCCTCGAAGCCCTGGAGGGCGGGGGGTCTGCGCCCCAGGGAGGCGCGCCGCGGGGCC